>NZ_LR130786.1:324147-648295 GCF_900626135.1 Senegalia massiliensis
TAGTCTATAAGAGGTATAATATCATCCTTTCTTTCTCTTAAAGATGGAATCTTCACCTTAATTACCTTTAATCTATAATAAAGATCTTCCCTAAAGGTTCCCTCTTCAACCATGTTAAATAAATTTCTGTTTGTAGCAGCTATTATTCTTATATCTGTCTTTATATTCTTATTTCCTCCTACTTTTTGAAATACTTTATCCTGTATTACTCCCAAAATTTTTACTTGTAATTTAAGAGGTAATTCTCCTATTTCATCTAAAAATAAAGTACCCTTATCAGCCATTTGAATTAAACCAGCTTTTCCTTCTTTTCTAGCTCCAGTAAAAGATCCAGATTCATATCCAAATAATTCAGATTCTATAAGTGTTTCTGAAAGAGTCGAACAGTCCACTTTAACAAAAGGTCCTTCTTTACGTTCGCTATTATTGTGAATATAGCTACTTAATACGCCTTTGCCTACTCCAGATTCTCCTTCAATTAATATATTAGAATCTACTTTTGCAGCCCTCAATGCTAACATAAGAATCTTTTTCATTTGTTGACTTTTAGAAATAATCAAATTATCTTTTAATTCTAATTTGTTTAATATGTTTAATTCATTTTTTATCTTTTTATTTATATCTTTAAGTTCATTATATTTAAATCTTAACTCTTCAATTTTTGTCATATCAACTATATTCATAACTACCATATACAACTCTTCATCTAAGAATATAGGTACCCCAGTAGTATATATATATTTCCCATTAACAGTTTGACTTTTGGAAACTTGCTTTTTTTTGTTGATTACTTCTATAGCAATTGATTCAGAATATATTCCCTCTTGTACTAAGTCATTCATGTTCTTCCCTATTATCCATTCTTTTGAGTTTCCTTCAATTTCTTCACATATTTTATTATAAAATATTGTATTCCCTTTAGAATCTATGATATGTATACCAATATTTAATGAGTCAAAAATTTCTTTGAATATATTTGTATTTAAAAACTCTCTTATAGTTTTTTGTTCCATTTTTTCACTCCTGAGATTAGATATTTTCAGACTAAATTTTACAAATTATCTGATTTAAATATATCATAATTTTACAATTTTTAAAACTTAACCATAATTTATTTCAAGAAAAATAAAAAAGTCAAAGCCATATATTATTGTAATTTGAGAGCTTTTATTTAATAAAAAAATATGTTTGTTTACTTATTGTCATGAATATTTATGAAAAATTCTGTACATTTCAACAATTATTTTGTATAATAGAAATCGTAGAATTCAAAATAGAAAGGTTGGGATATTTAATGAGTAAAGTACCAAGTGATATCGATATTGCAAAAGATGCAAACATAAAGCCAATATTTGAAATAGCTAATAAAGTTGGCTTAGATGAAGACGATTTAGAACTTTATGGTAAGTACAAGGCAAAGGTTTCCCTAGATGTTTTAGAAAGATATGAAGATAAAGCAGATGGAAAATTAGTATTAGTTACTGCTATAAATCCAACTCCGGCAGGAGAAGGTAAAACTACTACAAATATAGGACTTTCTATGGGGCTTAATAAAATTGGTAAAAAAGCTATAACCGCATTAAGAGAACCTTCATTAGGTCCTTCTTTTGGTATAAAAGGTGGAGCAGCTGGTGGAGGATATTCTCAAGTAATCCCAATGGAAGATATAAACCTTCACTTTACAGGTGATATTCATGCAATTACATCAGCACACAATTTATTATCAGCATTATTAGATAACCACATACATCAAGGTAATGAATTAAATATAGATACTAGAAACATAACTTGGAAAAGAGTATTAGATATGAATGATAGAGCTCTTAGAAATATAGTTGTAAGACTTGGAGGAAAGACTCAAGAGGTTCCAAGAGAAGATGGCTTTGATATTACAGTAGCATCTGAAATAATGGCTATATTATGTCTTGCAACAAGTTTAAAAGATTTAAAAGAAAGATTAGGTAAAATGATAGTAGCATATACTTATGATAAAAAAGCGGTTACATGTGATGATCTTAAAGCAACAGGAGCATTATCAATATTGTTAAAAGATGCAATTAAACCTAATTTAGTTCAAACTTTAGAAAACACACCTGCATTAATACATGGTGGACCATTTGCAAATATAGCACATGGTTGTAATAGTGTAATGGCAACTAAATTAGCACTTAAATTAGGAGATTATACAGTTACAGAAGCAGGATTTGGAGCAGACTTAGGAGCAGAGAAGTTCTTTAATATTAAATCTAGATATGCTAATTTACAACCTGATTGTGCAGTAGTAGTAGCAACAGTAAGAGCACTTAAAAATCATGGTGGAGTTAAAAAGACTGATTTAAATGAAGAAAACTTAAAAGCATTAGAAGATGGCTATGAAAACCTAAAAAAACATGTTGAAAATGTAAAGAAATTCAATGTACCAGCAGTAGTAGCTATAAATAAATTCCCTACAGACACAGAAAAAGAAATAGAATTATTATTTGAGAAATGTAAATTAGATGGAATAGAAGTTGTATTATCAGATGTATGGGCTAAAGGTGGAGAAGGTGGAATAGATTTAGCTAAAAAAGTAGTAGAAGTAGTAGAAAAAGGAGAAGCTAATTTTAGTCCATTATATAATGAAAATGAATCTATTAAAGATAAAATAAAGAGAATAGCAACAGAAATATATGGAGCAGAAGGAGTAGAATATACTAAGGGTTGTGAAAAACAAATAAAAGAAATAGAAGCATTAGGATATGATAAACTACCAATTTGTATGGCTAAAACTCCATTATCATTATCTGATGATCCAACATTAAAAGGTAGACCAGAAGGATTTAAAATTACAGTTAGACAAATAAGGGTATCTAATGGAGCAGGTTTCTTAGTTGCACTTACAGGTAATGTAATGACAATGCCAGGGCTTCCTAAAACACCTGCAGCAAATAATATGTATCTTTCTGATGAGGGAGAAATTAGCGGATTATTCTAATTTATAAATATTAAAATAAGGGAGAGATAAATTTATGTTTCAAGATTTAACAGTAAAAAAATTCACAGACATACTATCTTCAAATGAACCTATGCCAGGTGGTGGAAGTGTAGCAGCTTTATCTGGTGCTTTATCTGTAAGTTTACTTGAAATGGTTACAAACCTTACAATAGGTAAAAAGAAATATGCTGAAGCTGAAGAAGAAATGAAAGAAATAAAGAAGATAGCAGAAAATATGAAATCTAAATTTCTAAATGATATAACTAGAGATTCAGACTCATATAAAGAAGTTGATGACGCTTTTGGTTTACCAAAAAGTACAGATGAAGAAAAGAAAAAAAGAAAAGAAGCTATACAAGAAGGACTTAAAAGTGCTGCAAAAGTTCCTTTGGAAGTTGCTAAAGATGCATATAAAATATTTGACTATGCAGAAAAAGTAGTAGAAAAAGGTAATCAATCAGCAGTAACAGATGGTTTAATAGCAACAATGATGGCAAGGAATGCAGTTATAGGTGCTATGTATAATGTTAAAATCAATCTTTTATCTATTAAAGATGAAGAGTTTGTAAAAGAATATGAAAAAGAAATGGAAAAGTTATCAGATGTAAATGAAAGAGAACAAAAAATATTAGCTAAATCTGATATTAAGGTAGTTTAAAAATATAATAAAAAACGTAGATTCTACTAGAATCTACGTTTTTTTATTTAATTAATATTCCATTTCAGCCATTCTCTTATAATTTTCATATCTTTCTTTTGCATCTTTCTCTGCTTTTTCAAACAATTGATCTGCAAATTCAGGGAATGTAGCTGCTAATGAAGTATATCTAACTTCACTCATTAAGAAATCTCTAAATGAAGCTTTTGGTTCTTTAGAATCTAATATAAATGGATTCTTTCCTTCTTCTTTAAGTGTTGGGTTATATCTATATAAATGCCAGTATCCTGCATCTACTGCGTTCTTTTCTTGTTCTTGTGCTTTACCCATACCTGCCTTTATTCCATGATTTATACATGGTGCATAAGCTATTATAATTGAAGGTCCATCATAACTTTCTGCTTCAACTAATGCTTTCATAAATTGATTTTTATTTGCACCCATAGATACTTGTGCTACATAAATATATCCATAAGTTGTTGCAATCATTCCTAAATCTTTCTTCTTAGTTTTCTTACCTGATGCAGCAAATTTAGCTACAGCTGATGTTGGAGTAGCTTTTGAAGACTGTCCTCCAGTATTTGAATACACTTCAGTATCAAATACTAATACATTGATATTTTCTCCAGACGCTAACACATGGTCTAAACCTCCAAATCCAATATCATATGCCCATCCATCTCCACCTATAATCCAAACTGACTTCTTAACTAGGTAGTCTTTAGTTTCTCCAATTTGTTTTAATATAGATTTTGCTTTTTCATCTGTAATATCATTTGAATTTATAACATCTAATACCTTCGCTGATGCTTTTTTAGAACCTTCTGCATCTTCTTTAGAATCTATCCACTCTTTCATTACAGATTTAACTTCATCAGAAACATTTAATTCAATTAATTCATTCATTAATACTTCTAATTTATCTCTTAATTGATTTGTTGCTACAGCCATTCCATATCCGTATTCTGCATTATCCTCAAATAATGAATTAGCCCAAGCAGGTCCTTGACCTTTTGAATTCATGCAGTATGGAGTTGAAGGAGCTGAACCACCCCAAATTGATGAACAACCTGTTGCATTAGCTATTAACATTCTATCTCCATAAAGTTGAGTAACTGCTTTTGCATATGGAGTTTCTCCACAACCTGCACAAGCTCCAGAAAACTCTAATAAAGGTTGTGCAAATTGACTTCCTTTAACAGTATTTAAATTCATTCTATCTTTTTTCTCAGTTACAGTCATTGCAAATTCCCAATTTGGAATTTCTTTTTCTGTTTGAGTTTCAATAGGTTTCATAATTAATGCTTTTTCTTTAGCTGGACAAATATCTGCACAATTTCCACATCCAGTACAATCTAATGGTGATATTTGAATTTTATATCTTAAACCTTCAAATTGTTTACCCATTGGCTTAATTGTATCAAATGTTTCTGGTGCTCTTTCCACTTCTTCTTCATCTAATAAGAAAGGTCTAATTACAGCATGTGGACAAACAAACGAACATTGGTTACATTGTATACAATTGTCTGGTTGCCATTCTGGTACAGTTACAGCAATACCACGTTTTTCAAATGCTGCTGAACCATTTTCAAATGTACCATCTTCAGCTCCTACAAATGAACTTACTGGTAATAAGTCTCCTTCTTGTCTGTTAACTGGATCAAGTATATTTTTGATAAAATCAGGCATTTCTTCACCTTCAGCTACTTGCTTTTCAACTGTTTCATCTTTCCAAGATTCAGGTACATCTACTTTAACTAAGTTATTCATACCTTTTTTAACTGCTTCTTTATTCATTTCAACTATTTTTTCACCTTTTTTACCATAAGACTTAACAATAGCTTCATCTAAATATTTCTCAGCTTCATCTAAATCTATTACATTAGCAAGTTTAAAGAATGCTGATTGCATTATCATATTTGTTCTATGTCCAAGTCCTATTTCTTGAGCCATATGAGTAGCATCTATTGTATAGAATTTAATATCATTATCTGCTATATATTTCTTCATGCTTGCTGGTAACTTTTCATCTAATTCATCTTGATTCCATATTGTATTTAATAAGAAAGTACCACCTTTTTTAAGACCCTTAAGTAAATCATATTTTTTAACATATGATTGAGTAGAACATGAAGTAAAGTCTGATTCTTCAATTAAGTATGTTGATTTTATTGGCTTTTTACCAAATCTTAAGTGAGATACTGTTATTCCACCTGATTTTTTAGAATCATAAGAGAAATAACCTTGAGCATACATATCAGTATTATCTCCAATGATCTTAATTGCATTTTTATTTGCTCCTACAGTTCCATCCGAACCAAGTCCCCAGAACTTACATCTAATAGTTCCTTCTGGTGTAGTATTTATTTCTTCTTCTATATCTAAAGATAAATGAGTTACATCATCATTAATTCCAATTGTAAATCCATTTCTAGGCTCATCTTTGTCTAATTCATCAAATACTCTCTTTATCTGTGAAGGAGTAGTATCTTTTGAACCTAAACCATATCTTCCACCTATTACTAATGGTCTTTCATTTTTATCATAGAAAAGCGTTTTTATATCTTGATATAAAGGCTCTCCTAATGATCCTGGCTCTTTCGTTCTATCAAGTACTGCGATTTTCTTAACTGTTTTTGGTAACACATTAAAGAAGAATTTTTCACAGAAAGGTCTATAAAGATGTACTTTTATAACACCTACTTTTTCTCCTTTTGATACCATATAATCTATTGTTTCTTCAATAGTTTCAGTAACAGATCCCATTGCAACTATTACTTTTTCAGCATCTTCTGCACCATAATAATTAAATGGTTTATATTCACGACCTACTACTTTTGATATTTCCTTCATATAATCTTCAACAATTTGAGGTAATTCATCATAAAATCTATTTGAAGATTCACGTGCTTGGAAGAATATATCAGGATTTTGTGCAGTACCTCTAGTTACTGGTCTTTCAGGATTTAATGATCTATTTCTGAAAGCCTTTACAGATTCATGATCAACTAATTTATCAAATTCATCATAATCAATAACTTCAATTTTTTGTATTTCGTGTGAGGTTCTAAATCCATCAAAGAAATGTACAAAAGGTATTCTAGATTTTATAGCCGATAAATGAGCTATACCTGCTAAATCCATAACTTCCTGAACACTACCAGATGCAAGTAAAGCAAAACCAGTTTGTCTTGCAGCCATAACATCAGAGTGATCCCCAAATATTGATAATGCATGACTTGCTACAGCACGAGCACTTACATGGAATACTCCTGGTAAAAGTTCTCCTGCCATTTTGTACATGTTAGGTACCATAAGTAATAATCCTTGAGAAGCCGTAAAAGTTGTAGTTAATGCTCCTGCTTGTAAAGAGCCATGAACTGCACCTGATGCTCCACCTTCAGATTGTAATTCAGTCACTTTTACTGTTTGACCAAAAATGTTCTTCTTTCCATTAGCTGACCAATCATCAGCGTATTCTGCCATTGGAGAAGAAGGTGTGATAGGATAAATTGCAGCAACATCTGTAAATGCATAAGATACATAAGCAGCGGCTGTATTTCCATCCATAGTTTTCATTGCTTTTGACATTTAATTACCCCCTCATATAATATAAATAATTAAAATAAAATTAATCAACAAAGTTAGCTCAAGTTAAGTATATTAAACAAATATGCTGATGTCAATAACATACAATTTTTTTGAAACCTTCAAAAAAATATTTGATTAGAAAAACATTTGTTATATTGTATACAATATAATGTTATTTATATTCTGAAATTAAGGCTGCACCTATTATTCCTGCCTCATTACCTAATTTGGAAAGTCTTATTTGGGTAATTTTCCCTTCTTTAAATATTACATAATTGATAATTTTTTTATTTATTTTTTCTATCAAATATTCGCCTGCTTTAGAGACTCCACCACCTATTGCAATTATATCAGGATCAATTAAGTTAATAATATTAGCAAGACCTATTGCTAAATAGTCGGTCATTCTTTCTACAGACTTTATTGCTAATTTATTACCTTTTTTAGCAAGTTCAAATACTAATTTGGTATCTATTAAATCATCATTAGATTTTAAAGCTTTCATAAATTCTTCATCATTATTTCCTTCATTTATTAATTTGTTTGTATACTTAGCTATAGCTGTAGCAGAAGTAAAGGTCTCAAGACATCCATTATTTCCACAATTGCAATCATAAAAATTCTCTCCTACTATAATATGTCCAATTTCTGCACCTTTATTATGACTTCCACTATAAACTCTATCATTTATTATAATTCCACTTCCAACTCCTGTACCTAATGTTAAAAAAACTGAGTTCTTATATCCTTTAGTAACACCTTTTACACTTTCTGCAATTCCTGCTACTGTTGCATCGTTATCTATATAAATAGGTATATCATAATTAGATTTTAAATCTTTTCCAAGTGGTACATTTGTCCATTTTAGATTTGTTGCATAAACTATATAATCACTATTTGGATCAGCAATGCCAGGAACTCCTATACCAATAGATTTTATGTCATAGCCTTCAGACTTAGAAAATTTAATCGCTTTATTTATTAAGTCAATTAAATTATCTTTTACTTTTTTATATCCTAATTCTACTTTTGTTAATGTAGAGTCATGATATATTATTTCACCATTTCCATCAACTATACCAATTTTTATGCTTGTCCCTCCAATATCAATTCCAATATACATAATCTACCCCCTACCTATTTTCCATTTGATTAATCAATTTATTATTCAATTCAAGTGCTGCATTATAACCCATCTTTTTTTGTCTATAATTTCGTGCTGCAACTTCTACAATCATGGAAATATTTCTTCCAGGTTTCACAGGAACTGTTATTTTGGACATTTTAGTTCCTAATATATCAGTATATTCTTCATCTAATCCAGTTCTATCATATTCTTTTTTCTCATCCCAATATTCAAGCTCTACAACCATATCTATAGTTTTAGAATTTCTTACAGCTCCTACTCCAAATAGTCTCTTAATATCTAGTATACCTATTCCTCTTATTTCTAAAAAATGTCTTATAAGTTCTGGAGCAGTCCCTTTTAAATTTCCTTCATCTTTTCTCTTTATGTCAACAGCATCATCAGCTATAAGCCTATGCCCTCTCTTTATTAATTCTAGAGCAGTTTCACTTTTACCAACTCCAGATCTTCCTGTAATCAATACTCCAACACCATATACATCTACTAAAACTCCATGAATAGTAGTATTTGGAGCTAGCATATCATCTAAGTATATTATTAAATTGTTTATAAATTTTGATGTTGAAAGAGATGATCTTAAAATAGTTCTGTCATATTTTTTTGCTAGGTTCAGTGCTTCATCTGAAATATCTAAATCTCTAGTTACTATAAGTGCAGGTATTGGATGAGAAAATAAATATTCTAATCGTTTAAACTTAATTTCTTTATCAAGTGTTTGTAAGTAGTGCCATTCTACATTACCAATAATTTGTATCCTATCTTCTGCAAAAAAATCTACATACCCAGCGAGTTGTAAACCTGGTCTATTTATATCACTTTTTATTATATTTATATTGTTATTTTTACTTTGACAAATTACTTCTACATCCATATCTTTAATTAGTCTTTTTATATTTACTGAATTCATATAATCACTCCCTTATTTATGGAAAAAATCATATACTGACTGTGCTGCCTTTATATTCATTCCATCTATATTTTTCATTTCTTCAATACTTGCTTTTTTTATATTTTCAATAGAACCCAGCTCTCTTAAAAGAGCTTTTTTTCTCTTAGTTCCAACTCCTTTTATATCATCTAAAACTGATTTAAATACTTTTTTATCCCTTAAACTTCTATGATAACTTATAGCAAATCTATGTGCTTCATCTTGTATTCTTGTAATTAATTTAAAAACTTCACTATGTTTAGAAATTTTTATTTCTTTATTTTGAAATATAATTCCTCTTGTCCTATGAAAATCATCTTTTATCATTCCACATACAGGTATATCTAGATTAAATTCCTCTAATACTTTTAATGCAATATTTACTTGTCCTTTTCCCCCATCCATCATTATTAAATCAGGTAAAACAGAAAAACTTTTAATTCCTATTTTATTTTCTTTTATGGATTTTGCTTCTTCTACAGCTCTATTAAATCTTCTCCATAATATTTCTTCCATACTTCCATAATCATTTGGACCTTCTATAGATTTAATTTTAAATCTTCTATAATCACTTGTTTTCTTACTTCCATTTTCAAAAACTACCATTGATCCAACTGACTCAACACCTGCTATATTAGAAATATCAAATGCTTCTATTCTATTTGGAGTTTTTTCTAAATTTAAAATCCCTCTTAATTCTTGCAAAGTACCTTTTTCTTTTTTAGTTTTTCTTTTTATTCTATCACTATATTGATTTAGTATCTCTAATGCATTTTTTCTGACCATTTCCATTAGATGATTTTTTTCTCCTCTTAAAGGTACTTTTATATATACATTTGACCCTCTTTTTTCCGTAAGCCAACGAGAGACAATATCCATATCTTCAAATTCCTCTTCAATTAATATCTCTTTAGGTACAAAAGCTGTTCCCATATAAAATTGCTTTGTAAATGAAGATAGTATTTCTTCTCTAGTTTGATTCTCTATATCAGTAATTATAAAATGTTCACGTCCCATTAACTTTCCATTTCTCATAAAAAATATTTGAACTATAGCATCTTCTATGCCACGAGCCATTCCTATTATATCTCTATCTATTGTAGAAGTAGTAGAAACTATTTTTTGTTTTTCTAGAATATGCTCTAATGAAAGTAATTGATCTCTATATCTAGCAGCTCCTTCAAAGTCTAGATTTTTAGAAGCTTTACTCATTTTATCTTTAATTATTTCCACTAAATTTTCTTCTTTTCCATTTAAAAACATAATTATTTCATTTATCATTTCCATATACTCATTATGCGGTATATTTCCCATACATGGTGCATTACATTTTCCTATATAATAATTTAAACAAGGTCTTTCTCTTACTTTTTTTCCTTCTTCTAACTTTAACTTACAAGTCCTAATTGGATATAAATCTCTTATTATATCTAGAGTATCATTTACAGCCCCTGCACTAGTATATGGACCAAAATATTTTGCTTTATCTTTTAATACATTCCTAGTTTTTATAACTCTAGGATAATTTTCATTTAATGTTACTTTTATATATGGATATTGTTTATCATCTCTTAAAAGGACATTATATTTTGGTTTATACTTTTTTATTAAATTTGATTCTAGAATTAAAGCTTCTACTTCAGAATCTGTTAATATATATTCAAATTCTTCTATATGACTTACCATAGCCTTAACTTTCGCTTGTTTGTTAGAGGAAGATCTAAAGTATTGTCTTACTCTATTTTTAAGACTTACTGCTTTTCCTACATATATGATTTCTCCTTTTTTATCCTTCATTAAATAAACACCTGGAGAATCAGGCAACTTTTTTAATTCTTCTTCTATATTAAAATTCATATATATCATCCTTTTTTGTACTAATTCCAATTATAATAATATCATAATTGAAAGAATTATTAAATTTAGTTATAATGATAATATAACATCTTAAGGAGGTACAAACTTGTCAGGTACTAAGAAAAGTATTTTATTTTTTGCATCATTCTTTATCACTATCTTTTTCATGTCTATTGTTGGAGTTATATTTAGACCTTTTTTAGAAAATATAGATGATTATACTTATTATAATATAGTTTCTCCTATATTATATACAATTTATTTAATATTTTTTATGATTATAGAGTCAACAATAAGGAAAATATATACTAAGAGGTTTTTAAATGAAAGTACTATATTATTTAAAGTTAAAACTAATGGTTTTAATTTATCAGTACGTTTAATAATATATTTAGCTATCGTACTTATATATTTTATTTCTCTTTTTAGAGATTTTAGTATAAAGTCTATTTCTATTCCTAGAATAATATTATTCATACTTTCTTTTTTAATTATAGAGTTTATACTCAGAATTTCAAATAAAAGTATTTATGGATATTTTACCAGAGACTATATAATAATATCTGGTTGGGATTTTAGACTTAGTCTACCTATAATATACGGTACTAATGTTCATAATGATTCAGATGTTTACACATATAATGATATAAAAGATTATTTTATTTTTACTGATTATATCGAGCTCTATTTAATTGCAGATCAAGGTAAGTTAGTTTTTGATATTGATAGTGAACTTTCTCGTAAGTTTGTAGGGATTTTAAATCAGAAAAAAATACCTATGAAAAAATTCAATTAAAATATGGAGGTTATAGGATGGATATAAATTGGTTAGAATGGCTTGGCTATTTGGCATCATTTGTGGTTTTAATATCCCTTTTAATGTCATCTGTTATAAAACTTAGATGGATAAATTTTATAGGTTGTATCATATTTTCTATTTATGGTTTCTTAATTGGGGCTTTACCTGTTGCAATAATGAATTTGGGTATTAGCTTTATTAATATTTATTATTTAGCTAAGATTTATAGGTCAAAAGATTATTTTAAAATATTACCTATAGATATGAATTCTGAATATTTTAATTATTTTTTAGATTTCTATAAAGAAGATATATTAAATTATTTTTCTTCAACTAGATTCAATAGTGATGATAATATTATAAACATATATGTATTGAGAAATTTAGTACCTGCTAGTATTTTTATTGCTTCAGAATATGATAAAAATACTTTAAAAGTTGAAATGGACTATGCCATACCTGAATATAGAGATTTTAAAATTGGAAACTATCTTTTTGAAGAAAATAAAGATTATTTTTTAAATAAAGGCTATAATAGATTTATTAGTATTTCCCAGAATAATAAACATGATAATTATTTAGAAAAAATGGGTTTTACAAAAATTTCAGAGGATGGAATAGATTATTTTGTAAAAGAAATTAATAGATAGAGAGTATTTGTACAAATACTCTCTATCTATTAATTATTTTTTTAATATTTTATTTAAAAAATGTCCTGTATGGGAATCTTCTGTATTTGATATGAATTCAGGAGTACCCGTAGCTACAACAGTTCCACCGCCATCTCCACCTTCAGGTCCTAAATCTATTATATGATCGGCTACTTTTATAACATCTAAATTATGTTCTATTACAAGAACACTATTTCCACTATCTACAAGTTTGTTTAATACTTTAATAAGTTTATGAATATCAGCAAAGTGAAGTCCTGTTGTTGGTTCATCTAAAATATATAATGTCTTTCCTGTACTTCTTTTACTAAGTTCTGTAGCAAGCTTTATTCTCTGTGCCTCTCCACCTGAAAGTTGAGTAGAAGGCTGACCTAAATGAATATATCCAAGGCCTACATCATTCATAGTCTTCAATTTTCTTTTTATCTTTGGTATAGAATCAAAGAATTCTAATGATTCTTCTACTGTCATCTCTAATACGTCAGATATTGTTTTTCCTTTATACCTTACCTCTAATGTCTCTCTATTATATCTATTACCTTTACATACTTCACAAGGTACATATACATCTGGTAAAAAATGCATTTCAATTTTTATTATACCATCACCATTACATGCTTCACATCTTCCACCTTTTACATTAAAACTAAATCTTCCTTTTTTATATCCACGAGTTTTAGCTTCAGGTGTCATTGCAAATAACTCTCTTATGTGATCAAATACCCCTGTATAAGTTGCAGGATTTGATCGAGGTGTTCTACCTATAGGTGACTGGTCTATATCTATTACTTTGTCAACATTATCTATACCATCAATTTTTTTATGTTTTCCAGGCTTCTTTTTGCCTCTATGGAGCTCTTGTGACAATCCTTTATATAATATTTCATTTATAAGAGTTGACTTACCTGAACCAGATACTCCTGTTACACAGGTAAATACTCCTAAAGGTATTTCTACGTCTATATTTTTAAGATTATGTTCTTTAGCTCCTATTATCTTTATTTTATTCCCATTAAATTTTCTTCTTTTATCAGGAATCGATATCTCTTTGTCTCCACTTAAATATTGTCCTGTAATAGATTCTTTACACTCCATTATTTCTTTTACATTTCCTTCTGCCACAATTTCTCCACCATGAACTCCTGCTCCAGGTCCAATATCAACAATATAGTCTGAAGCATACATTGTATCCTCGTCATGCTCTACTACTAGAAGTGTATTTCCTAAGTCTGTAAGATTTCTAAGGGTTTTTAATAATCTATCATTATCTCTCTGATGCAATCCTATACTAGGCTCATCTAACACATATAATACTCCTACTAAAGAAGATCCAATTTGAGTAGCCAGTCTTATTCTCTGTGACTCTCCTCCAGATAATGTTCCTGCACTTCGTGAGAGAGTAAGATATTCAAGACCTACATCAGATAAAAATCCAAGTCTAGAATTAATCTCTTTTAAAATTTGATGAGCTATAAACTCCTGTCTTTCTGTAAGCTTTAAGTTATTAAAGAAATCAAAGCTATCTTTTATTGACATTTCCGTTACATCAGATATGTTCCTATCGTTTATTGTAACTGCTAAAGATTCATCTCTTAATCTTGCACCATGACAATCACTACATGGTATTATGCTCATATAATTTTCTATTTTTTCTCTAATATAATCTGAGTTAGTTTCTTTATATCTTCTTTCTAAGTTATTTATTACTCCTTCAAAAGTTCCTCTATAACTCTTGTTTCCACTAAATCTACTATTAAATTTAAATTGTATACTTCTATCTGTACCATATAATAATTCATCAAACATAGCCTTAGGAGCTTTTCCTATGGGCTTATCCATTGAAAAATTATGATAATCTGCTATAGCTTTAAATATTCTATAATAGTAGGTATCCTCGCCTGCACCACTATATGGAGCAATAGCTCCTTGAGATAAGGATAAGTTTTTATTAGGTATAACTAATTCTTTATCAACTTTTTTATGATTGCCTAAACCATTACATGTAGGACACATACCAAATGGACTATTAAAAGAAAACATCCTAGGAGATATTTCTTCAAGTGCTATTCCACAATCAGCACATGCAAAATTCTGGCTAAATAGCATATCTTCTCCCTCAATAATATTAACTATTACTAATCCTTCTCCTATATCAAGTGAAGTTTCTATTGAATCAGTTAGTCTCTTTTCTATATTATCTTTTATTATTATTCTATCTACAACAATTTCTATAGTATGTTTTTTATTTTTTTCTAATTCTTCAACCTCATTTATATCTGATATTTCTCCATCTATCCTGACCCTTACAAATCCTTCTTTACGTATGTTTTCTAAAAGTTTTTTATGTTGACCTTTTTTTCCTCTTACTACAGGAGCTAATATTTGTATTTTTGTTCTTTCTTCTAACTCCATTACTTTGTCAACCATTTGATCAATAGTTTGAGATGATATTTCTTCACCACAATTTGGACAATGAGGAGTCCCTATTCTAGCAAATAAAAGTCTAAAATAATCATATATTTCTGTAACTGTACCAACAGTTGAACGTGGATTTCTATTTGTAGTCTTCTGGTCTATTGATATTGCAGGAGATAATCCTTCAATATATTCAACATTAGGTTTTTCCATTTGCCCTAAAAATTGTCTAGCATATGCCGACAAACTTTCTACATATCTTCTTTGGCCTTCAGCATATATTGTATCAAAAGCTAATGATGATTTTCCCGAACCTGATAACCCAGTTAAAACTATAAATTTATCACGTGGTAATTCAATATCAATATTTTTTAAATTATGCTCTTTAGCTCCTTTAACTATTAATTTATCCTTTTGCATTTTATTATCCCTCTTTTCTAATTAAGACCAGAACTTAATTATCTAGTTTTTTATTGAGTTCTGTTATTTTATCTCTTAATTCTGCTGCTCGTTCAAATTGTAAATTTTCTGCTGCTTGCATCATTTCTGTTTCTATCGCTATAATCATATTTTCAATTTCTTCTTTTGTCATTTCATTTTGTACATTATAGCCATCTTCATCTTCTGCTACCTTTGTTGCTTCTATTACATCTCTAATAGATTTCTTTATTGTAGTAGGTACTATATTATGCTCTTCGTTATATTTTTTTTGAATACTTCTTCTTCTATTTGTTTCTGATATTGTCCTATTCATAGAATTAGTAATCTTATCAGCATACATTATAACTCTACCTTCAGAGTTTCTAGCTGCTCTTCCTACTGTTTGAATCATTGAAGTCTCAGATCTCAAAAACCCTTCTTTATCTGCATCTAAAATAGCAACTAGAGAAACTTCTGGTAAGTCTAATCCTTCTCTTAATAAGTTTATTCCTACTAATACATCAAATTTCCCGAGTCTTAAGTCCCTAATTATTTGCATACGTTCTATTGTTTTTATGTCAGAATGAAGATATGTTACCTTTATTCCTATTTCTTCTAGATACGAAGTTAAATCTTCACTCATTTTTTTAGTAAGAGTTGTAACAAGAACTCTTTCATTTTTTTCTACTCTTATATTTATTTCTTTTATCAAATTATCTATTTGATTTTCAGTTGGTCTTACTTCTATAGATGGATCTAATAATCCTGTAGGTCTTATAATTTGCTCTACTATCTGTTCTGAATGTTCTTGTTCATAAGGACCAGGTGTAGCACTTACAAATACCATTTGATTTATATGTCCTTCAAATTCTTCAAAATTAAGTGGTCTATTATCAAGTGCTGAAGGTAATCTAAATCCATAATCTACTAATGTTTGTTTTCTAGATCTATCTCCTGCATACATCCCTCTTATTTGAGGTATAGTTACATGCGATTCATCTACTACAATTAAAAAATCATCCGGAAAATAATCAATAAGGGTATATGGCTTACTCCCTGCTGTTCTATCACTTAAATGTCTAGAATAGTTTTCTATTCCATTACAATAACCCATTTCTCTAAGCATTTCTATATCATACATAGTTCTTTGTTCAAGTCGTTGAGCTTCTAAGAGTTTATCTTCACTTCTAAGTTCTTTCAATCTTTCTTCTAATTCTTTTTCTATACTTACTATTGCACTATCTATTTTATCTTGTGATGTAGCAAAGTGAGAAGCTGGAAATATTGAGATATGGTTTCTTCTTCCTATTATTTCACCAGTTAAAGAATTTACTTCTGTTATTCTATCTATTTCATCCCCAAAAAATTCTACTCTTATGGCATTTTCTGTAGATGAAGCAGGAAATATCTCTATTATATCACCTCTAACTCTGAATGTTCCTCGTATAAAATTAATATCATTTCTTTCATACTGTATATCAACTAATTTTTTTATAACTTCATCTCTATCCTTAATCATGCCTGGCCTTAAAGATAATACTAAATTTTCATAATCAATAGGATCTCCAAGACCATATATACATGATACAGAAGCTACTATTATAACATCTCTTCGTTCAAATAAAGATGCTGTAGCTGAATGTCTCAGTTTATCTATCTCATCATTTATAGAAGCATCCTTTTGTATATAAGTATCACTTCCTGGAACATATGCCTCAGGTTGGTAATAATCATAATAACTTACAAAATATTCAACTGCGTTATCTGGAAAAAATTCTCTAAACTCACTTGCAAGCTGTGCTGCAAGTGTCTTGTTATGAGCTATAACTAATGTAGGCTTTTCTACTTTCTCAATTATATTAGCCATTGTAAAAGTTTTACCTGATCCAGTTACTCCTAATAATGTTTGAAACTTATTATTATTATTTATACCATTTGTTAACTTTTCTATTGCTACAGGTTGGTCTCCTGTAGGTTTGAATTCTGAACTTAATTTAAATGTACTCATTTTTTATCACCTCAAAATTTTAAGGAACGGTTGTTCGTTATCATTATATTGCTATTTCTATATTAAGTCAATACATCTACTAATATTTATTCCCTATTATTTGACTAATAAAACGACAAAAAAGATATAGACAATTGTCTACATCTTTTCTCTTAATATTTCTATTGCTTTTTTAAGTTGTATATCTTCATCTAAATTTTCAACTCCACCTTCAATTCCATCAGGCAGCTTTATCTCAATATCAGGCTCAATTCCTTTTCCATGAATATTAGTACCATTTGGTGTAAAATACTCAGAAACTGTAAGTTTAAATCCAGAACCATCACTTAATTGTTCTATTCTTTGTACTATACCTTTACCAAATGTTTTAGTTCCTATAAGAGTTCCAGTATTTGTATCTTTTATAGCTCCAGATAATATTTCAGAAGCCGAAGCACTACCTTCATTTACAAGAACTGTAAGAGGAATACCTAATTTATCTTCGTCTGATTTATAATATTCTCTTGCTCCATTTTTAGTTTCAGTATAAACTATATTTGATTTACCTATAAGTAAATCAGCAATATCTGCTGTTTGAGCAAGTAAACCACCAGGATTATTTCTTAAATCTATTACTAAGGATTTCATTCCATTATCTTGTAATTGTTCTAAATGCTTTTTAAAGTCTTCATATACCAATTCATCGAATTGTATAATTCTTATATAACCAATATTATCTTGTAGCATCTTTGATTTAACACTTTTAAGTCTTATTTCTTCTCTAGTTAATTCAACCTCAATTTCTTCTGTTTTTCCTTCTTCAGTTTCCCTTAGAATTGTAAGCTTAACATCTGTTCCAGGATCTCCTTTCATAAGTTCAACTGCCTTATCCATATTATCAGCAGTAAACTCCTTATCATTTACCTTAATTATCTTATCCCCAGATTTTATACCAGCTTTTTCTCCAGGAGTATCTTCTATAGGAGATACAACTGTTATATAACCATCTTCTCCAGGTGTTACTATTATTCCTACTCCTCCATAGCTTCCTTCTGTTTGATCCATAAAATCAGCAAATTCTTTTTTTGTCATATATACAGAATAAGGATCTTCTAAACCTTCAAATAATCCTTTTAGCTGTCCATCTGTTAGTTCTTCATTAGTCACATCATTTAGATAATTTTCATTTATATAATTCTTTATATATGCTATCTTACTTGTGCTATTCAATTGACTTTTAGGCATTATTATTTTTGTTCCTATAGTAAGTTGAACCATATTATCTAATATAAAAGTGCCTGTAGCAGTTAATAAAATTAAAATTACTCCAATTATCATAGCCTTTTTCTTTGAAATCATTTATTCACCTCCAATTAAGTATCATACTATAAAGTTTATTAAAATTACTATAATATTATACCATTTAGCTTTTACCATTTCAATTTAACTATTCACTAAAACATTTTAAAAGACAGAGCCTTAACCCTGTCTTTTAATTTATCTTAAATATGATAAAGGATTTACATATTGTCCATTTTTTCTTACTTCAAAATGAGAATGAGGACCTGTAGAATTACCTGTACTTCCTCCCTTAGCAATAGGCTGACCTTTTTTAACTTGTTGTCCTACACTTACCAATAGAGATTGATTATGTGCATATAGTGTAACTATTCTACCACCATGGTCAATCATAACAGTATTACCATATCCACCTTTCCATCCTGCATATATTACTCTACCACTATTTGCTGCTACTACTGTAGTTCCATATTGTCCACCATAACTAATATCTATACCAGTATGTAGTTTCTTGGTGCCATATATAGGATGTGTTCTATACCCAAATGGAGAGCTTATTTTATACTTACCAGGTACTGGCCATGTATATTCTCCACCTACATACTCTGCGTTAGGATTTTGTAAGTTTTGTATATCATTTGTAGTTTCATTTGCTTCTTTATTTAAATCATCTTCTAATTTTTCTAGTTTTTTATAATCTTTTTCTAGCTTTTTCATCTCACTTCTTTTAGATCTATTTGCTAAAGAAAGTTTTTCTCTTTGTTTTCTTACTTGACTTTTTTGATGATCTAATAATTTTTTCTTTGTTTCTAGTTCTTTTTTCTTATCTTCAATTACATCTCTTTGTTCTTGCATATACTTCAATAAATCAACATCTTGATCCGCTATTTTTTGTACTAAATCTAATCGACTAATAAAATCACCAAAGTCTTCAGCGCCTAAAAGCACTTCTAAATAACTAACATTACCATTTTTATACATAACTCTTAATCTTGCACCTAATGTTTCACTTTTTTCATCTACTTTACTTTGTGCTTCCTCTAATTCTTTTTCAGTATTATTTATATCACTTTTTACACTAGATATCTTACCTTCTACTTTTTTTATTTCTTGTGCAGCTTCATTTATTTCTTTATCTAATTTTTTTATTTCTTTTTCTACTTCAGACATTTCATTGCCTTTTTCCTTTAATTCTTTTTGTGCATCTTTTAATTTAGTTTCAATACCTTTTTGCTTTTCCTTTAATTCATCTACATCTCCTGCGTAAACAGCTCCTACGTTTAAAAAGATTGCAGTTATAAGTAAAAAAGATAAAGCCTTCCCTTTTTTCAACATAGTTTCCTCCCTTAATCGCTTAAACATTTAGAAATCTTCTAAGTGATACAACACTTCCTATTATACCAATTCCAACTCCTATAGCTACAAACATTATTACTATATCATTTAATATTTGATAATATGGAATCATATATACAGTTGCAAATACATATAGTCTTTGACTAGCTATATCAAATAAATATTTATATCCATAGCCTATTAAAGCTATTGAAACGATAGAACCTAAAATACCTAATATTATCCCTTCCACTATAAATGGACCTCTAATAAATCCATTTGTAGCTCCGACATACTTCATTATATTAATTTCTTTCTTTCTAGCTGCTACTGTTATTTTAATTGTATTAGAAATTATAAATATAGAAATTAAAATAAGAATAGCTATTATTATTATTCCACCTGTTCTTACTATATTTGCTATAGTGACAGTTCTTTCTACTATATCTCTATAATATTTAATATCCTCTATTCCTTCCATTCCTTTTATACTATTAACTATTTTATCTGAATTATCAAGATCATTTATTCTAAGTACAAATGAATCAGGAAACGGATTTTCTTCTAAATCTTCTAAAAGATAGGAATTATCTTTCCATTGTTCTTTCATAGATTTCAATGCTTCTTCTTTAGATTTATATTTTACATCTGAAATTCCTTTAACATCTTTTAAATCTTTTTCTAATTTTGTTTTTTGTTCATCAGTTGCATCTGCTGATAAAAATATTTCTATTTCATCAAACTCTTGTTTTAACATAACAGAAAGATTATTAACGTTCAATACTAAAATCAAAATAATACCTAGTATTATTAAAGTGGATGTTACAGAACCAATAGATGCAAGACTCATCATCCTATTTCTCCATACACCTAGTAACCCTTGTTTTAAAGTGTACCCTAATGATCTAAGATTCATAATCGTAACCTCCTCTTGTATCATCTTTTGTTACCTTCCCATTTGATAAAGCAATTACACGCTTTTTCATAATATCTACAATATCTTTTGCATGTGTTGCCATCAAAATGGTAGTACCACGTCTATTTATATCTTTTAATAAATTCATTATATCCCAGGCTGTATCTGGATCAAGATTTCCTGTAGGCTCGTCTGCTATTACAACATTAGGTTTATTTACAATTGCCCGAGCAATAGATACCCTTTGTTGTTCTCCACCTGATAATTGGTCAGGGTAACTATTTAGTTTTTTAGAAAGACCTACCATATCCAATGCTTTAGGCACTCTTCTTTTGATATCACGTGAAGAATATCCTAATATCTCCATAGCGAATGCTACATTTTCAAACACAGTTTTGTTTTGTAATAATTTAAAATCTTGAAATATCATACCAATATTCCTTCTGATATTTGGGACTTTTCTATTCCTTAAACTAGTTACATCTTTACCATTTAAAAATATTTTACCTGCTTCAGGATTTACTTCTTTAGTGATCAACTTAATTAAAGTTGATTTTCCAGCACCACTTGATCCTACTAAAAATACAAATTCACCTTTTTCTATATTAATAGTAACATCATCTAATGCTTTAACGCCATTTTTATATTGTTTTGTAACATTTTCGAGACGTATCATAATCTCACTCCTGTCTAATGTTCTATTTTCCTTTGTTATAATTTATAAAGCTTTTAAAAATTAAAATTAATTTAAACTTAAGTGCATGTTCAAAATTTCTTAAGTCTAATCCTGTATGTTTTTTTATTTTATCTAATCTATAAATAAGTGTATTTCTATGAATATAAAGTTTTCTAGCCGCTTCACTTATATTTAAACTTAAATTCAAAAAAACTTCCGCCGTTTTAATATCATCTTTATTTAATTCATTAATTTTATATTCTTCTATATCTTCATATATTTTTTTTATATTATCATAATTTATAAATGATATTACTTTATAAATAAATATATCTTTATATAAATTGATATTACTTGGTATATTAAATTTTTCTGTGATTTTTATGGTATCAATACTTTCTCTATATAGATTTTTAATATTTATAGCAACATCACTACTGCTTATTCCTATATTAATATTCTCTAACATCTCAATTTCTATTAATTCTACTATTAACCTAGACAATTCAAGTGCTTTTTCTACACTATTATTTAAGACTATTAGAATAAATTCATCATCCAAAATTGATATAATATCAATTTCTTCTAAATTAACTAATATTTCAAATGCATCATTTAATCTGTCTTTTTTAAAAATTTTTAATGCCATAATAATTAAATTATTATTTTTATTTATAGATAAAAATTTTAATTTTCCTTCAATTTCTTCAGTATTTAAGTTGTTTTTAATTATATTGTTTAATATTTTATTTGAATGGGTATCATTAGAATAAATGTCAAGTTTTTCTGAAATTAAAATTTTTAATATATTTTTTTCGTTAGTAGTAATATCTTCTAGATTGCTATATATATAATAATTATTTTCATTGTTATTATAATTATAAATTAAATTCTTATCTTCATATTTAACTGTATCTAAATGCAAATCATATGAAGTCGATGAATTTATAATATTCAGCTGTTTTTGTAGTTCAATTTTGGTTAACATAAAATCACCTGAATACTATTATAATAGATTTCTTTATGTTTTAAAAGAGTAAATATGATTTTTTTTGTAATAATAAAGTAATAAATTATACTTCTTTTATAATTATTGTAATCTAAATGTAATAAAACCTTATTAAATAATACCATAAAATTTATAATAACACAAATAAAAAAAGAAAGTAGAAATTTTAAAATTTCTACTTTCTTTTTCTATATTAAATTAAATGAAAAGGGCTTTTAAAATATTGCTTTTTCTGTTTCTTTATCAAATAAATGAATTCTATTAGTATCAAAGGCTAAAGATACTTCATCTCCTGCCTCAGATTTATTTCTTGGGTTTACTCTTGCAATTGCATTATTACCAAATATATTTAAATATAAATATGTCTCAGAACCCATCATTTCAGTTACTTCTACTATAGCTTTAAATGAACTATCTTGTGAAGCTTCTATAAAAGCTTTTTCATCATGTATATCTTCTGGTCTTATCCCCATTATTACTTTTTTACCAAAATGACCATTATCTTTTAATATTTTTGCTCTTCCTTCTGGAATTTTGATTTTCACTTCACTATTATTTAATACTAAATAGCAATTATTTACATCAGTTGCTTCAATATTGCCATCAAAAAAGTTCATTTGCGGACTTCCTATAAATCCAGCTACAAAAGCATTAGCAGGATTTTCATATACCTTTTGTGGAGTATCAGCTTGCTGAATGAGTCCATCTTTCATTATAACTATCCTATCTCCCATAGTCATAGCTTCAGTTTGATCATGGGTTACATATATAAAAGTAGTTTGTAATTTCTTATGCAGTTTTGAAATCTCTGTTCTTGTTTGAACTCTTAACTTAGCATCTAAATTAGATAATGGTTCATCCATCAAAAACACCTTTGGGTTTCTTACTATAGCTCTTCCTAGAGCAACTCTTTGTCTTTGACCTCCAGATAATGCTTTAGGTTTTCTATCTAATAAAGCTTCAATGCCTAATATCTTTGCAGCTTCTTTTACCTTTTTATCTATTTCATCTTTAGATACTTTTCTTAATTTTAAACCAAATGCCATGTTATCATAGACTGTCATATGTGGATATAATGCATAATTTTGAAATACCATTGCTATATCTCTATTTTTTGGTGGAATATCATTAACTAATTTATCTCCTATATATAATTCACCACCAGATATTTCTTCTAAACCAGCTACCATTCTTAATGTAGTAGACTTTCCACACCCAGATGGTCCTACAAGAACTATAAATTCCTTGTCTTTTATTTCTAAATTAAAATCCTCTACTGCCTTTACTTCTCCAGGATAAACTTTTTCTAAATTCTTAAATGTTAAACCAGCCATATATACCTCCCGAATAATTAATTTTTCTATATTTTAATTATATCGTGTAATGGCTATTTTTTTCTATTGACATTTCATACAATATTTCTAATGTTTTTTAGTTAAATATACAATAATCTACTATTTATCTTTAGTATATTCTACAAACTGAGATAATTTTTTAGATACTTTATGGTATACACTTTTTTCTGGATATTTACCATTTTCATTCATTTTTCCTGCTTTTACTCCTGTTAAAATCTCTATCCCTTCATCTACTGTTTTTATAGAATATATTGAAAACTTATTTTGTCTTACTGCATCTATAACTTCATCTGATAACATAAGATTAGTTACATTTTGATGAGGGATTATAACTCCTTCTCCTCCTAATAATCCTTTTGTTTTACAAACTTTATAATATCCTTCAATTTTTTCATTTACTCCTCCTATAGGTTGTATTTCCCCTTTTTGATTTATAGAGCCAGTAACTGCTATTGCCTGATTTATAGGTATCTCTGATAAGCTAGATAACAATGCATATAATTCTGTACTAGATGCACTATCACCATCTATTATGCCATATGACTGTTCAAATGTAATACTTGCAGATAATGATAATGGTTTAAATTTAGCAAATTTACTTCCTATATATCCATTTAAAATTAATACTCCTTTATCGTAACTACTGCCACTTTGTTCTACTTCCCGTTCAATTGATACTATTCCATCTTCTCCTACAAATGTAGAAACTGTTATACGATTAGGCCTACCAAAAGAATACTCACCTGAATCAAGTACAGCAAGCCCATTAATCTGTCCTATTTCATATCCGTTTGTTTCAATTAATAAAGTTCCTTCTTTAAATAATTCATGCAATTTTGTTTCATATTGATTGTTCCTATATATTTTACTATCTAAAGCTTGTTTTATATGGTGCTTATTTACAATGTTTTCATTTTCCCATCTCGCTAAGGCATCTGCCTCATATAATAGCTCTACTATATAATTAAATCTACAAGTTAACTTTTTTTGATCTCTTGCAAGTCTTGAGGAGTACTCTATTATTTTTCCAATACTATCTTTATTAAAAGGTAGTAATTTATTTTTCCTACAATGATATGATATAAATTTAGCTATAAGTTTCATGTTTTTTTCAGTTCTTTTCATCTCAATATCAAAGTCTGCTCTTATACGAAATAATTTCTTAAAATCTTCATCATTTGCATATAAAAGTTGATAAATATAATGATCCCCAATTATAATGACTTTCACATCTAAAGTAATTGGTTCAGGTTTTAAGCTTTGTGATAGTAAACTTTCTTTAAATACATTTTCTATTTTTATTTGATTAGATTTTAAAGCTCTTTTTAATCCTTCCCAAGCAAATTTATTTTTTAATATATCTTTTGCTTGTATTATTATGTATCCACAATTAGCCTCGTGTAAAGATCCAGGTTTAATTTTAGTATGATCTGTTTTTAATACTCCTAATTGATTTACATATTCAATCTTACCTAATAAATTATGGTATGTAGGATTTAACTCTCTAATTACAGCTCCTCCTTCTAATTTGCTGTTATCAATAAATAAATTTATTTCATACCTTATAAAAAAATCATCTTGATTAGCTTTTTGATGTAATAAGTCTATTCCCCTTTGATTATCTGATGTATTTGTATTTTTAAATCTATCATAATTTTCTATAATATCTATTTTTACTTCTTCTAAGAATTTTATGACTTTTTTATTATCTTCAAATATTTTATTTGCAGATTTTAATTGAGAATTTATTGTATCACTAACAATACTTTTTTCTAAATATGATATTTGATATAATAAATTATTTTCCTGATTTTTCAATTTTTCAATAATATCAAATGTTACAGATTGTAATTTATTAGATTTTGCTTTTAATTCTTTTATTTCTTCTTCATCTAAATCATTAAGTTGAGCTTTTGACATTGGTTTCCCATTAACAACAGGAAAAGTTACAATACCTTTTTCAGTATATTCAAATTTAAAATCATATTCTTTTGAAATATTATTTAATTCATTTATAATATTTTCAATTATTCGTCTATGATTTTTATACAAATTGTCTAATTTTTCTTCATAATTCTTCGAACTTAGGTTTTCAGGTATTTTTTCCTTTAAGATATCTATAAGTTTATCCACTTCTTTTTTGAATATTTTTCCTTTTCCTTTTTTAAGGAATATTGCTTTAGGATTTTCAGGCTTTTGAAAATTATATACATAACACCAATCTTTACTATTGTTTTTAAATTTAGAGTATTCTTTTGCAAGAGAATAAGAATAACTATTACGCCCTGTACCATTAAGTCCTGATACATATATATTATAGCCTTCTCTATCAATAGAAATTCCAAACTCAAGGGCTTCTATAGCTCTTTTTTGGCCTATTATACCTTCCCAATTATCTACTTCTTCAGTAGTTTCAAATTCAAATATATCAGTATTACATTTATTTTTTAATTTATCTAAGCCTATCTTATATTTATCCACCAAACCCCTCCATTAAAATATTTAAAACATTTATACCCTAAATTGTATATTAGAATTCATTTAGATATTCCAATTATTTATATAAAAAAAATAATCATCAGAATTCATTCTGATGATTATTCTATATAATTTGTTTTTAAATCTATTTTTTCAGGTAACTTTTCTAATTCTGTTTCTGCTACTACAGTAGGATAAGTAATAACTTGAGGTACTATTTCATCAGGTTTCGGATCCTTATATTGAGCATATACTATTAAATTAAATTTTCCATCATTTTTCTTTTTCTCTATAGATTGAATAGTTACATCATAACCATCAGTATTTTTTTCTCCTCTTGTAACTACTATATAAATCTTATCATCTACTTTACATGCAAGTGCACGTTCTTCTTTTTGATACTTAGGTAATATTTCTTCTATTTCTTTAGGAATATCATCTTCTTTAATAATATCAAAAGACACTTTTTCATCTCCTTTATCAGTTAAAATTTTAGGAATGAAAATAATTCCTAAAATAACTATAGTTAAAAAAATAAGTACCCACCATTTCTTATTCACACAATCCCCCCATCTAAACAAAGTTCTTTATTAAATAGTATTATGATTGTATGACAATTATGATTTAATTTCTGTAAATCCTTCTCCTAATACTTCATGGATTTCTGTTACCATAACAAATGCATTTTTATCTAATTTATTAATAAGATTTTTTAATTTAGTTATTTCAGCTCTATTTACAACGCATAACAATACATTTCTATCATTACCAGTATACATTCCTTTACCTTTCAAAATCGTAGCACCTCTATCAATTTCCTTTAAAATTGCACTGCCTAATTTTTCTGGATTGTTAGATATTATAAGAAATGCCTTACTATAACTAAGCCCTTCTAAAATCTGATCTATCACCTTTACTAATATATATAGTGAAATAATAGAATATAGTGCTGTATCTAATTTTTTATCTACTAGTCCTGCAAAAACAACAACCATTAAATCAATACTCATCATAATTTTAGGTATGCTTAATCCTGGAAAATATTTATTTATTATTGCTGCTCCTAAATCAGTTCCTCCAGTAGTCCCACCAAATCTAAATATAATGCCTATACCTATACCTATAAGAAGACCACCAAAAATAGAAGCTAACAAAAGATTATTTGTAGCTACTGAATTAGGGAAAACTTTTACAAAAAAAGATAGTCCTATTGTTGCATACAGTGTTTTTGCACCAAATGATTTTCCTAGAACTAATACTCCTCCAATAAATAATGGAATATTTATAAGTAAGTTTGTAATTTCAATTTTAACAAATCCATTTGTTATCTTTTGAATAACAATTGCAATACCTGATACTCCACCTGGTGCTATAGTATTTGGGCCTAAAAACATATTTAATGATAAAGCCATTATAATAGTACCAAATGTTATTGCAACGTAGTCTATAAGGTACTTATACCATTTGTTATTTTTCATATCATCACCTCTTCTTATATATTTTACACTATTAAATAAGCTTTAAAAAAGAATATAACGTATATTTAATATTTAATATAAAAAAATATATATTAAAGCAACTTTTTGACAATAAAAAATTAGAAATCATATGATTTCTAATTTTAAAATATATTTAAATTTAAAATTCTGCAAGACCTGTACTTATTCTCAAACACTCATCTACTGTTTTCATCATATCTTCATCAAAATGTCCAATTTTTTCTCTAAGTCTCTTTTTATCTATTGTTCTAATTTGTTCTAATAATACAACTGAATCTTTTGTTAAACCATATTCACTAGCATTTATTTCAATATGTGTAGGTAATTTTGCTTTATTAATTTGAGATGTAATAGCAGCTATAATAATCGTAGGGCTATATTTATTTCCTACATCATTCTGTATAACTAAGACTGGTCTAACTCCTCCCTGTTCAGAACCAATAACAGGACTTAAGTCGGCATAAAATATATCTCCTCTTTTAATCAATATTAATCACATCCCGTCAGCTTCGACTCATAATCACAGAGCTCACAATTATCTGCTTCAATTCCTATTTCAGCTAAAGCTAAATTAATATTAGCCATTTCTCGATATCCAACCTTCATTCTCTCTCTGATTTGAATCTTTTTCCTCTCTCTAATGTAAAGCCTCATAGCTTCCCTAATAAATTCACTTCTATTTTTCTTCTCGATAGATACTATCCCATCAATTTCGTTCAATAAAGTTTTTGGCATGCTCACAACTATTTTCTTAGATTCGGCCATTGGTGCACCTCCGGATAAATTTATTAAGATAATATAATTCCAAATTATATACTTATTATTATTATATTCCATTGAAGTAAAGTATATACTTGATTATATAGTAGTATATGAACATTTTCAAATGAGTAATTAATCCTAATTTATATACTCATATTATGTAAATTATAATCTTTCACCTTAATAAAATTATCATCTTTAACAAAAACTCTAGGAACTCTTTTAGCTATCATACAAACTACTTCATAATTAATTGTCTTTAATTTACGAGCAATATCATCTATACTATTAGTATTTTTTTCTTCGCCACTAAAAATCGTTACAATATCGCCTAACTTCACATCTATTATTTCACTTAAATCAATCATTGTTTGGTCCATACAAATTCTTCCTACTACATTAACCTTTTTTCCTTTTAATGTTACTTCTATGTCATTACTCAATATTCTAGTAAACCCATCTGCATAACCTATTGGTAATGTTCCTATTCTAACAGGTTTACCTGTTACATATGTATGACCATAACTAATCCCTTCACCTTTTTCTACATGCTTAATATATGATATTTTAGTTTTTAAACTCATTGCTGATTTTAAATTAACTCTTCTTCTATCTACATTCATAGATGGATACAATCCATACAACATTACACCAGCTCTTACCATATCAAGATTATATTCTGGTAAATCAATTATTGCAGCACTATTAGATACATGCTTGATTGGAATACTTAACCCCTTTTTTTCTAATTCATCTGTTATATATTTAAATCTTTCAAATTGTAATTTTGTAAATCTTTTATTTTCTTCATCAGCACAAGCAAAATGAGTAAATATTCCTTCTATTTCTACATTAGGTAATTTGGATATCTTTAGTATTTCCTCAACAGATTTTGCATTAGATTCAAATCCTAATCTTCTCATTCCAGTATCTATTTTTATATGTATTTTTGAAATTTTATTTTGTTCTACTGCATCACTTGATAATAGTTCTGCTTGATTAAATGAGTATACAGTACTTATAATATTATATTTTAGTAAATACTCATTTTGTGAATTTGGAGTATAACCTAATATTAATATAGGTGTGTCATCTATTCCTGAATTTCTTAATTCTATAGCTTCAGACAATGTAGCTACAGCAAGCCTATCTGCACCATTTTTTAAAAAAACTTTAGATACTTCTGCTGCATCATGACCATATCCATTAGCCTTTACAACAGCTGTTATCAAAGTATTTTTTTTAACTATGTTTTTTACCTCATTCATATTATGAGCTAAATTATCTAAGTTTATCTCTACCCATGTAGGTCTTGTGTCATTTAAATCTACCAATTAATCACCTCTTACACATTATTCAAATAACATATCTTCTGTTAGTTTAACATTGTAGTTTAAATTATCATATTTAACTTCCACATTTTCCATTCCTTTTGTATCAGTTATTATCATTTTATGCGGTTTAAAATTTTCTTTTGAAAACCATATCCTCTGATTTCTTCTTTTAGTACTATTTCCTGGTAATTCTAAGTCGATAATCAAAAAGTCTTTATCACTTTTCATTTCAATTTTTTCAGAAGTCTGAATAATCTCTAAAAAATATCCTATAAATAAGGTGCTATATTGATCAATTTCTTTTCTTTCTAAAACAATTTTTGTTTTATCAATATTAGGATATATTAAATATAAACTTTTACCATCAAAATATATTTCTTGTTTTTCATCTAAGTATTTAATCCTATATTTCTTAGGCTTAGAAAAAATATGCTTGGCAGAATATTTTTCTTTTCCTTTATTACTTTCTATAGATATATTTACATCTGCAGAATAAGTTTCTATATTATTTATAGTTTTCACTAGTTCATTAAATAGTTCTTCATTTGTTGGATTTTTATTGGAACATGATATAGTAAAAATAACTATCAATAAAATAATCACAACAAACAATTTATTCAATTAGTACACCCCTTTATTAAAGATGAGCTAAAATATCTGATCTAGCTATTATTCCTTTTAATTTCCCTTCTTTATCTATGACAGGAACTCTGTTAATTCTCCTATCTAACATAATGTTTACCACTTTTCTAACTTCATCTTCTTCATAAACTTTAATCACTGGAGATGTCATGACATCTTTAACTTTATACGCAGCGGCCTTTCTTAATTCTTTTTCAAATTTTTTTACAGAATCAAGTAAAATAAATCCTCCTAATAATGGAACATAAGAAGGTATATTTACATCTTTGTCTCTAAATATTAAGTCCGTCTCTGTTACAATTCCAACAACTTCTTGTTCATCATTTACTACTGGAACTCCACTAATTTTATTAGTTATTAAAATTTTCGTTACATCTTCTATTATGTCATCTTCTGTTACTGTTATCACACTTTTAGTCATTATTTCTTTGGCTTTCATTCAAACCCCTCCTATCTTTTATATTTAAATTTAAAATATTTATACCCTTTATGGTGCCTACTCTATCAAAATATATTAAGATTCTTTAAATAATCTGATACTTAATATATTATTCTTCTATTTATACTTATTATTACATTAAGTTTTTATTTTGTAAGATCTCGTATAATATCTAGCAAACTTTTATCTACAGGAATATCTAATAATATTCCTAAAATATATACTGCTCTATATAAAAAATATATAGTAATACCTATAAATAATACTATGAATATTAACTTTACTACTGTATAAACTTTTGTTTCTTGTTTTTGACCTTTCTTATCAACTTTAAGTAAGGGTCTAGTGAATACACTAGTGAATATCTCTACACCACTTATTATAAGCAAAGAAAACAATATTAAATCAAGTGTCAAATTATCTCCTCATTTCTAAATAAATCTAAATTTATATCTGTTTTAATCTAGTTAATTTTTTTCTAAAAAGTTTTGATCTAATTTTTCAATTTCCTCTTTTCCAATCATATTATGTAAAAATGTATAAGTATTGTTTATTTCTTCTTCGTAATCATTTTTATTTTCAATAAGTTCTTTTAATTTAATTCGTAATTCTTCTATTTCATTATAAATTGGAACTAATTTTTTTTCCTTTATTTTAAGATCTTGATATGCTATCTTTATTGTTATATTTAATAGCTCAAAATTAGAATGTCTTATTTTACTAGGCATATCATCTAACTTTATTTCAAAGTTTTCTATTTCTTTATTTATTTCTAACATTTCACTTCTTGCTAGTTCTAATTTATTTATAGATTTCTTATCATTATTATTTACTTTATGAGACAAATTAACTATATTAACCATAATATCTCTTTTTTTATTTTGTAATGTTTTTAGACTACTTTTGTATTTTCTTTGATTTCTCAAATGTTCTAACAATTCTTTTTTAGCATCTTGAATATCAGTATTATCTAAATTACCAAACATCTTTTTCCACTCAAAATTATTAACTAATAATGGTATATTATTTTTAGCCATAATCTCATAATTCAATTTTATATCTTTAAATGACAATTTTATTCACCCCCAATTATATTATACTCCTTTTTATACAAAGTAAAAATAGTATAATATAACGAATTTCAAATATTTATCATATATTAGTTTCTAATATTAAATTTTTAACATTTATTCCTGATAAAATTGCCATAGGCATACCTCCACCTGGATTCACACTTCCCCCTACAAAATATAATCCTTCATATTTTTCACTTTTTTTAGCAGCCTTCAATCCTAAATTTTTTTTCACATCAGAAACAACTCCATAAATTGATCCTTTATTAGAGTAATACATGCTTTCTATGTCAAATGGAGTCAATATTTCTTCAAATAATATATTATCTCTTAATTTATCTAGACCCATTCTTTCCAATTTATCATAAATTTTCTCCTTTAATTCAAAATATTTTTTTTCTGTTATACCTTCTTTTATATATGGTATATGTGGTAATATTTTTATATTATCAAAGCCTTCTGGAGCTTGAGTTCTATCTGTTCTAGTAGGAGCTACCAGATATATTGTAGGATCATTAGGTAATTCTTTATTATCGAATACAGTAGAAAAATGTTCTTTTGGATCTTTAGAAAAAAAGAAGTTATGATGAGCTAAATTCTTATATACTTTTTTTAATCCCAAATGAATTACAAGACCTGAACAACTTGGCTCAAATTTATCATATTTTTTTATAAATTCATCATTTTCATTTAATAATTTCTTATATGCTGGGATAATTTCCATATTTGATACTATTATATTTGCATTTACCTCCTTATCATTATGGAGTTTAATCCCATATGCATGTCCATTTTTAGTTAATATTTTTTTTACTTCACTATTTAAATAAACTTTAATATTTAGATCATCTATTAATTCAGAAAGACCTTTTGCTAAATTATACATACCCCCTTCAACATACCAAAGCCCAAATTGATATTGAATATATGGTAATAAGTTAAGTAATGCAGGGGCATTATATGGTGATGAGCCTACATACTTGACAAAAAAATTAATAATATCTCTCAAATAATTATTATCAATATATTTTTTCACTTGGGAATCAACTGTAGATAATCCATCCAGATCTTTAAGTAGTTTTATAAAACCATATTCTTTTATATTATCTTTAAATGTATCTAATCCTTTAGAAAAATAACCTTCATCTACTAAATCATATAGTTTTTTAGAGTACGTAAGAAAATCTTCTAAATCTCTTTTATCTTTTTCAGATACACCATTTACTCTAAATTTATTTTTCATAGTGACTGGTACAAGATCTATAACTTTATTATCTTCAAAAAAATTTCTCCAATGAGGTTTTACAGGTATTAATCTGAAATAATCATCCATGTTTTTTCCAGCATTTTCAAATAACTCATTGAATATATGTGGCATAGTAAAAATAGAAGGACCTAAATCAAATTTAAATCCTTCCTTTTCTAATAAATTTAACTTACCACCAATTTTATTGTTTTTTTCAAATATCTCTACATCATAGCCTTCTGAAGCTAAAGATATTGCTGTAGAAAGTCCACCTAAACCTGAACCAATTACTAGAACTTTATTATTTTTCATAGTATCTCTCCTTATATTATAGTATCACTAGTAAATAAAAGGAATAAACTTAAATCTTTTTTCTTTCCAATGTATATACCTTTCACCTATGATTTTTTCCATAATCATTTCTTCTTCATCCATTCTCATTTTAAGTATTCTGAACATAATGAATGCGGAGAAAATAAAAACTAGAAAATTCTCAGTATAAAGTGGTATTGATATTGTAAGTAAATATAATCCTAAATATAAGGGGTGCCTTAATATTCTATAGGGTCCTTTACTTACTAAGTCTTGGTTTTCATCTACTTTTACATGCCTGGAAAAATTTTTTCCAATAATGAATAATGACCAGTACCTTAAAATCAATCCTAAAGAGTAAATTATTAATGACAATACTTTAATCCACTTTATATAAACTATTCCTATTTTAAAATAAGTCATTACACTATTAATAATAACTATAAGTAAAATAGTAACTAAAATCATATAAAATGTATCTTTTTTTATTTCATCTTTTTTATTAATTGAAGGATAAAATATAAATTCTAACAGCCATAAAATACTAATAATTATGAAAATATAATCAAATATACTTATGTTCATAAAGCACCTCCTTATAATATATTTACCTCATATTGTAAAAACTAAACTTATTTTAAATCCATGATTCTTTAGTATTTTGTTCTTCTAATTGGTTTGTATAAAGTTTGTAATAATAACCTTTTAATTTTAGTAGTTCCTTATGATTTCCATGCTCTATTATCTTACCTTTTTTAACTACTAGTATTTTATCTGCATTTATTATAGTAGATAATCTATGAGCAATTATGAAACTAGTCCTATTATTTAAAACTTTTTCTATTGCATCTTGTATTTTTTTCTCAGTTTCTGTATCAATAGATGAGGTTGCTTCATCTAATACAAATATTGAAGGATTAGAGACTATAGCACGAGCAAAAGATACTAATTGCTTTTGACCAGTAGATAGTTTCCCTCCACCTTCACCAACTTCAGTATCATATTTCTTTTCTAGTTTCTCAATAAATTCATGAGCATTTACTCTTTTCGCAGCTTCTATTATTTGATTTTCACTTGTATTTTTGGATCCATAACGTATATTTTCTCTTATAGTTCCACTAAAAAGATGCGGACTCTGAAGAACATATCCTATATTAGAATGTAACCAAGACAATGATCTGCTTTTATAATCTACTCCATCAATCAAAATCTTCCCCTCAGTTGGCTCATAAAATCTACATGCTAAATTAACTATTGTACTCTTTCCTGAACCTGTTTCACCAACTAAGGCAACTGTCTCCCCTGCGTTAATTTTCAAATTAAAGTTATCTAACACTTTTTCTCCATTTTGATATTGAAATGATACATTTTTAAACTCTATATCACCTTTAATATTCTCCCAATTTTCTTCTCTAGGATTTAAAATATCTCCATATTTTAGCATAACATCTTTAGTATCTTTTATGTCTGGAGTCATTTCTACTAATGACAGTACTCTTTCAGCAGAAGCCTGAGCAGATTGTAGCTCTGCAAATACACGAGCTAGCTCTCTAACTGGCTCAAAGAACAATGCTGTATAGGATAGAAATGCTACAAGTGTACCATAGCTAATATCCCCAAAAACTACACCTCTTCCTCCAAACCATAATGCAAGTCCAGTACCTATACTGCCAAGTGTTAGTACTATTGGCAAAAATAAAGCAGAAAATATTGCAGCTCTTATGGATATAAATTTCATACTTGAAGTATAATTTTTAAATTCCTTTAAATTTTCTTCTTCTCTAACTAAAGTTTTTGTGGTTTTAGCTCCAGATATACCTTCACTAAATGCACCTGTAATTTGTGAATTTAATCTTCTTACCCCTCTATAAGAATTTAATATTTTCTTTTGAAAATAAACACTTATAATAGCTAATACAGGAACAACTGAAAGTGTTATAAGAGCAAGTTTAAAGTTTAAAACAAATAAAACTATTCCTACTCCTAACATAAATGTAAGTCCCCATGCAGAATCTACAATCCCCCAGGATATAGTTTCTCCCAACCTTCTTACATCAGAAGTCATTCTTGCCATAATCCACCCTATTGGTGTTTTATCATAATAAGTAAATGATAGTTCTTGTAGCTTTTTAAAACCTAATTTTCTTATATCATATTGAATTCCCATTTCTACTTTCCCTGCAACTGCAATAAAAGCACCTACATTTATAACTTGAATTAATATTAAAACTAAATATATAAAGGAAAAACGAATTAAACCATCTGTATTACCTGGTACAACATAATGATCAATTGCCCTTTTTGTCATCAAGGGAAATATTATATCTATAGCTGCTACACTCAGCATTACAAATCCTAATAAGTATAAATGTTTCTTATAATTTTTCATATATTTAAATATTCGTTTCCAAATACCTATATTTAAATTTTTACTATATTCTTCTTCCTTAAAACCTGTCATATTGTCACCTCATTTTATACTATATTTTCTTTTTCAAAATTTTGACCATTTTGAATTTCAAATACCTTTTTATATAAACCATTTCTTTTAATTAATTGATTATGATTTCCCATTTCAACAATTTTACCATCTTCTAGTATTATAATTCTATCTGCTTCAGCTACAGTAGTAATTCTATGGGAAATTATAAATGTAGTTACATCTTTTTTTCTCATTTTCAAAGCATTTCTTATTGTTAAATCAGTTTCTGTATCTACTGCACTTAATGAATCATCAAAAATCAATATTGGGCTATCATTTATAATAGTTCTTGCTATTGCTATTCTTTGTTTTTGTCCACCAGATAAAGTAACTCCTTTTTCTCCTACAGGAGTTTCATAACCTTTATTAAAGCCTAATATTACATTGTGTATAGATGCAATTCTAGCAGAGTCAACAATTTGATTTTCTTTTGCTTTTGAATTTGTAATACTTATATTATCTTTTATACTTCTTGAATATAAGAATGGCTCTTGTAATACTATTCCTATATTTTTTCTAATCCATTTTTTATCTATATTTTTTAATTCTATATCATCAATTTTTATTGATCCTGAATCATAATCATATAACCTAGCAAGTAAATGGACTAATGAAGATTTACCAGAACCAGTTTTCCCCATTATTGCAATTGTCTCTCCTTTTTTCACTTTAAAAGAGACGTTACTTAATATTTTATTATAATTATCATATGAAAAAGAAACATTATTAAATTCAATATCTCCATTTATCTTTGGCATGATCTCATGACTTTCTTTTTGCTCAATAGGATTTTCCAATATCTCTCCTATTCTATCTAGTGAAACTAAAGACTTCCCTAAATCAGTTAAAATTCTACCTAATTGTCTTACAGGCCATAAAAGCATTCCTTCATATGTAGTAAATACAACTAATGTCCCAAGGGTTATTTCATTATTAACAGTCCAATAAACTCCTAATATTAAAACAAGCCCAATTTGTATTAAACTTAACAGATCAGATAAAGCCCAATATCCTGCTAAAAGCTTAATTAATTTATAGGTTAAATGTCTAAAGTTTTCATTCTTTTCATCAAATTTTTCTATTTCAAATTTTTCTTTTGAAAAAGCTCTTACCACCCTTACACCATTTAAATTTTCTTGAAGAACTGTTGATAATTCTGCTTCAGCTTCATCAGAAAGTTTAAATGCTTTCTTTACCATCAAAAAGAATATTACTGAAAAAGAAAATATTATTGGTACTAGTGACATTGATATTAATGCCATTTTAACATCCAACGAGAACATTATTATACCGATAAATATAAGCATAAAAACTGCTCTTCCTATTTCTACAAATTGTATAGCTAAAAACTTTCTAATTGTATCTAAATCAGATGTACATCTTTGAATAAGATCTCCAGTTTCTGCCTTAACATGGTAATTATAAGGTAAGTTTTGAATATGATCATATAATTTTTCCCTAATATTCTTAGCTATAGATTCTGCAGCACTATTTGACCATTTTCCTTTTGTATATAAAAATATACCTTGAATTATAGTAAGAAAAATTAATGCAAATGCTAATATCCATAAATTTGTTTTAAGTACTGCTACTCCTCCAATACTATCAATCATATTAACAATTATATTTGGTGCATCTATAGGTTTGTCACCAATAACTGAATCAATTGAAATTTTTAATACCAAAGGGTTAATTATTGATGCTAATGTTGCAATACCTATACTCAATATAGAAGATAAATAAAGCAACTTATTTCCTTTCATAAATTTCCATAATAATTTTAAACCATTCAATTTTTTCACACTCCTTATTCATAAAAAAAGACGACAGATTTATAAATCCATCGCCTTTAATACATAATTATTTTTATTTTCTTATAATTAGACATAAAAAAACCATAGATATTTACATACCTACAGATAAAATTAAGTTGATATTAGATATAACTTGTGTAGGTCGTATTATATTTAATTTTTATAAATTTATTAATATTGAGCATTTTCATTTTTACGACCTCCTTTAAAGTTATTTACCAATATAATTATAATATAATTTTTAGAAAATTTCAAGTATTTTTAAAAAATATTTATTTCAGAGTGTTTTCTATAGCTTTTTTTACTATATCATAACTAAAACCTTTATATGTTAAATGTCTTGCTAATTTTTGATAAACCTTATTTCTATCTTTATCTTTAATAGTTTTTATCTTTTTCTTAGAAAGAAATATTGCATTTTCTAATTCTAAATCATTATCCTCTAACTTAGAGATCTCTTCTTGAGCAACCCTTTCATCTATTCCTTTTTTTATTAAATCATAATATATTTTTCTTTTTCCAAAGTGACTTAAGTTTCTCTTATCTTTTATAATAGAATTAGCTAAATTTTCATCATTTACTAGATTGTATTCCTTTAAATTTTTAATAACTTTATTAATTATATCTTCATTAAAATCATATTTTTTTAATTTGATATTTAAATTTTTTTCACTTTGTGGAGCTGCGCTTATTATTTGTAATGCTTTATTTTTGCATTTTATAAAATCTTCCTTTAAAATCATTTCATTTAATATACTTTTCTCGACATCTTTTCCAATATATAGATTTAATCCAAAACTTATTTCTTTCAATGTAGTTTTAAAATACTCCCCATCTATATATATATGAACTCTTTCTGTTGTTTTTTTAGAATCTTTAATATCTGTAATTTTAGGCATTTCATTTACCTCCTTATATCTGTTAAGAATATTATCTCATAAACTTCTTCTAAAAAAAAGAATATTTCTTGTTGACATATAATAATTATAGATATATAATTTAAAACAATAAAAAAATATCGAAACTCTTATCTAGAGAGGTGGAGGGACTGGCCCTATGAAACCCAGCAACCAATGCATTATGCATAAGGTGCTAATTCCAGCGGCGTATGCCGAAAGATGAGAGAGGAAAATCCTCTTTCATAGAGGATTTTTTTTATTAAGGAGGAAAATATGATAAAACTTAAAAATGTATATAAAGAGTATAAAACTAAAGACAAAAATATAATAGCTCTTAAAGATATAAATTTAAATATTAAAAATGGAGAAATTTACGGAATTATTGGCCTAAGTGGTGCTGGTAAATCATCTCTTATAAGAACTATTAATAGATTAGAAAATGTTGATAAAGGGAATATTTATATAAATAATATTGATATTACTAATTTAAATAAAAAAGAATTATTAGAAACAAGAAAAAAAATAGGTATGATTTTTCAGCATTTTGATTTATTGAGTTCAAAAAATGTATTTCAAAACGTTGCATTTCCCTTACAAATTGCAAAAGTAGATAAGAATGAGATATCTGAAAGAGTAAATAACTTATTAGAACTTGTAGGACTAAGTGATAAAAAACATGCTTATCCATCACAATTAAGTGGAGGACAAAAACAAAGAGTTGCAATAGCAAGAGCTCTAGCAAATAAACCTAATCTATTATTATCAGATGAAGCTACATCTGCACTTGATCCTGAAACAACAAAATCAATATTGGAACTTTTAAGAAAGTTACAAAAAACATTAAACCTTACAATCATTATGATAACTCATGAAATGGAAGTTGTTAAAAGAACTTGTGATAAAGTCGCTGTTATGGAAAGTGGAGAAATTATAGAAAAGGGTAATGTAGATGAAGTATTTTTCAATCCTAAAACAGATATTACTAAAAGACTTATAGAATCTATGCATAATGATGATATAGAAGAGTTAGATATTACTAATACTGAAAACTCAAAATTATTTAAATTAACTTTTATAGGAGAATCTTCAAAAAAGCCTATAATATCAACAATAGTGAAAAAATTTAATGTAGAAATAAATATTCTTTCTGGAAATATAGATAAACTTATAAGTACAAGTGTTGGTAATTTAACCATACAAATAAATGGTAATCAGGAAGAAATAAATAAAAGTATAAGCTTTTTAAATAAAAATAATGTGAAATCAGAGGTGATAACAAATGAAAGAAATATTTAATCTTATATATACTCCCCTATTAGAAACATTATTTATGGTATCATTATCTTCTATATTTGGGTTTTTACTAGGCTTTCCATTAGGTATAATACTATTTATTACTCAAAAAAATAGTTTAGTGCCTAATTTAAAATTAAATAGTATATTAGACTTTATTGTAAATATTGGAAGATCTTTTCCATTTATAATTCTTATGTTAATATTATCACCTTTATCAAAATTAATTGTAGGTACTTCCATTGGAAATACAGCAACTATAGTTCCACTATCTATAGCTGCAGCTCCTTTTATTGCACGTGTAGTTGAATCTTCATTAAAAGAAGTAAGTTATGGAGTAATAGAAGCATCTTTATCTATGGGAGCCACTACAAGACAAATAATATTTAAAGTTTTAGTCCCTGAAGCTTTACCTTCATTAATATTAGGTATGACTTTAACTATTATAAATTTAATTGGCTATTCAGCTATAGCAGGAGCTATTGGAGCTGGAGGTCTTGGGTATTTAGCAATAAGATATGGTTATTATGGTTTTGATGCAAGTGTAATGATTATTGCAGTTATAGCCATAATAGTATTAGTTCAAGGTGTTCAATCTTTAGGTAATAAAATAGCATTTAAGTTATTAGAAAATCGTTAGGAGTGTGGTAAAATGAAAAAGTTATTAATCGTATTATCTTTAGTAACATTAATCTTTGTAGGATGTGGTAACGAAACAGATAAAAAAGAAGATGTTAGCAACTTAAAAATAGGAGCAACTCCTATTCCTCATGCTGAACTATTAAATGAAGTAAAAGAAAAATTAGCAGATGATGGTATAACTTTAGAAATAGTTGAATTTACTGATTATGTAAAACCAAATTTAGCTCTTTCAGATGGTGAATTAGATGCAAATTTCTTTCAACATACACCTTATCTTGAAGACTTTAATGAAAAAAATGATACTGATCTAGTTGAACTTGCAAAGATTCATGTAGAACCACTAGGTCTATATTCTGACAAATATGAAGATGTTGAAAAAATTGAAAAAGGAAGTACAATTGCTATACCAAATGATCCTACAAATGGAGGTCGTGCTCTTTTACTTTTAGAAAATGAGGGATTAATAAAATTAGATAAAGAAGCAGGTTTACTTGCAACAGAGAAAGACATAGTAGAAAACCCTAAGGAGTTAGAATTTAAAGCTCTTGAATCAGCTCAAATACCAAGGTCACTTGGTGATGTGGACTTAGCTGTAATAAATGGGAATTATGCATTAGAAGCTGATTTAGTACCTACAGAAGATGCTATATTACTTGAAGGAAAAGATTCTCCTTATGCTAATGTAATAGCTATAAGACCAGAAGATAAAGATAATGAAAGTTTAAAAGTTTTAGTTGAAGCTCTTCAAAGTGATGAAATTAAAAACTTTATAAAAGAAAATTATGATGGTGGTGTAGTTACTGCATATTAAAAAGACTCCCTAGGAGTCTTTTTAATATGCTCTTATAGAGTAAATTCTATAATTATATCAGGATCTAATACTCTAAATGTAAATGATTCTGTTATAAAGAATTTAACTTTTTCATTATCACTATTTTGATATCCTATAGACAGATCTTTCCCTATAGTCATTTCTAAGTCTTCATGATTATAAGGTAATAAATATGCTCCATCTACTACATGACTATATACAACTTCTGTTCCTAATAAATCTTCTAATCTTTTAAGTAATGGATATCCCATACAATTTGAGTTTATTCTTTGATATGCTTCTTCACCTACAATAAGAACATAAGGCTTACCAGCAAATGCTCTATTAAGCTTTATTATAGCTTGAGATACTGATTTTAATATATCATCTCCGCTATTACCAAAGCTCATTTTTTCTTGAGAAGAAGCGTCTTTAAGACCTTCTATCATTCCTTTTTTAAATCCATTAAAAATAGCTTCTTCTTCAAATAAAGCTATTTTTTTAGCAGCTTCCTCAAGATTATCTAACTCAACATCCTTTGCTCCTCTTTCTAAATTATCCATTTCCCATCTATTTAATTCAAACTCTACTCTAGATTCAACTAAAGGTTTTACTTTATATACTCCTGAGCATACTTCTTCTTCACCTTCAATAGGCTCTAATCGTCCTTCTGAAATTGCATTATACTCCCAACCTTTTGGTCCTGAAACATTCACTACTTTTCTTGCAGATAAATAATTTGAAAGTACTTCTTTTGCTCTGTCATCAATTTCTTCCCACATATTCTCTGATATAGGTGCTAAATTTCTTTTTAACATAACAACTCTCCTTTCAATAAAATACAACTAAATAAATAATATTATTTTAATTTTCCAATTCCTAAATCAGTATTGCTATCCCCTTCATCTTCTTCAGCTTCAGCTTTTTCTTCTACTTCAAGAATTGGATCATCAGTAAATAAATAAGTTCTTAATTCTTCATCCCATCCATCCATATTTCTTCTTAACCATTCTAATGTCATAGCTACGTGTTCTATTTCTTCATCTCTATTATGTGCCATAACAGCTTTTAATTGTTCATCTGTAGCAGCAGCAACTCTTTGATGATACCAATCTACTGCCTCTACCTCTTCTCTTAAACTATTTAATGCTCTAACACAATCTTTAGTGTGCTCATCTAATAACTCCATTGGCTCATGATAATCTTTCATATTAAAACCCCTCCTAATATAATAAGTCTTTCCTTAACAAATATTACCCTGAATATTCTTTGTTAAACAAAAATCTATTTCAAAAAAATTATTGTACGTTTTCATTGATTAATCCCATTCTATAAGCTGACAATAACTTTTTAAGATATTCTACTCTTTCCTCCAACTCTTTACCTTTATCAGTATCATATATATATTTTCTCTTATCCATTTTTTCAAGTAATTCTAATGTTGACAATATATCCTTTTCTTCTTTAATTGCCTTTATCTTAGACTCAAATGGTTCATGAGATGCAAGTCTAATTCCATATGAATTATATATTAATGTATATCCTGCAAGTCCTGTTTTTGATTGATAGGCTTTTGAAAATCCACCGTCAATAACTAGTAATTTACCATTAGCTTTTATTGGACTTTCTCCACTTGAAGCCTTTACAGGGACATGTCCATTTATTATGTGTGATGAGTAAGGATTTAAATCAAATTCTTCTAATATATTATTTAATACATTTTCATTATCTCTAAATTTATAATATGGATCCTTTTTTTCAATATGAGCCATTTTATCATCAATAAAATACCTCTCAAAAGTAGTCATCTTATCCTTGCCAAAAAGTGGAGAATTGCCATTACACCATAAATACCACATTATATCTTCCCCATATAATTTTTTATCTATTTGATCCTTATTAAAATAAAACATTCTAGCTAGAAAATCAAATTTATCAAATAATTTTTTTCCATACAGTTTTTCATCTCCTAACTCAACTTTTCTAAATTCTCCTTTATCATTTAATGGTATGCAACTATGATATAAAAGATTTGAATTATATTTTAAATACATACTTCCGTTAGAATAGAGAAACTTTATATGTTTTTGCAGTTTATCACTTTCTAAAAAACATGCTTTTATTCTATTTAGTATCCTCTCTTCTTCTTTAGTTAATATATATGGATTATTCGGATCTATAGTAGGAAAGTTTTTATCATTTAATCTGTAATTTTTACCTTCTATTATAATATTAAAAATATTATAATCTATTTTATCAAGTAAAAGTCTATGGTCCATTTTATAATTGGAACTTTTTTTTATAATTTGTCCTTCTATTTTAAATTGAATGATAGCAATTGCTTTATGCATTTTTGAAAGTAATTCTAAGTCTTTTTCTTGATAATAATTTTCTATAGGTTTTTTAGGAATAAAGTTTTTACATTCATCATCTTTATATATATCAAGTGCAAATGTAGCAAGAGGCAATAAGTTTATTCCATATCCTTCTTCTAATGTAGCTAAATTTGCATACCTTAAAGCTATTCTTACTACATTTGTAATACAAGCAAGTGAACCTGCTGCTGCTCCCATCCATAATATATCATGATTTCCCCATTGTATATCTGTAAAGCTTCTTCTTAGTATTAAATCATCTAATATTTTATGAGATGATGGCCCTCTGTCATATATATCTCCAATTATATGAAGTCTATCAATTGCAAGTCTCTGAATTAAATTTGAAATAGCTATTATAAATTCATCTGCTCTATCTATATCTATTATAGTATGGATAATATTATGAAAATAATCATGCTTATTCAGTCTTTCTTCTTCTTCATGTAATAATTCTTCTATTATATAAGAAAAATCCTTAGGTAACATTTTTCTTACTCTTGAACGTGTATATTTTGAAGAAACAACTCTACAAATCTTTATTAATCTTATTAATGTATCCTTATACCAACTATCTATATCACTTATTTCCTTTTTTATTAAATCTAGTTTTTCTTCTGGATAGTATAAAAGTGTAGCTAATTTTTTCTTTTCTTTATTATTTAATTCGTCATCAAAAAGATCATCTATTTTAAGCTTTAAAACTCCTGAGGCATTTCTAAGTACATAACTAAAAGCTTCATATTCCCCATGAATATCAGTTAGAAAATGCTCAGTACCTTTAGGAAGATTTAATATTGCATTCAAGTTTATTATTTCAGATGAAACTGAAGATATCGTTGGATATTCTTCAGATAATAATTTCAAATAATTCTTATCTTTCATTAATTCGTCTATTTTGACTTTATTCAATCTTCTCACCTCATTTATTATGTATTATTTATATATAGTATAGCACAATTAAAACGAATAAAATAGATGGATTTATCCATCTATTTATTAAATAACTTTTTTAGAAATCCTGTTTTCTTAGGTTTTTCCAGAGATGATTCTTCTTTTAAAAACACCCATTTAGACTTTGCTTGCTCTTCTCCACCAACACATTTATTGCCTTCTATATAATATTCATTATTTTCTTTTTTTAAAGTTACAAAGCAATTCCTTCCACAACCTTCACATTGCAATTTATTGTCTTCCATTTATAATTCCTCCAATCATGTCTAAATATATTATAACATCTTATTATAAATATTTAAGTTTATATTTATATTTTTTTGGTACATAAATAATAGGAGATGATTAAATGGAAAAAGATAATTTAAAGGAATATAAAAATAAAAGAAACTTTAATAATACAACTGAGCCTAAAGGTAAAAAAATAAAAAGAAATGATGTACTTATATTTGTAATTCAAAAACATGATGCAACTAATCTTCACTACGATTTTAGAATTGAAGTTGATGGAGTTTTAAAATCTTGGGCTATACCTAAAGGTCCTTCAACGGATCCAAGTCAAAGACGACTTGCGATGCCTACAGAAGATCATCCTTTTGAATATAAAGATTTTGAAGGAGTAATATCTAAAAATAACTATGGGGCTGGAGAAGTTATAATATGGGATAGAGGTACTTATTACAATCTTAAAGAAAATAACTCTCCAACAATAAAAGAATCATTAGAAAAGGGACATGTAACTATATTTTTAGAAGGAGAGAAACTTAAAGGTGGTTATGCTTTAATTAGGACCTCTAAAGGAAAAGATGAACGCTGGATTTTAGTTAAAATGAAAGATGATTATGCTGATGCTAGAAGAAATCCTACTAGCACCGAAAATAAATCGGTTATATCAGGAAAAACAATAGATGATCTAAAGGAAGAATCATAAATATGAATGTAAATAATAAAGATATTAATATAAAAAATGAAACTAAAATAATCTTTCCTAAATCTAATATATCTAAAAAAGATTTAATAAATTATTTTTTAAAAATATCAAATTATATAATACCCCATATAGAAAATAGACCTCTAACTATGCACAGATTCCCTAATGGAATAAATGATATAAATTTTTATGAAAAACAAATACCTTCATATTTTCCAAATTGGTTTGATAGAGTTGACATTAAAAATAAAGATAAAGGTCATACAATATATCCTATATGCAATAACAAACACTCTTTAGTTTATTTAGCTAATCAAGCTTGTATATCTCATCATATTTGGCTCAGTCAAAAAGATAGTCTTGATTATCCAGATAAAATAATATTTGATTTGGATCCTCCTGAAAACAAAGATTTTAGTTTAGTAATAAAGGCTGCTAAAGATTTGAAAAAATTATTAGATTCTAAAAAATTATCTACTTATATAATGACTACAGGTTCACACGGTCTTCATATTGTAGTTCCAATTATACAAGAGTATGATTTTGAAGAAACAAGATCTTTTGCTAAAGGCATAGCAAAAAAATTAGTTGAAAAAAATAGTGATTTATACACTATTGAACAAAGAAAAGATAAAAGAAATAATAAAATATTTATTGATTATTTAAGAAACTCATATGGTCAAACTTCAATTGCACCTTATAGTATACGAGATAAAGATGATGCTCCTATAGCAACACCAATTGATTGGGATGAATTAGATAACAAACTTTCTGCTACAAAATACAATATATCAAATATATTTAGACGTTTAGGACAAAAGCAAGATCCTTGGAAAAATATTTATAATAATAAAAATAAGATAAAGTAAAAAAGTTGGGATATATTATCCCAACTTTTTGAATAAAGAACAACCTTTACATTCTGAACATTTTTTTAAAAGTATAGTATTACACCTTGGACACCTAATTAAATTAGGATTCTTTATTTTATTGTTACACTCAGAACAAATCCTTACTCCTTCTGTAGTGTTACATTTCATTTAATCATCTCCTAAGAAAAAGTACTCAATATAAAGTATAATGCTCCTCCAGTTAAAAATGCTATTACCCAGCTTGATATCCAAATAGCTACAGCTTCAAATTTACTTCTTTCCTTAAGCATAATCATCATAGCAGCTATACAAGGTACAAAAAGTGTAATTGTTACTAATGAAACTAATATTTGATCTGGAGTTAAAGCCATTGAATTTAACCCTGCTACTCCAAAATCACGTCTAACTATTCCCATTATAAATGCTGTAGCAGCTTCTTTAGGTAACCCTAAGAATCCAGTTGTTATTGGAGCTACTAAGTCTTGAATAGCTGTAAGTATTCCACTATATTGAAGAATAGTTATCACAACTGCTCCTATTATAAATATAGGACCTGCTTCTTTTATAAAAGATACTGATTTTATATAAGTTTTTCTTAATACATTGCTTATTCGTGGCAATCTTAATGGTGGTAAATCTATCAATAGGTCTGTAGATTCCCCTGGTAATATTTTATTTAAAATAGTTCCTGCAAGTACATATACTAAAAATATAGTTAATCCATATATTACAAAATATTTAGCACCTAATGGTGCAATAAGTCCCATAATAACACCTAATTGTGCTGAACAAGGTATTGCAAGTCCTAATAAAAATACTGCTATTATACGTTCCCTTTTCGAACCTAAAAGTCTTGTTGTTATTGTAGCCATTGTAACGCATCCAAAACCTAATATCATAGGAATCACAGCCCTACCATTTAGTCCAAGTCCTGTAAGCATTCTATCAACTAGTGCTGCTATTCTAGGTAAATACCCTGAATCTTCAAGTATTGATAAAAATAAATAAAATCCTATTATAAGAGGTAATAATAACCCAAAAGTATATGTTACTGACATAGTAAGTACTCCAAATTCACCAATTAATACTTGTCCTATAAATGAAGATGGAGAAATAAAATTATCTACAATTCCTCTTATAAATGGTTCATACGTCTCTATAAATATTGTTTCTTCTGTTATGCCTACAACTGTTTGAGCTATAAATACTCCTACAAATTCATATAATAAAAATAACACACCTATTAACATTGGTATCCCAGTAAGTGGTCTTAACATAAGTCTACCAAGTGTTGTTTTAAAACTCACACTATCTGTGGTTTCAGTTACAACTTTATCAATTATTTGATTTACTCTTTCACGTCTATCCATATAGATTTGATCTCTATAGTCTATATCTTTAATATTATTTTTAGCAGATACATGTGGATCTCCTTCCATTATAAGTACTGCTTCTGCTCTATTAGTAGCATTCTTTGTTATATCTTTTAATATTTTTTCTAATTTTATACTGCTATTTCCCACTTTAGCAAGATTAATAGAATCTTTTACCTCTTTAAGACCTTCTCCTTTTGGAGCAACGGTCGGTATTACAGGTACTCCCAATTCTTTACCTAATAAATCTAAATCTATTTTCAAACCATTTTTTTTAGCCTCATCCATCATATTTATGGCAACTATAGTAGGTATACCCATATCTATTACTTGTTGGGTTAAAAACAAATCTCTTTCTAAATGTACAGCATCTATAACATTTATAACTACATCTGCTGATGCTATAGCATCTCTTGCAACTATTTCTTCATCATTAAATGAAGATACTCCATATACACCTGGTGTGTCAATTATAACATCATCTTTATATTTTCCTGAACTAATATCTAATGTAGTACCTGGAAAATTTGATACATCTACATATACTCCTGTAAAGGAATTAAAAAATATAGATTTACCAACATTTGGATTTCCTGTAAGTACAATTTTTTTTGCACCTTCTGGGATATCTATTTGATGACTTATATTACAGCAATCCATATATTTTCCCCCTATCTAGCTATAGCTGCTTCATATGCAGCAGATTTTGTTGTCAATTCATCTATTGTAATTTTCTTTGCTAACTTTCTACCTATAGCAATTTCTTGTAAATTTTTCTTGATAATTACAGGTCCACCTGGTATTTTTTCAGCACATTCTACTGTAGTTCCTTCTGAAATTCCAAACCTTAATGTTTTTGCTTTTACCAATGTATCTGGAATATTAACTATTTTAAATTTATCTCCTCTTTTTACATCAGCTAAATTCATATAAATTCCTCCTATATATAATATTTATAATTAATATCTTTTGAAATGTATTCTCATTATATCACAAAAAAAATAATATGTAATTAGCTAATTAAATTTTTGTCTAATGAGAACAACTTTCTCTTAATGATCATCATTATGTATGCTCGTTTAAATTTAGTTAATAAAAACAACTAAAAAACTATGGATATTAATATCCATAGTTTTTTAAGAAATCATTATATATTTTTTCTGATACTTCTCCTATTACCTTTCTACCATATATATTGTCATAAGCATCCCACGTGAGCATCACAAATAAATACTCAATATCTTTAAATATTACAATTCCAGCATCATGATTTGTATAAGGTATATTTCCAGTTTTATGATAAATTTTTGTATTAGACTTATCAATATTTCTAGCCATCATTCTATTATCCATTTGCTTTTTCATTATATTCATCATATTAACTGATGCATCTTTATCAATTAAATCTTTATAATATATTTTCTTTAATATATGTGCAATATCCCTTGAAGATGTGATATTATCAAAGCCTTTTTTCTTTCTTTCAAAATCCATCATTTTTCTATTAATCACAGTATTTTTAAGTCCTTCTTCACTTATAAACTTATTAATATTTTCAATTCTCAATATATCAATAAGTTGATTTGTAGCAGTATTATCACTTAAATTCATCATTAAAAAAATTAAATCTTTTATAGAATAACAATAATTTGATAAGTTTTTTATAAGACTTCCACCTACTATATTATCTCTATCAACATTTACTATTTTTTGACTCATAAATTCATCCTTAGATATTTGACTATAAGCTTCTGCCATTATAAATATTTTTATCATACTTGCAGAAGTGACTTCTGCATCTGAGTTAATATCAAATATAATTTTATTTGTTTTCAAATCTTCAACATATAAACTATATTTTAATTTATCCTCATTTATAATACTCTCCAAATCTATCACTATAAACTCTCCACCTTTAATTTTTAATTTATTAATTTATTAATTATAATATACCCAGTTATAGTGTAGTTTTTCACAAAAATTTAATTAAGCAATATTTTCTTTTTTTATATCATCTTTTTTTAAATTTTTTCCTATTATTTTACCCATTATATATATAGAAATTACTGTTAATATCCAACGTATTAACATAAAATTAAATCCAATAAACTTAATTTCATTGGCTAAAAGTGGTAACTTTATAACAGCCCAAGAACTTATTATTATTACAATATTTGATACTCCTGCACCTTTTTTAAGTAATGCACTTGCCATAGGAAAAGCTGCATATATTGGTCCTGCTGAAATACTTCCAAGTACAAAAGATAAAAATACACCTTTTTTTCCTGAACCTTCACCTAAATTCTTTAGTATAACTTTTTTAGGAATCCACATATCAATTAAAACAATCATTATAAATATAATAGGCATTACAACAAGCATTTCTTTGATATAATAACTGCTGTTTTTTAAAGATGTACTTGCAAGTTCTAATTTAAATATGAAAAGTAACAAGTACATGAAAATAACTGCTATTAATATCTTATTCTTTTTTATTGTCTTTTTATTAATCAAATAATCACCCCCATCACAAGAGAAATCAATATAGCAAAACCAAAACTTAATGAATTTCTTTGTAATGCAAATTTAGTTCCAAATTTATCCCTTTCTAATGGGAAAGTAACTATTCCAACCATTGTAAGTGTAGTTAAAAATCCAGATATTGGAGCTATTGCTGCTCCTGAATCTATAAGGGAACCTGCTAGTGGAAAAGCTACAAATGCCGGTATTAATGTTATACTTCCTATTACAGTAGATAATAATGTTGAAATATAAATATTAGATTCCCCTAATAATTTTTTTATTGTTTCTGGAGGTATTATAGCAAGAACTATACCTATAAGTAATAAAATACCAAATATACTTCCAAACATGTTTCTCATCATTGTAAAATTTTTTTTCATAGATTTTAAGGTTTTATTTCTATCTTTAACAAATGACACTAATAATCCTATAAATGATAATATTAAGAAACCAATACTAAAAATATCCATATTATTTCTCCACATCTTTAGGATTAGGTGCTTTTATAACAAATATTTCAAGTGTCTCATCATCCATATTTGTTACATTCATAAAGGTCTTATAAGGAATATTTAGTATGCTTCCTTTTTCATATTTAATTACATTTTGATTGTTTAATTGTAATGATAATATTCCTCTTGTTACTATCATATAAACATTCGAATTAGCATTATGCTTTGGTAATCCATCTCCTTTAGAAAATATCATGTGGTTTAAATGAATATTTTCATCATTAATAATTTTTTCTACAATCTTTTGTTCTCCTTTATTAAACTTAAACATTTTTTGAATCATAAAAACTCCTCCTTTATATTCTATCTACCTTATATTATAATGATAATATATGTTAAATCTGTAACCATAGTTACGAAAGGAAAAATAATGAATTATAAAAAATACTTTGATATTATTAATTCTAATGAATTATTTAAAGATATTTCTAATGCTGAATTAGAAAATTTATTTAACTCTAATAAACTTTCACTAAAAAAATATACTAAAAAACAAATAATATATTTTCAAAATCAAGAATGTAAAACTTTTGATATACTACTTTATGGTAAAATATCTGTTCAAAAATTAGATGAAAATGGTAATATCCTTACTATAACTAATTTTAATCCAGGAGATTCTTTTGGTGGACATATGATTTTCGCAGATAATAATTATTATCCAATGAATTTAATATCTAAAACTAATTCTATAGTTTTAAATATTAAAAAATCACTTGTTATAGAACTATGTCAAAAAAATAAACATTTTCTATCTGAAATGTTAAGATCTATTTCTAATAAGACTATAATTATAAGTAATAAAATAAATGATATCTCTTTGAAAACTATAAGAAAATCAATTATTAATTATTTAAAATATGAATATCAATTACAAAATAGTTATAATTTAAATATAGAAATGACTAAAAAGGAATGGGCAGAAAAAATAGGAGTTCAAAGACCATCTTTATCTCGTGAGCTCATGAAAATGAAACAAGAAGGTTTAATAAGTTATAGTAGAAATAGTATTACAATAAAAGAAAAGAAGATATTATTCTAAATAGAATAATATCTTCTTTAAAAAAATTATGATAAAGCTAAAAAAACTTTTTCCGGCGTAATTGGTAAATCAGTAATTCTAACTCCTACTGCATTATATATTGCATCTACAATAGCAGGTGCTGGAGTATTTATTACCACTTCTCCAATGGATTTCGCTCCAAATGGCCCTGTTGGTTCATAACTTTCTTCAAATTCTACTTTAATATCTCCAAAATCTTTTCTTGTAGGAATTTTATATTGCATAAAACTATCTGTAGAAAGCTTTCCATTTTTAGTATATTTTACTTCCTCAAAAAGTGCTAGACCTATACCTTGAACTATACCACCTTCTGCTTGAATAGTTGCAAGTTTTGGATTTATAACCTTTCCACAATCTATTACAGATACATAATTAAGTAGGTCAACTTTTCCTGTTTCTTTATCAACTTCCACTTCTGCAAATCCTGACATAAATGGTGGAGGAGAAATATCACTTCCATGAGTAGCGTGACCCACTAATTGTTTTCTTCCTCCAAATCCTAATATTTGAAGTTCTGCTAACTTAGTTAAACTTATTTTTTTATCATTATCTAAGTTAAATATACTAGTTCCATCAAATTCTACTTTTTCCAATTTACATTCTAAATGATTAGCTCCACTTTCTAAAATTTTCTTTTTTAAATCTTTACATGCTTTTACTACAGCCATCCCTGTGACATAAGTTGTACTTGAAGCATAAGATCCTGGATCGTATGGAGATAAATCAGTATCTGACGCATTTACTGTTATATTTTCTATATTAGTATTTAAAGTTTCTGCAGCCATTTGAGTTAAAATAGTGTCACTACCTGTTCCCATATCTGTTGATCCTATTAAAAGGGTATATTTACCATCCTCATTTAATCTAATTTCAGCTGAAGCAGTATCAATGTTAGCTATACCAGATCCTTGCATGGTTACTGCCATACCTACTCCCCTTACCCTTGTATCTGAAATTTTTTTGCACGGGTATTTCTCATCCCATCCTACTAATGATTTTCCTCTTTCTATACATTTATGAAGTGTAGAACTGCCCAATTTTTCGTCTTCATGTAATAAAGAAGTTTCTCCTACTCTAATCAAATTTTTCAATCTAATTAGAGTAGGATCTATATTTAGCTTTTTAGATAATTTATTTATAGCTGTTTCCACTGCAAAAGTTCCTTGTGTAGCACCATACCCTCTAAATGCCCCTGATGACATTTTATTTGTATATACTACTTCCCCTCTAAATCTAACTGCCTTTGTCTTATTATATAATGGTAGTGTTTTATCTCCTACAAGATTAAATGTTGTGGGAGCATGCTCTCCATATGCTCCAGTATCAGATAATCCATAAATGTCTATAGCTTTTATAAAGCCCTCTTTATTTGCACCTAGTTTTACCTTTATTTTCATAGGATGACGACTATTTGTCGCAGTAAATGTCTCTTTTCTTGAAAGAATAATTTTAGCTGGTTTTTTAGTTTTCATAGTTACAATAGCTGCAAATATTTCAACTACCCCTGTTTGTTTTCCACCAAATCCTCCGCCTATTCTAGGTTTTATTACTCTTACTTTGCTAGATGGTAACTCTAATGCTTGTGAAATTTGTCTCTTAATATGAAATGGTATTTGAGTAGAACTTACTACTATAAGTCTACCAGTATGATCTAAATAACTATATGCTCTATATGTTTCCATCATACTATGTGCTTGTGCTTGAGTCCACACAGTTTCTTCTACAACTACATCACAATTTTCTAGTTCTTTTTCCACATCACCAATCTCAAGATCTTTAGTTGTTACTATATTTTTTTTCTGTTTCATTCCTATATCAAAATTACAATGTAAATTATCTTCTGGATGAATAATTGATTTATTATCTATTGCTTTTTCAAAATCTAGTATTGGATCAAAAACTTCATATTCAACTTTTATTAACTTAATTGCTTTTTCTGCTATTTCTTCATCTGTTGCAGCAATTATTGCAACTTCATCTCCAACATACCTTACTATATCATCTAAAATTAATCTATCATAAGGAGAAGGTTCAGGATAGGATTGTCCTGCTAAAGTAAATCTAACATTAGGTACATCTTTATATGTTAAAATACATTCTACTCCTTCTAATTTTTCTGCTCTTTTTACATCTATATTTTTAATTTTTGCGAAAGCATAAGGACTTCTTAATACCTTTATTATGAGAGAGTTTTTATCTGCTAAATCATCTGTATATACTGGCTTTCCCGTAGTAATAGCCATCCCATCAATTTTTGGTATGTTTTCACCTACATATCCCATATTATGCTACCCCCAAATATTTTTTTATTGCCCTTAATTGACCCTTATATCCTGTGCATCTACATAAATTTCCTGTTAAATAATGAATGATTTCTTCTTCTGTAGGGTTTTCTAATTCATTTTTCATAGCTAATACTGTAAGGATAAATCCTGGACTACAATATCCACATTGATCTGCCCCTTCAGCAACAAGTATCTTAGCAAATTCTTCTGCCTCATTTTCAAGTCCTTCCATGGTAGTAATATTTAATCCATCAGCTTTAATGGAAAGAACTGAACATGATAAAACAGGTTTATTATCAAGCCATATTGTACATAAACCACAATTAGAAGTGTCACACCCTCTTTTAAGACTTGATAATCCAATTTTTCTTAAGGTATCTACTAAATATTCATTCTTCTTTACCTCCATATATGTTTTTTTACCATTTAAGTTTATTGTTATTTTCATTATAATAACTCCTTTATAGCTCTTTTAATAAGAATCTTAGATATTGCTTTTCTATAGTCTTTAGATGCTCTATCATTTGTACCAAAATTCAATTCATCACTTGCAATATTTGCATAATAATCTAAATCTATAATCTCTTTACTATTAGATAATTCTCTAGAAGCTTTAAGAGCAATTTTAGCTCGATTAGGTCTTGCTCCTACACATATTTTAAAATTATCTTCAAGTCTTGAAACTGAAACATTTAATATTGGATAATCACTTACAGAATTTCTTAAGTCTTTGTAAACTGCTACTCTTTGATTTTTCTTTATAAATATTTTGGTTAATATATCTTTTTCATAAGAACTATTTAAAAACTCATCTAATTTTATTCTTCCAGTTTTAGCTAATTCAACTTCTGTATCTAATGCTAAAAGAGCAGTTATTATATCTGAAAATCCATATTTAGAAAAAACTGAAGCCCCAATAGTAGCAATATTTCTAAATTGAACTCCTACTATATTTTTAACAGAGTTTGGTATTACTCCTTTAAAGTTTTCTTTTAGAAGTTGATTAGTTTCTAAGTCTCGAAGTGTAGTATATGCTCCTATTTCTATATATCCATCTTTCTCTTTTATATAATTTAAATTAAGATTAGACAAATCAATAGCAGTACCTATTTTCTTCGAGCTCATCTTTAGAAAAGCACTACCTCCTATAACTGCATTATTCTTTTTAGAAATTAATGTTTCATAAGCTTCATTTATTGTATTTGGTTTTACATATTCTTTTATAATAAACATTTATTTTCTCCTCTCACTAATTAGCTTGTATAGTTAAAAAAGTGTTGATTCTGCCAACATGAGCAAAATCAACACTTTAAAATATCTAATAGTGTAGATTGAAATTGCTCATAGTCGAACCATTTACGGTAGTTCGGTAGAAACTTGCAGACCATATTACTGCTATTATATGAACTATATTTTATTATTAAATACATTTTACTATGGATATAGTTGTTACGTCAACCTATTCACATACTTTTCTTCATACAGATTAATTTTAGTTCGTATTATTTTAATGTAATTAGTATTATCTGTGGTATATTAAATAACCTTTGAGGAAATAAACTATTTCCAAGACCTCTACTAACTATTAGATTAGTTTTATCTATTTTATATAGTCCAGAATCATATTGTGGTAATATTCCTTGATCTGGAGCTAGTAATCCACCTATTAAAGGTACTCTTATTTGTCCACCATGAGCATGTCCTGAAAATACTAAATCAAAATTCTGGGTTGTATAATGCTCAATATAACTTGGTCTATGAGCTAAAAGTATGTTTATATCAGATTTTTCCATATTTATATTTTCTAATTTAGAAATTAATTCTGACTTTCCTTTAGATATAGTCTTATCTCTTACCCCTATAATATTTAACTTATATTCACCCTTTATTAAAATATCATTATTATCGTTTAATATATTCACATTTAATTTATTTAATTCTTCATATAAGGATAAAGATTTCTCACTTCTCTCTTCATGATTTCCAGTTATATAATATACAGATGCAACACTTGAACATTCCTTTAATAAAGCTACGCCATTTTCTATTCCATCTCTTCTACTATCTATCAAGTCTCCTGTGAAGAATATAATATCTGGATTTAAACTCTTTATTTTTTTCATTATTTTATTTTGATTTTTTCCAAATGATTTATTATGCAAATCAGATAAATGTAATATTTTAAGTCCATTAAATATTCCTAAATCTTTTCTTATATTAACTTTTAACTTAGTAACTTTTATAAAATTATTTTGTGTATATAGAAATACTATTAATAATAAAACAATTATAATTGAAATCCATACTTTATTCATATCTATTCTCCTAATATTATATTTTATAATTTATAATAGATTCTCATTATATCATTTTTTGGTATTTTCTGATATTATTATAATAGAAATATATATAAAGGTGGAGTATTATGAATGATATAAATATAATAACAATGGTAGATAGAGCTATGAATATAATTGAGTATATTTATAATAATACTGAAGAAGTGGGTGTATCTACTATTTCTAAAGACTTAGATTTACCTAAAGCTACTGTATTTAGAATTTTATCTACACTTGAAAAATGGGATGCAGTAGAAAAAGTAAATGATGATGGTAAATATATACTAGGCAAATCTCATATTAAATATGGAGAAAAATCAAAAAAACAATTTGATATAGTATCTATTGCAACTCCATATATGGAAAAACTTTCTGAAGATATAGGAGAAACTATAAACCTAGGAATGAAATATAAAGATAATGTTTTAATTTTAAAAAGTATTGAAGGAGAGTCTTCTATATTAGTTTCAAAATTAATACCTATAAGTCCTCTACATTGTTCTTCTATTGGTAAATTATTTTTAGCTGAATTTAATGATAAAGAACTTAGGGAATATTTTAATGCAAATATTTCTAAAAGAACTATTAATACTATAACTAATATACAACAATTTAATTATGAAAAGCAAAATATTATAGATAATTCTGTTGCTCATGATAATGAAGAATATGAATATGGATTAACTTGTCTTGCAAGTCCTATAAAAGATAAAAATGAAACTATAAATGCAGGAATTAGTATATCTGGTCCTACTACAAGACTACAATATAAAAATTTAGAATTCTTAGAAGAAAAGTTAAAATCTACTACAAAAGCTATATCAACTGAATTAAAGTTAATATAAGATAGACTCAGTTTAAACTGAGTCTAATCTTATATTATAATAATAACTTTGTCATTAATACTATTAATGGTATAGCTATTACAGTTCTTTCTAAAAATACAAACAATAACTCTTTAAATCCAATTGGAACTTTAGAATTTATTATTATTACTCCAACTTCAGTAAGATATATTATTTGTACAAGTGATAGTATACCTAATATGAATTTAGTTTCAATTATTTTAGATGGTGCTAAAATAAGTCCCGGTATAAACATATCTGCAAACCCTACTAGTGTAGCAGGTGATAATTCAAATGCCCCTTCTACACCTAATATATCTAAATAGAACCCAAAAGGATATGCAAGTATATTAAATACTGGAGTGAATTCTACTAATATAAGTGATATAGTTCCCCAAGAAAGTATAATTGGTGCTAGACCAAAAATAACGCTAAAAAACATATCATTCCCTTGTTTAATTACATCTGAAAATGTAGTATCTTTTGCTCTTAATGAAGCTGTTTCTACTGCATATGCAAATTTACTTTTGCCTTGAGGAACAGTTTCGTTTATGACTTTTCCAGTTTCTTTATTATAATCTTCTGTTACTCTATTCAATGGTGGTATTCTAGGTATTATTGCTGCAAGTATAAATCCTACAACTACTATAGTTAAATAAAAAGGTGTAAACAAATTTTCTATACCTATTATAGTAGCTACTATATAACAAAAAGGAATTGATACAAGAGAGAAATTAGTCATTATCACTGCCGCTTCTCTTCCAGAATAATAACCTGTATTATATTGTCTTTCCGTTAAAAGTACTGCTGCATTTGAAGCTCCAAACCAAGATGTCATTAAATCTACTGCAGATCTTCCTGGAACTGTAAATAATGGTTTCACCAAACTTCTTATTAATACACCTGAAAATTCCATTATTCCAAAGTCAGTTATAAGTGGCATAGTATATGATATTACTAAAAGTACAGACACCAATGACATAGTCAGGTCTAACATAGTCCCACCAGTACTACCTGAAATAATTGCTTCAGGACCTAATTGGAAAAACACCATTACAATAACTATTGCTCCTATTATTCTACTCACTAAATATAATGGAGTAGCAACTAATACTTTATTTAACCATTTATTTTCCTGTATAAAGTTTGGTTTGAAAAAATAATTTATTGTGGTCAATATAGCATTTATTACTACAAATATCAACATAATATATTTAGTATACTCATGAATATAACCTTTAACAAAATCTATTCCAATGCCTACTGGAATGTTAAAACTATTACCATATTTAATTGGGAATAAAAATAGTAAAGCACCAATAAGTGAAAATATTGCAAATTTTACTACGTCAGTTGTTCTTACATTACTTTTTTCTATTTTACCAATATCACTATCACTCATAAAATCACCCTTTTTTATTTTTTATCTATTGAATATTGTCAAGAACTTTAGGATTTATTACATTCATGGGTCTTTCTCCTCTTAATATTTGTCCTACAATTTTAGCTGTAGTTTTAATTTGTTGATCTGCTGCTTCCTCAGAAAGGTAAGCAGAATGAGCAGTTACTATTGTATTTTTTAAGTTTATTATTTTCTTTTCCAATTCCCCTGGTGGTTCAACTTCTAATACATCTAAACCTGCACCTAAAATCTCTCCATTTTTTAAAGAGTTATATAAATCTTCTGAATTAATTAACGCTCCTCTTGCAGTATTTATTATATATGCTGTATTTTTCATCTTTTTAATGTTTTCTTTTCTTATAAAATATTTTGTAGAATCTACTAATGGAGCATGTAATGATAAATAATCAGATTCTTTTAATAAAGTATCTGTTTCAACTTTTTCTACATTAAATTCATTCATATCCTCTTTTGTTACAAATGGATCTGAAGAAATAATTCTAACTCCAAAACCACTTAATTTTTTTGCTACTGCTTGTGGTATTTTGCCAAATCCATATAATCCTACTGTACTATTTTCAAATCTTTTAATTTTACCTAATATCTCTAGATCCCAGTTTCCTTCTTTTACATATGGAATCATTTTATATGTTTTCTTATAAAGGCTTAGAATTAACATTATGGTATGTGTTGCAACTTCTTCTGTACAATATCCTGAAACATTTGTAACAATAACATTATTTCTAGTTGCTGCATCAACATTTGCAGCATTATATCCTGTACTTGCAGCACAATAAGCACGTAATTTCAATTTTTCATAAATTTCATCATCCATTTTTTGATCCCAAGAAATTAAAACATCTATATCTTTACATTTTTCAATTAATTCATTTTTTGGTATTACATTTACAGACAAAAATTCATAATCAACATTTTCGTATTCTTTTTTTATATATTTGTCCATATTCCTTATATCTTTAGGATTCATACCAGGAACACCAAGAAATACTACTTTTTTTGTATTGAACATTTTATCTCTCCTTTAATTTTGAAATAATTTCATTTTTTCTATCCTATCAAATGCTTCTTTAAGCTTTTCTATTCCTACAGTGCAGGCTATTCTAACATAACCTTCACCTGCTTCACCAAAAGCTATTCCAGGCAATACTAATACATGAGCTTCTTTTAAAATTCGATCACTAACTTCAGTAGAAGATAATCCAGTTTCTTTAATATTTACAAATAAATAAAATGTACCTTTTGGTGATAATACACTCATATTTGGTATTTTATTTATTCTTTCATATGCATAAAAAATTCTATCTCGATATTCCTTTATCATAGGAGGTTGTATTTTTTCTCTATTTCTCAGAGCATATATTGCACCTCTTTGTGATATAGATGGAGCAGTAAATACTACATTTTCATTTATTTGTTGAATAGTTTTTATTATATAATCTGGAGCTAGTACATGTCCTATCCTCCAACCTGTCATTGTATAATCTTTAGAAAAGCTATTTATAGTTATTATTCTTTCTTTCATATCATCAATAGTAACCATTGGTATAAATGGATTCTGGTATGAATATGCTCCATATATTTCATCGGAAATTATAACTAAATCATATTTTTTAGCTATATATGCTATATTTTCAAGTGTACTTCTAGTAAAACAAGTTCCTGTTGGATTATTAGGTGTATTTATAATCAAAGCCTTAGTTCTTTCTGTTATTAAAGATTCTAATCTTTCAATATTTATTTGAAAATCTTCTTCTTCTAAAGTATCTAAGAATACAGGAACTCCTCTTGCAAGTTCAACTTGCTGTGGATAAGGTGTAAAAAAAGGCGAGTGTATAATTACTTCGTCTCCATCATCTATTATTGCTTCCAGTACAAGATACATTGCTAGACATCCACTAGCTACTACCATTATTTCTTCATCTTTAAAATCAATATGATAATCTTTTTTATACGTTTTTATTATCTCTTTTCTCAGCTCAGGATCACCTCTAAAATCAGTATATTTAGTGTGACCTGCTTTAGCATCTTTCATTGAATTATTAATAATTAAGTCATCTGTTACAAGATCAGGATCTCCCAAACTTAAATTAATTACATCATCAAAACTTGCTGCTAAAACATCCGACTGACCCATAGGAGTAGTTATATCTTTCCAATATCTTTTTGCAATAAACTTATGCTTCATCTTATCACCCTTACCTCTCTTAGTAATTTAGTTTAGAAAACGATTTCATTGATTCAGAAACGACGTTTCAATATAAGGTTAAAAAAAGAAACGTTGTTTCAAATACATTTTATAACAACATTTTTTTCTTGTCAACTGAATTTTTGGAAAATTTACAATATAAAATTAAATCAATTCTCATAATAGGGCTCAAAATGAGCTATTATTTGAATATCTTCATCAATATTTTCTTTCATATCTTTTTCTATCTTATGAATTAAATCATGTGAAGTTTTTATAGTCATTTCTGGAGGAAGCAACATATGTAAATCTAAAAAAACTTTTTTCCCTGTACTTCTACTACGTATTTTATGAACACCTTTTATATCTCTATATTTTTCTAAAATTTCTTTTATTTTTTCAGTATCAAGAGCTTTTTTATCTACTAATATTCTACTGCTAGATATAAATATTTCAATAGCAGCTTTAATTATAAAGCCTGCAACAATAAAGGATACAATCGGGTCTATTATATTAGGCAATCTCAAATTTATTAGTATTAATGTAAGAAGTACTCCAATAGAAACAAATATATCACTTCTTGTATGATATGAATCTGAAATCAATATTGAACTATTTAACTTTTTACCTTTCTTATATTCAAGAGTTGAAACTACAATATTTACTATAAGAGTTAATATTATAGCTAATATGCTATATAGACTTATATTTAATTTTGTAGGATTAAATAATTTGTTAAATGAATCCATAACTATATTACCAGATATAAAAAACAACATACCTGATATAACTAAAGAAGAAATTAGCTCAAACTTTTCATGTCCATAAGGATGATCTTTATCTGTAGGTTTTGATGCAAGTTTCACTCCTATTAATCCTGCTATATTTGAAGACCCATCTGCAAAAGAATGAAAACCATCTGCTATAAGACTTGCACTCATCACTATATTTCCTACAATTATTTTAATTATTGCAACTAAAAAGTTAGCAAATAATATTATCCAAAGTGTTTTACTAACTTCTTTATAATTATTATCCATTTTACAACCTCCTAAATTCTATATACCCAGCATACAATATTAAATTCTATTATATATTATGAAAATTTATTATTTAAGTTACTTTACACAAAAAAGTTAGAATTACAAATTGTAATTCTAACTTTTTATCATTTAATATTAATCTATTCTACAATAACTGCTGTTCCAGATGCAGTAACCATTAACATATTACCACTTTGTCCTAAAACTTCATAATCTATGTCTACACCTACTACTGCATTTGCTCCTAATTGTTTTGCCCTCTTTTCCATTTCTAATATTGCTTCTTCTCTTGCTCTAATCATTTCACCTTCATATGACTTTGAACGTCCTCCAAAGAAATTCGTAAGACCTGCTGCAAAATCTTTTATAAAATCCATTCCAGAAATAACTTCACCAAATACTATTTCTTTATATTCAATAATCTTCTTACCTTCAATCGTTGGTGTTGTAGTAGAAATCATTAAGTCACTCTCCCTTTATTTTTATTTGTTATATATTTACTTCTATATAATTATATATTTTCCTCCTTATTTATATGTTTTTTAATTATAATTAATTTGTTTTCCATCTATATCCATATCCCCAAACTGTTTCAATATATTTTGGCTCAGATGGATTTTCTTCTATTTTTTTTCTTAGCCTTCTTATATTTACATCTACTGCTTTATAATATCCAAAATAATTTTTTCCCCACACACTATCTATTATATCATTTCTGCTAAGTGCTTTATTGGGTTTCATCAGAAATAAATATATTAAATCATATTCAATAGGAGTTAACTCTATAATTTTACCATTTTTATATAATTGTCTGCCTTTTAAATCTATTTTAAATGGCCCTTGTATAAAATAATCTGATTTATTTTTCTTTAACAGTTCTACTCTTCTATATAGTGCATCTACACGAGCAACTAATTCACTAGGACTAAAAGGCTTAGTTACATAATCATCAGCACCAATAGATAGACCAGTTATTTTATCTATTTCTTGAGTTCTTGCAGTTAACATAATAATTCCAACTTGCTTATTATTTTTTCTTAATTGTTTACAAACTGAAAATCCATCAATTCCAGGTAACATTACATCTAAAATAGCAACATCAATTTCACTTTCATATAATGCTTTTCTTAGAGCTTCTTCTCCATCAATAGCTTCTATTACTTCATATCCTGCTCTTTTAAGATTAATTTTTATAAATTTTCTTATGCTTTCTTCATCTTCTAGTACTAATATTTTTGCCAATTACCTTGCAACTCCTTAGTAATTATAATGTTATAAATATATTTATTTAAGCTCTTCTTTTATTTTATCATTCCATAAATCCACATAATTATTAGTAGACCATTCTGCCATTATAACCTCTTCTTGATTTCGCTTTTCAATAATTTTTATAGGTTTGGAAGATAATAAATTATTTTCAATATAAAAAATATATATTTCATCTTCTGTAATTATTATAGCTAAATCCTTATTAGGTGAGGTGTATGCATCTATTGCTTGAGGTACTCTTGACTTAATATAATTCCAAGATAATAGTAAATCATTATATTTTATTAATTCATCAGTAGGTAAAATATTTATATTAAAATCCTTATAATTTTCTTTACCTTCCATCATGTAAAATAAACGCCCTTTCAAAATCCAGTATCCATTTCTTCTAGTCATAGTAAAACTTTGTTCATTAATGTTAACTTGTTTATCTTTTAATTCTTCTTGTCCCTTTGATATTAAAAAAGACTTTGCAGAATTATAATATGCTTCTTTCCCATTTTCAATATATATATCCTTTAGTAATACTCCTTGTGAAGAATTAATATTGTCTAAAGGTAACACCCTAAATCTAGGAGCAGAATTATCTTCACTATTTGCTTTGGTATATTCTGTTATAACATAGTCATCACTTACAAATTGAATCACTTTTTTCTCTTTTTCTAAATCCTTACGTTCTTTAATATCTACTGATTTGTTAATATTGTCTTCTACTGGACTTATTGATAAAGTATCTACAGAAGAAGTACTATTAATTTTCATATTCCAAAATCCATTTTTTCTTGGGATAAATAAATTATTTAATTCTAATATTGGATTTATTTTTTTATTTTCTGATGATATCCATAGTGTTCTATACCCATATTTAACATCAGAACTTTTTGGATCATGTGACCTTAGTCCTAATAAAACTCCTGAATCTAAGTTATTATCTAAATCATTTTCTTCCTTTATATATCCTGCATCTTGATTATCTTCTGAATTTATATCTATATTATTTGATACTTTTTTTAACTGTAAAAACATTCCATTATAATACATAAAAATATTTTTATTATCTTTATATATAATATCAAAGAAATAATTATTGCCTGATGTAACTATTAAAACATTTATATTTTCAGAATCAATATTTAAAACATTCATATCAATTTTATAATTATACAATAAATACTCATTGGTATTTACATTTTTTGATTTATATTCTGGATCTTTAATTAATTTTTTATTTATATATATATAGTCATCACTAAAAACAACTTTCTTATTTGATATATTTGATTGATTATTTTTTAAACCACCATCTTTTACATATGTCTTTTCTTTTATTTCCCATGTACCTTGTATAGCTATGTTTGGATTCTTTGGTGAAACAATGTTATCTCCATCATCTAATTCAATATTACAACCTTGTAAAATCAATATAAAAAATAATATTATTAATAACTTAAGTTTATTCATCTATTATCACCTTTTTAAATATAGGTATCTTAATTATAACTTTAGTTCCTTGTCCTAAATCACTCTCAATATTTATTTGTCCATTATGCATTTTTATTATTTCATCACTTATAGAAAGACCCAAACCTGTATTAGATTTATTAGTTTTACCTTTGTAAAATTTCTCCTTAACCTTTGGAAGGTCCTCCTTACTAATGCCATAACCATTATCTTTAATCTCTATTATTAACATATCATTTTTTATTTGTGAAGATAATATTACATATCCTTTTGGTTTAGTGAATCTAAATGCATTATCTAAAATATTTATTAAAACTTGCTTTATTCTATCTCTATCAACATATACTTTATCATTATCTCCTTTAAAGTCTACATTAAAAAACAAATTTGCCCTTTGAGCTCTTGGCATCATATTAATTCTTATATAATCAAGTATATCTTTAAAATTTGTCTCTTGTATATTTAGTATCATTTTTCCTGAATTAAACCTAGAAAAATCTAATAATTCTTCTACCATTTTAGTTAATCTTTCAGTTTCATTTTCTATTATAATTAAACCATCTTTTAAAATTTCCTCATTATCATTATTGTCTGTGTTTAAAGTAGATGCCCACCCCTTAATTGATGTAAGAGGTGTTCGTAATTCATGTGATATAGAAGATATAAATTCATTTTTAAGTTGTTCCTTTTTTGTTATTTCTTCAGCCATATAATTAAGTGTATCATTTAACTTGCCTATTTCATCATTATAGTCATTACTTCCTCTTACTTTAAAATTACCTTCAGCCATTTGTTCTGCAATTTTTGTCACGTCTTTAATAGGTGATACTATGGTTTTGGATATAATATAACTAACTGAAATTGCTATAACTATAACTCCTAAACCTATAAATATAAAAACCATTGAAATATTTATAATTGCTTTATTAATCTTTTCTAAAGAAGTAACAAATCTAATTACACCTATTTGTTTATTAGATGATATCAATGGATGTGATACTGCCATTACTTCATGCTCATCATAATTTACTTTTCCAATCCATGTAGCATACTTTCCTGATAGAGCTTTTCTTACATCACTTGTTGATAATTTATCCTTGTGTATTACTCCTATAGAATCCATTAAAACATTACCTTCTAAGTCTAGTATTTGAACTTGACTCTCTGTTTGATTCCAAAAAACATCAACATTATCTAATATATTATCTTTAAGTGAAACATTGGAAAAGTATCTTGAATAAAAATCAGATGATATTTTAATTTGATTTGTAATTATTTCTTCAGTATTCTTATAATAATAACTCTGAAGCAATTCTATTAATAATACTTCAAATATTAAAATAGTAATTACTATTATTAAAATAAACGCTCCTATTACTCTTGTCTTTATGCTTTTCATTTTTCCAACCTTCTATATATATTTTACTCTAAAACACCAAATTCATATCCTTCATTTTTCAAGTAATCAATTACCATTGGTAAAGACTCTACTGTGTTTTTCTTTGTAGCAGAATCATGCATAAGAATAATAACTCTTTTTTTATTTTTTGTTGTTTCTTTTATATTCAACAATAATTCATTTGGAGTTTTATTTCTACCTTCTGAATCTTTGTTCAAAGCATTCCAATCAACATATTTATAGCCTTGATTTTCTATTGCTTGTCTATATACTGTCTTATTTTCTCCAAATGATCCCCCTGGAAATCTAAAAAGATTACTTTTAAAATTATACCCTAATATTTCTTTTAATATTTTGTTGGTTTTATTAACCTCACTTAATAACATATCTGTAGATGAATATATTTTTTTATACTCATGAGAATATGTATGATTTCCTATTTTATGATTTTTATTATATATTTCTTTGATTATTGAATGATTCTCCTTAGCGAGTTTACCTAAAACAAAAAAAGTCGCTTTAACATTCTCTTCATCAAGTATTTTTAATATTTCAGTAGTATTTTTACTTGGGCCATCATCAAAAGTTAGAAATGCAATTTTTCTATCATCATTCTTATATGCTTCCTCTACTGGTACAGTTAATACATTATCTATATCATTATCTATATCATTATCTATATCACCTTCTGTATTATCAGTCGATAAATCAGTTTCATTATAATCTTTCTTAAATTCTATCCTATTTTGACTTGAATTCTCATCATTATTTTGAATATATATTTCTTTGCCACTATAACTTACACTTTTATGGTTTCCAATTAAAATAATTATGATTACAATTGATATTATACATAAAAATATGAATCTTATAAACCTTTGTTTTCTACTCACCTTTATCCTCCCAAAATTTCATATATCTTTCTAACAATATATATCTTATAAAATATAAGAAGATTTTGAGTAACAAAACAGTATTAAATGGTTACAATAAGATTACATTACTAATATCTATCATCCTTTTTATTGCTATTAGAATGATATTCTAAAATATATTTATCTATTTTTTGACTTATTTTAATTATTATTTCTTTACTTATGTTCATATTAATAGCATTACATAAAATCTTCTTTCCAATAATTAGTTTATTAGTTTTCATTTAATCTCCCCCTATAACCTCAATATACATTAAATTTTATAACATATATTAGCAATAAGCAAGTTTAATATATATGCAATAGGCACATTAAAATATATCTGAAAATCCGTTAAAGTATAAAGTAAGTTAGGAGTTGTTTTTATGGAAAATAATACACCTATAGATAATAAATCCATAGGCTTAAGAATAAGAAATGAAAGAGAGAAATTTAAACTTTCAAGAGAAGAACTAGCCGAATTAATAAATCTTTCTGATTATTATATAGGACAATTAGAAAGAGGAGAAAGACAGATGAGTTTAACAACTATGGTAAATATATCTAAACACCTTCACATTTCTCTTGATTACTTAATTTTTGGGCATAAAACAAATAGAAATGAAGTAGTCCTAGAAAATAATGGATTTTATTTAAAGGAAAATTTAGAAATTAATGAGTTATTAAGTTTACTAAATAAATGTTCTGATAAGGAATTAGAGTTGTTCCAGAAACTATTAAGAACAGTTCTGCCATATATTACATAAGTTTAAAGGTACCTAATAGGTACCTTTAAATTATTATATTTCTCTTGTTTGATTTTTAAGCCACTTTTGTAAATCTTCCTCTAAATATGGACTTAATTTATTATATACTTCTTTATGATAATCATTTAGCCATTTCTTTTCTTCATTATCTAACAATGCAGGTTCTATAGCATCTAAATCAATTGGACAATATGAAATTGTTTCAAAATCCATAAATTTACCAAATTCACTTTCAAACTTTTCTTTAACAACTATTGTATTTTCTATTCTAATACCATGCTCACCATTTCTATAAATACCTGGTTCATTAGTTAAAATCATATTTTCTTCTAATTTTATTTTATTAGGCTGTCTACTAATACTTTGTGGACCTTCATGTACATTTAAGAAAAATCCAACACCATGACCAGTACCACATTTATAGTCTAGACCTTTTTCCCACATAGGTTTTCTTGCTATTATATCTATATTAGATCCTGTTGCTCCATATAAAAATACTAATTTATCAAGAGCTATATGAGATTTTAATACAAGAGTAAAATCTGATTTTTCTTTCTCAGTAACATCTCCTAACACTATAGTTCTTGTAATATCTGTTGTCCCGTCTAGATATTGACCACCAGAATCTATTAAAAATAAACTTTTATCTTCTAAAGTGTATTGGCTCTCTTTATTTGCTTTATAATGCATCATAGCAGCATGATCTTTATACCCTGCTATTGTATCAAAACTAATACCTTTAAATTTATCATTCATTCTTCTAAAGCTTTCAAGTTTTTTAATGGCATCTATTTCAGTAATTTTTTCTTTAGCTACATTTTCTTTTAACCAATGAATAAACTTAACCATAGCTACTCCATCTCTAATTTGACAATCTTTTAAATTTTTAATTTCAATATCATTTTTTATAGATTTAAGACTTGTAGCTATACTTGTTCCCGTAATTTTATTCGTATTTTTAGGTAAAGCTTTGTATAAATATCTATTTATCTTTGATTCATCTAAATATACATTATTATTTTCAGTTATATTATTTAAATCTTCAGCTATTTTTTCATATTCCTTTATTTCAACTTTGTTTTCTTCTAAAGTATGCTTAGCCTTATCATTTAATTTATCTTTATTTAAATAAATTGTAGCTTTGTTATGAGATACTACAGCATATGCATATACAACTGGATTATTAGGTACATCTGTTCCACGTATATTAAACAGCCAAGCAACATTATCTAAGCTGCCTAAAATATAATAATCAGCATTATTTTCTTTCATTTTTTCCCTTACAGATTGTAACTTCTCTCTTGTACTCTTTCCAGCATATTTTGTATCATGATTGTATATTTCATTAAAATTTTGTTTGCCTCTATTATCCCAAATTTTTGTTATAAAATCATACTCATCATTTACATTTATACCAGTATTCCTAAACTTTTGTATAATATCTTTTGCAGTTGATTGTGATATAACTTTTCCATCAAATCCTACATTACTACCTTTATCTAATACCTCTTTTAGCCATTCAGTATATGTAGGCACTCCTTCTAGACCTTGCTTAAATAAATGTATTCCAGAGCCCTTAAGTTGTTCCTCTGCTTGTATATGATATCTTCCATCAGCCCATAAACCATTTTTGTGCATAGTTATAACCACAGTACCAGCTGATCCTGTAAATCCTGATATAAAACTTCTCATTTTAAAATACTCTGCCACATATTCTGATTGATGTGGATCTACATCTGAAATTATATAAGCATCAATTCCATTTTGCTTCATGAGTTTACGTAGTCTTTCAATATTGGTTTTAATATTCAAATCAATCCCTCCAATTATTATTTCTTTATTTTAAAAGCTAAATGTTTTCTTCTAAATTTCTTATTCTTGAAATAACTTCCATATTCTTTAGTTGAAACAAATATCACTATGATACTAGAGATTCCTGCAACTATTTTTCCTACTATAAATGGTCCTATTATATCAGGTGAAACACCTAAAACAAATGCCATTTGTCCGCCAAATACAAAAGATGCACTTACAGCAAATGCTGAATTTATGACTTTACCTTTATTATCCATCTTATCATATATAGAAATCATAGGTATTGTATTAACAAGAGATGTAATTACTCCAAGTATAGAGTTCTTATTTACATTTAGCTTATTTCCAATAGAACTGAGTCCTTTTTCTAATTTTTCTGATATAAAAGACACTAAAGGATATGCTCCTGAAAGAATAATAGCAATTTTACCTATAACTACTAACCCCTCTTCAATTGGAATTATATCATTAAATATACTAATACCCAAAGTAAACTTCAAAATTCCTACTATTAAACCAAATGTACTAAGTAATAGTATAAATTTATTAAATCTTTCAAAAGCATTAAATAATTTATCAGGACATAAAAAAAGTCCCATTGATATCATAATAGAAAATAATAATATAGGAATGTGATTCAATAATAAAGTATCAAAATCTATTCCCATCATAACGCCAGAAACTAAACTACCTAATGGGATAGTTATTATTCCATATAAAATTCCTTTTGAAAAATGTTTTTTATCTTTATCTTTTATCATTCCAAGGGCAATAGGAATAGTAAACACAAGTGTAGCACCTAGCATTGAACTAAGTATAAGTCCAGAGAAAAGTCCAATTTGAGCATCATGTGCTATAGCTAATGAAGCATTAAATCCTCCCATATCTGGAGCCAAAAATATTCCTATAAATATAGATGGATCTATTCCTGTTACTTTTGAAATTGGAAAAAGTAAAGGCGATATAACTTTAGCTATAAGTGGAGATATAGTATAAATACCTAACATAGTAAGGGCAAGACCTCCCATAGATTTAAAGCCTTCTTCAAAATGATTGCCAAGATTCATCTTATTTCCAATTACTTTATCTATGGCGGATATTATGGAAAATGATATTATAATCATTATTATTAAATTACTCATTATATCACCTCTAATATTTTAATATACAATCATTATACTTGCTTCATATGGTATTGTCTATAGATTTGATATATTGATAAAAAATCACCTTTATAATATAATGATATGTATTAAATAGAAAATATTGGAGGTATATATGAAGTTAATAATTGAAAATATTAGTAAGTCATTTGAAAATAAAAGCGTACTTGAAAACTTAAATTTTGAATTTAATAGGGGAAATATATATGCTCTTCTTGGAAGAAATGGAGCAGGAAAAACAACATTTTTTAATATATTATCAGAAGAGTTAAAATCAGATGAAGGTAAAGCTTACATAGAAATAAATGGTGAGAGAAAAAAATTAGAATCTACTGACTTATCATATGTATATTCTGACCCTATACTTCCTGAATTTTTAACTGGATATGAGTTCATAAAATTTTTTATAGATATAAATAAAGATAAGTTAGATCATCCCTTATTAATAGATGAATATTTTGAAATAATAAAAATTAATTATGAAGACAGACATAAATTAATCAGGTCATATTCTCATGGAATGAAAAACAAACTACAAATGCTCATGTTTGTAATAAGAAGACCCCCTATAATATTATTAGATGAACCTTTAACATCATTGGATGTGGTTGTAGCGTTAGAAATAAAGAGACTCCTTAGAGAAATTAGAAAGGATCATATAATTATATTTTCTACCCATATACTTCAATTAGCAAAAGACTTATGTGATGAAATAGTAGCTTTAAATAATGGCAAGTTATCACTTATGCAAAAAGAGTTATTACAAAATCCTGATTTTGAAGATAAAGTTATAGAAATGCTTGAGGAAAAAACAAATGCTTAGAACAATTAAACAAATATCACATATACAATTTTCAATATCAATAAATGCGTTTTTATATTTTTTAAAAAAGATACCTTTAATCAAAAACTTATTTAAAAATATTAATTATTCTTTTATGAAATTTAAAAGTATACTAAGTGTTTTATCTATAATTTGGAACTTTGTTAGTACACCTATAAAAACTGCTTTATCATTTTTGCTGCCTATTTTTTTACCTGCATTTTTGATATTTGATGGTGATATAAATATAAATGTTATATTTTCGCTTATACTTTCATTTTATTTTATATTAGCATTTGTATTTTCAAATGCACTCTCTACAGATAAAGAAAAGTTTATTTTAATAAAACAAATGAGAATGCCACCTAAAGAATATTTTATTTCTAAAATATTCTTTGAAGAAACTGTTAAATTTTTAGGTAAAATAATATTTTTTTCTATATTTTTTATATTTTTAGATTTCAACTTTTTATTCGGAATTAAATTATCTTTAATGATATCTTCAATAAATATAATAAGTGAAGCATTATACCTTTTCTTATTTAATGAAAGACAATTTAATGTAAATAGTAAACCAATAATTCAAGTTATTATATATGCTATTATAGTTATAGTAAGTTATTTAGTATCCTTTTTACTTATGCCAAAATTATATTTTTCATTTGTATATTTTTTCTTTACAAGTAATATACCTTTTTTAATTACTTTAACTTTAGGTATATTATCAAGTATATACATATATAAATATGAAAACTTTTGGGATGTAATAAACTCTAAAAACACTATAGAAGATTTTAAAGAATTAAATGAAGTTTATAAAGAAGCTAATTTTATAGGTGTTAAATTAGATGAAAAAGATTATTCCACTGACGATTTACAGTCAAGTAAATTTAATAATAAAGAGGGATATGATTATTTGAACTCCATATTTTTCGAAAGGCATAAGAAAACAATATATAGACCAATGCTTATAAAATCAGCTATAATAATACTTAGTTTCATAGCTATATTGATATTAAATATATTTATAGATAATATCCCCAAAAAAGAATTAATTGATATGATAATAAATAAATATACATTATTTGTTTTTATAATTTATTTACTATCTAATTCGGAAAATATAATTAAATCACTTTTCTATAATTGTGATATATCATTACTTAAATACAGCTTTTATAAACAAAGTGATGCTTTACTCAAAATGTTTTTTTTAAGATTAAAAAAAATAATTTTTAGTAATATTATCCCTGTATTGATATTATGTTTAGGTCTATTAACCATTACATTTATTTATGATTCCTCAAGAATTATAGATATGATACCAGTTTTAATATTCATTATAGTATTAAATTTATTTTTTTCAATACATTATATTTTCATGTATTATATTTTTCAACCTTATACAACGGATTTAAAAGTTAAAAATCCTTTTTTTAAAATCATTAATTTTGCTGTGTATTTTATTTCTTATATGTCATTACAAATTGATGCACCAGCGAAAATATTTTTACCTATTACAATAGTAATTTCTATTATTTATATATTAATTGCAATCGCTCTAGTCTATAAAAAATCACCTCAAACATTTAGAACAAAGTAAGAATGTGTTAGCATAAATCCATAATTAAAGGCAAAATAATGTATAAAATTATACATTATTTTGCCTTATACTCTATTCTACATTTTATTGCATATTTTGTATCTTTTCAGAATTAATAAATAAACCTTCAATAAGTTGATTATCTTTATCAAATACTGTCGTTACAATAACTTCATTCTTTTCATTTGAATAATCTGAACTATAAATTAACTTTATATTATTTTCATCTACTTCTTCTGTAGTTAATAATTTTTTAGAACCTTTTATATACTCACCTATTAATTCAGATATAGGTAAAACCTGTTCTTTAAACATTTTTTCATTTAGATGTGATTTCATACTTTCACTAAAATCTTTACTAAAGGATTCATAATCTTTTTTATCTATAGAAATTAAAAAGTTTTCTACTATTTCATCTGTCCAAGATGATACAGTTTCTTCAGGTGTTTTCATATTATCATTTACTTGTTCATTTTCACTATTGCATCCAATCAATGAGCTAAACATTAAAGCTATAATTATAATCAAAATTATTCTATTACTTCTCATATTAAAAAACCTCTTTCATTTTTTTCTTGTATTTAAATGTTACATTAAGTAATATAACTCCCCATGCTATAAGATAAGTCCATATAAATATTTTATTATTAATAAATAAAATAGGTAAGTTCACTAAAGTATGTATGATAAATGCATATAATAAATATTTATATTTTTCCTTTTTAATACTATATAACACAATTAATGATAATCCAATATGTATTATTATCGCTAGAGTTCTTTCAAATCCTGATAAAAATATATTTTCTACTGATATATTACTAAATAAATTCAAATTTCCATTTAAAAAACTATAATAAGCTTTTATTAAAGGTAATCCTACAAGATAAAATGCTTCTACACCTCCATGTCCTATTCCAAATGCAATACCTTTTAGCCATGTAATATGATCTTTTAAAATAAACTTAAAAGATAAAAATCTACCACCTTCTTCAACTAATGCTGCTGTTAGCGCTAAAAATATAGCATATATATAAGTATTTGAAGAAATATTTACTATAAACCAAGGCTTCAAACTTAAATAATTTAATATAGGAATCCTAATAGATATTTGAACTATGAAAAATGTCAGTATTCCTATTATAGACCAAATTAATGTTTTTTTATCTTTTTTGTATAATAGAGCTATAAATGCAACTGGTAAAATTAGTGTTATAATCAAAGTTATAACTATTGAAATATGCTTAATTAAGTCCATATTCCACCTCTTTTCTATATAATATTATTTATTATATCACACACTTAGTATGATATAAAGAGAGTATAAAATAATGCTATATCTTTATCTTCCATTGATAACTAATAAATTCATTATTAGATTATATTGACACTTATATAAAGTGTATGATAGTATGTAGTCAAAAGAATAAAACGTTAACACTAGGGGAGCTTTATGGCTGAGAGTGATTTATCACGACCCTTACTACCTGAACTAGATAATACTAGCGGAGGAAAGTGTATATTTTAAAAAATATCCACTACCTTTGTAGTGGCTTTTTTTATACTAAATTTTAAGGAGGTTCAATATGAACAAAAAATGGAGTGCAAAAATGTTAACAGAGGGTGGAATATTAATAGCTTTATCAATCTTACTTAGTTATATAAAAATATATCAAGCACCTAGTGGTGGATCTGTTACAGCTGGTAGTATGATTCCCATAATGATATTTGCTATCAGATGGGGACTAGGTCCTGGGATATTTATGGGAGCTACTTATGGACTTGTAGACTTTTTATTAAAACCATCATTTTATCATCCTATACAATTTTTATTAGATTATCCAATAGCTTTTGGTTTTTTAGGACTTGCAGGACTAGGATATAAGATAAAAAAGGATGGAGCAAAAGGATACTTAACTTTAATTATTGGTATAATTCTTGCGTTAAGTGGAAGATTAATTTCTCATGTATTATCTGGTGTAATATTCTTCGCATCATATGCCGGAGATCAAAATCCTTGGATTTATTCTATTGTTTATAATGCAACATATATGGTGCCAGAACTTATAATATCTATATTAATAATAAGTTTAATTTGGAAACCAATGAAAAGAACTATTAAAAGTGAAAATTACTAAAACAAAAAAGCTGATTTAATCAGCTTTTTTTAATAACTAAATATTTTTATACAGTCTGTAACTATAAATATTTAATCATCATAAAATCAGTAAATTTATATCCCATTTTTTTATATAAACTCACTGCTCTTTCATTATGTGCAAAAACATGTAGTTGTACACTATCAACATCATTTTCTTTCAAATGCTTATCTAGCAAATTCATAGTTTGTTTACTATAACCTTTACCCTGATATTCTTCTTCTAATTCAATATCATATATAAAAGCTTGCTTAATATTATTGTTTATATAAATGTTCACCCATAGTACTCCTATATTATTTTTTTCATGAGTTACAGAAAACAAATAATGTTTTTTTGTCTTTAAACCTTCAGGCAATAATTTTTTAAATTCTTTTTCTGCTCTTTCTAAAGAATCTTCTTTTATCCAATTACCAGCTTTTACATGTTCATTAGCATATTTCTTTATAGACTTATTTATGTATTTAGCAAAAATATCATTAGTCATGGGTCTTAACTGTAATTCCATATACAACAACTCCTTACTAGTTTTTCAGATTTAATTATTTTTTATAGCAAAATTTAGTTATTTAATTTTTCAATTTCAGGGTATTGTTCAAGTAATTTTTTATTAGCAATTTCTAATTGTCTATAGTATTCAGAATAAGAATTACTTAGTTTCTTCATCGCTGGGATAAATATATCATAATATCCACTTACACTATTAAATTCTTTAAGCAAAGATTGAATTTTATATGCAGGTGAATTTTTGTATTCAACTGACTGTTTAAATTTTAAATATTGCTCTAATATTTCCTTATTATCCGATAAAAAATTATCAGGGTTTTCTATAGATAATTTAGTTTTTTCTGTCATTCTTTTGATATCTTCAGTACTTATGTGTTTTGTTCCTTCAATTAAATACTCTTGTAAATCTTTAGGAAAATTAAGCGAAGGAGTATTATCTAAAAATTCTATAATTTCTTTATAAGCAATTTTCTGATTTTCTGTTTTCATTGGCTCATTTAAAAATCTTGCAAAATGAAGGCAAATAAACCTACCATAATAACCTGGAAATGACATCAATAACTTTTCAGTGATTGTTTCTCTTTGCTCAATTATTTTTAATTCTTCATCTATTTCATCATAATTCTTACCACAACTAAGTTTATCAAGGATCTCTTTCTTTGCCTTCTCTCTTTTTACATTTAACTCTTTTTGAACTGATAAATTTTGTAATACACTACTTGACTCATCAGTAAATACTTTTTTAATATCTTCTGTGCTTATTCCCAATTTGCGAAGAACATAGATTTTCTTTAAATCTTCTATATCATCTTTACTAAAATCTCTATACCCATTACCTAAAATATCAGGACAAATTAAGTCTTGTTCTATGTAATAATTAATTGCTTTTTTAGTTAAATTAGTTATTTTACTCGCTTCATTAATTAACATATTTATCACCTCAATACAATCATAAGCTAACACCCAGGGTAATAGTCAATAGTTTTTTTATTATTAATACCTAATTCTCTAACTATAAGTAGTTTAAAATTTTTATATCTAAAATTTCTTTCATCCCAATTTCTATCAAATAATTCAATATATTTATAATATAAATATAACTATCAATAAAAATAGATTTTTTCTTTTATTAAAAACTTTCACTCTAAATTTTAAATTATTAACTATAATGTTACCATATAATTCTTTATATATTATATATAACAGTGAGTCTTTTTCTAATATAAGAGTCCTATTTTTCATTACCTATTGAATTATATATCTCTTCTATTTTTCTAATATCAAAATCTTCATCTATAATAATATATTCTTTATGAGATTCTTTCATCCTACTATCTATATTTAAAGTTTTATATTTGACATCAATAATTTTGTCATTTATATGTATGTCTAACCATTCATTACTTTCACTAGTTAAGTAGATAAAGTAAGTATTATTAGTTTCTTCTAAATTAGTGTTTAGATAATTTTCTTTTATTTTTATATCACTTAAATATTTTGTTAATTTATGTATTTGATTGATATTATTTGATTCTTTGGTTTTGTAACCTCCATATATCTCCATACGAATAAATTTATCTTTATATTCATATTTACTATAAATTACTTCTTCAACTTTTCCTTTTTCAGGATAATTTTTTATAACAATTAATACAATTAAAATTATTACTATTATTATAACACTATATAAAACTCTCTTCATATACTCTCCTTATATTGAACTAAAATATTGTAAGTTAAATCGTTTATAACAAATTATTCTTCTCTTTTAAAGTCAAATTTTTCATTTGGCATATCTAATTCATGTCCGTTAATTATAACTATATTATCATTAAGCCATTTAATTATTGATTCATCCTCATAATAATTCCATTAAATGTTTTTAGGCTTTTTCTTGATCTTATTAAAGCTTAATTCTTCTAAAATAACATAAGCAGTAGTTGCTCCACCATCAGATCTATAAACCCTTATTATATATGTTCCATTAGAAGATTCTTTTTGTGCTAATAATTCATTTTTAGGTAAACGACTCATATCAAAGAAAGCCTAATATATTACATGGGATAAAATTGCAAAAATTATGAAAATAATAATGAATATTTTCTTTTTTATTTTAACTCCTATTCCTTTATTTCAACTAAATCTACTAATTAAATAATTTTTTGCAATTATTTAATTTTTTCCACACTTTTCTCTACTACATATACCATATCATCCTCTGCTCCAAGACTGAAATTAAATATAACCCCTTGTCCTCCTCCAGCTCCAATAGCCGAAATAAAAATATTATTTTCATGTCCTACTATAGTAACACTTAAGCTTGCTCTATTACCATTTCTCATAAAATATTTATCATAAACTCTAACTGCTACACTTGTATCTTTAAACTTATAATTACTTTCATCAACTAAATTCATAGTTACTCCACTATTATTAATGTCCTTTTCTAAATTAGTGACTACTTCTTCAAAATTTCCTATAATATTTTCTTCATACTTTGCCATAATTTCACCGTCCCCTGTATTAATTAACCATCTCATATAAATTATATCAATTTTATTAGATAATTTAAAACAAAAAAAGAAAAGTAGAAGAACTACTTTTCTTCTACTTTTCCCATCTATTTTTATTCGACAACATATTTCCCTGGAAATGATTTTATTCTACAGTAACTGACTTTGCCAAATTTCTTGGTTTGTCAACATCTGCTCCTTTAAGTGTTGCCACATGATATGCAAGTATTTGTAATGGAACGACACTTATTATTGGTGATAAATCATCAATAATATTAGGTATATAAATCACTCTATCTGCTGCTTTATCAATTTCTTTATTTTTTAACATTGAAAGAGCTATTACCTTTGCACCTCTTGCACTTACTTCTTTTATATTACTTACTGTTTTATCATAAAGTTTATCTTGTGTTGCTAATGCTATTACTGGAGTATCATCTTCTATTAAAGCTATTGTTCCATGCTTTAATTCTCCTGCTGGCATTGCTTCAGAATGAATATATGATATTTCTTTTAATTTAAGCGACCCTTCACGTGCTACATCATGGTCTATTCCTCTACCTATATAGAATATATGATCTTTGTTGTATATTTCTTCTGCTAATTTTTTTATTTCATCTGATGTATCTAGTATGTTATCTATTTTAGCTGGTGTATCTCTCAATTCATCTATTAAGTCATGATACATACTATTCGATATAGTACCTTTTTTATTAGCCATATCAAGTGATATTAGAGCCATAGATACTAATTGAGTAGTATATGCTTTTGTTGAAGCTACTGCAATCTCAGGTCCAGCCCAAGTATAAAAAACATCATCTGCTTCTCTTGATATAGTACTTCCAACTACATTAGTTACAGCAAGTGTTCTAGCTCCTTTTTCTTTCGCCATTCTAAGTGCTGCTAAAGTATCAGCTGTTTCTCCTGATTGACTTACTATTATCATAAGTGTCTTATTATCTATAAATGGATCATTATATCTAAATTCTGACCCTACTTCTGCTATTACAGGTACATTTACATATTTCTGAATTAAATTCTTACCTAATAATCCAGCATGATATGCTGTTCCACAAGCTACTATATATACTCTATTGATATTATCTAAATCTTCTTTTGTTAATGTTATATCGTCTAATCTAATATCATTTTGTTTGTTTAATCTTGGAGATAATGTATCTTTTACTGCTTTTGGCTGCTCAAATATTTCTTTTAGCATAAAATGATCATATCCGCCTTTTTCTGCAGCTTCTACATCCCAATTCACTGTATAAACTTCTTTTTCAACAGGTCTACCAAAAGTAGTCATAAGAGTTATATCATTCTTTCTTACTATTGCCATTTCTCCATCTTCCATTATAAATATATTTCTAGTATATTTTAATACTGCTGGTATATCTGATGCAATAAAGTTTTCATCTTCTCCTATACCTATTATAAGTGGACTGTCTTTTCTTACAGCAATCAATTTATCTGGATTTTCTCTATTTATTACTCCTAAAGCATATGCACCTTCCAATTCTTTTACTGCCTTTTGAACTGCTTCAACTAAGTCATCTTCATAGTACATATCAATCAAGTGTGCAATTACTTCTGTATCAGTTTCTGAAACACAATTATATCCATTTACTTTTAATTTTTCTTTTATTTCCATATAGTTTTCAATTATACCATTATGAACTACAGCTATATTTCCAGAAGTATTCGCATGAGGATGACTATTCTTATCTGAAGGTTCTCCATGAGTAGCCCATCTAGTATGACCTATACCTATATTACCTTTTACTGGTTGCTTTTCTAAATTATCTTTTAATATTTGGAGTCTTCCTTTGTATTTTCTAAGTCCTAAGTTATTATTATTTAATATTGCTACACCTGCAGAATCATATCCTCTATATTCTAGTTTAGATAATCCTTCTACTAATATATCTGATGCTTCTCTATTTCCGATATATCCTACTATTCCACACATTTTGTCTCACTCACTTTCAAATATGATATTTATTTTTCTACCTGATAAGTGTTGTGCAAATAATTACTTATTTGTTTTACTTATCTTTAAGGGTAGTAGCTTACCCCGAGGTACCCGCCGATAAATTCGATAAACCTCGTCCTCGTCTGCAATAAAGTATCCGTTCCCTTATTGCCCTGGCGCTTTATTTTTATTCATTTTCTACTATTTTCCCTTTTGCATCACCCCTTTCAAAGAAATGATAAGAGAGCAAAGCTCTCTTAATTTAATCTCTCTTCTATTAAATCAGCTAGTTTTTTAGCTATAGTTTCTATTTCTGATGTATCTTTACCTTCTATCATAACTCTAACTAATGGTTCTGTTCCTGAAGGTCTTATTAGAACTCTTCCTTCACCGTCAAATCTTTTTTCAAGATTTTGTATTTCAACTTTTATTATCTCATCTTCTAAATAACTGTTTTTCTTAGAATTGTCTACTTTAGCATTTACTAGTACTTGTGGAAGTGAAGTCATTATACTTGCAAGTTCTGATAATGTCTTACCTTTTTCTTTTACTATTGATGATAGTTTGATCCCAGTTAAAAGTCCATCACCAGTAGTATTATGATCTAAGAATATTATATGACCTGATTGTTCTCCACCTAATTTGTAATTATTTTTAGACATTTCTTCTAATACATATCTATCTCCAACTTTTGTTTTTACAAGATTAATATCTTTATTATCAAAACAAATATCTAATCCTAAATTACTCATAACAGTACCTACAACTGTATTTCCAGTTAATAAATCTTTTTCTTTTAAATAGGATCCACATATAGCCATTATATGATCTCCATCTACAATTTGTCCCTTTTCATCAACAGCTATTAATCTATCTGCATCACCATCAAAAGAAAGTCCAATATCTGCTCCTGTTTCTTTCACAAGCTTTTGTACCTCTTCTGGTTTAGTAGAACCACAAGCTACGTTTATATTCACTCCATTAGGATCATTATGTATTACATGTACTTCTGCTCCTAATTCTTCTAGTAATAATGGTGCTATCATATAAGCAGCTCCATTACCACAATCTACAGCTATTTTAAGACCTTTTAAATCAATATCTATAGTTGTTTTTAAGAAATTACCATAGTCATTTAGTGCATTCATAACAATAGTCTTTCTTCCTACATTATTTCCTACTGGAAATGCTAGTATATCCTCATGGTTTAATATATAACTTTCTATTTCATCTTCTATCTCATCAGTTAATTTATATCCTTCTGAATTGAAAAATTTAATACCATTATATTCTACTGGATTATGTGAAGCTGATATCATAACTCCTGCATCTGCATTATACTCTCTTGTTAAATATGCTATAGCAGGTGTTGGTAATACTCCTACAGATAATACATCTACACCAGCAGAACAAATACCTGATATAAGAGCTGCCTCTAACATATCACCAGAAATTCTAGTATCCATTCCTACTACTATCTTTGCTTTTTCTTTACCTTTTGTAAGTAAATATCCACCTATTCTACCCAGTTTGTAAGCTAGTTCTACAGTTAAATCTTTATTTGCTACTCCTCTTACTCCATCAGTCCCAAATAATTTTCCCATTTTTAAACCTCCTGAATTTAGATACTTTATTATAATACCATAGTAATAAAGTATACTCAAGCTCTAATTTATCAGCGCTATGACAATTTTTGTCGAATTATATAAAATTATAAATTTAATGCAATAAAAAAAGTAGACAAAAGTCTACTTTTTAAAACTCTACATTTCTAAATCCTTTACCCTTCACTTCTTTACTTTGCGATATATTGATGAAAGCATCTTTATCTATATTTGTAACTATTTCTTTTAATTTACCTATTTGAGTTGAAGTTACTGTACAATAAATTATTTTTTTATCGTCATGTGTATATGCTCCTTCACCATTCAAAAACGTAGCTCCTCTTCCAAGTTCACTGAATATTTCTTTTGCTACTGTTTCTGGTTTAGATGATATAAGCATTACAGTTTGGTTAGTATCTAATCCTTCTTGTACTTTATCTAATATTTTATATCCTATATATAATCCTATTAATGTGTACATTGCTAGTTTTAAACCAAATAGGAATGATGACAATCCTATTATCAATAAATTTACTCCCATTAGTGCTGAGCCTATATCTATATTTAGTTTCTTCTTCAATATAGCTGCTATAATATCCATTCCACCTTGAGAAGCTTTGTTTCTGAACATTATACCCATACCTATTCCATTTAATAATCCACCAAGTATGGTTTCTAGTAGTAAATCATTTATTTCAATATAAAATCCAATATCTTCTGTTAAGTTTAGTAACAATGACATGGAGAACATTGATATAAAGCTATAAAGTAAAAAATCTCTATCTACTACTTTAAGGCCTACCATAAAAATTGGTACATTGAGTAAAAATACTAATAGACCTGTAGGAAGCTCAGTTAAATAATGTATCATTAAAGCAATTCCACTAGCTCCTCCACTAAGCAAATTATTTGGTATGAAAAAACCATTAATTGCGACAGCACATAATAATCCTCCTAAAATTACTGAAACTAATCTCAACGAATGAGGCAAGTCATTTGAATCACTTTTTGAACGTGATTTAAATTTTGCCTTATTAGCAAGTTCCACATTTACATCTCCTTTTTTATGCCAGGTTTTAACCTGTTTTTCAACTTCATTATATAGAGTTGATACCTATAATTCAACCTAATTATTCATTTTAAATATTAAGATATATTAATAGTTCTGACTATTTTAAATACAGATTATTATTGTTTTTTACCTTTCATTAATATGTGATAAACATACAATTAGTGATAAAAAATGAATATTTTATTTTTCAACTTTCATAAAAAATTAACACTAAAAAACATCTGAGAAATTTTCTCAGATGTTTTAGTTTTATTTTATAAGTTCTGCACCTTTTTCAAGTGCTTCTTTATTTATTGGTATTAGATGAGATTTTGATTCACCAAACACTTTCTTAAATGCTTCAAGTATTGATTCTATTTTCACTGCATTTGTAAGCTCTAAATACGCACCAAGCATAACCATATTTGCTACTCTTGCGTTACCTAGTTCATTTGCTATTTCATTGGCAGGTATATAATATGCTTTTAAATCGTCTCTTTCAACTTTTCTATCTATAAGAGAACTATTTATTAATAAGTTACCATCTTTAACTATATCTTTTTCAAATTTATCTAAAGATGGTCTATTCATAACAATTGCTGCAGTAGCTTCAGTAACTATAGGTGAACCTATATTAGTATCAGAAACCATTACATTACAGTTTGCAGTACCTCCACGCATCTCTGGACCGTAAGATGGAAGCCAAGAAACATTCTTGTTTTCTATCATTCCTGCATAAGTTAATAATTGTCCTATACTCATTACACCTTGACCACCAAAACCTGCCATTATAACTCTTTCTTGCATATTATTTCGCCTCCTTAGGTGAACATATATTTCCTAATGGATAATATGGTATCATATTTTCTTCTAACCAACTTAATGCCTCTACAGGAGTTACACCCCAGTTTGTAGGACAAGTTGATAATACTTCAACAATCCCAAAACCTTCTCCACTTAATTGAAGTTCAAATGCTTTTTTTATAGCTTTTTTTGCCTTTCTAACTTGTTTCGCATTATGAACAGAAACTCTTTCAACAAACTTAGCTCCATCTAAAGTTGCAAGCATCTCTGATACTTTTATAGGCATACCTGCATGTGATACATCTCTACCAAATGGTGATGTAGTAGCTTTTTGTCCTACAAGTGTAGTTGGAGCCATTTGTCCACCTGTCATTCCATATATAGCATTATTTACAAATATTGTAGTTATCTTTTCTCCTCTTGCTGCTGCATGAATAATTTCTGCCGCTCCAATTGATGCAAGGTCCCCATCACCTTGATAAGTGAATACTACTTTATCTGGATGTACTCTTTTAATTCCTGTAGCTACAGCTGGTGCTCTACCATGAGCTGCTTCATGCATGTCACAATTAAAATAATTATATGCAAATACAGAACAACCTACAGGAGCTACACCTATAGTTTCACCTAATACATCTAACTCTTCTAATACTTCTCCAACTAATCTATGAATTATACCATGTGTACAACCTGGACAGTAATGAGTTGGTATATCTACTAATCCATTAGTTCTTTCAAATACCTTTGCCATTACTTTTCACCCCTTGCAATTTTTTTAATTTCTTCTACTATAGCATCTGGTGTTGGAACCATTCCTCCAGTTCTTCCATAGAAATGAACTGGCTTTTTGCCATTTATTGCGATTTTAACATCATCTATCATTTGTCCTGTACTCATTTCTACTGTAAGTACCCCTTTAGTTTTATCAGTTATTTCTTCAAATGCTTTGTCTGGGAAAGGCCATAATGTAATTGGTCTAATAAGACCTACTTTCATACCTTCTTCTTCACACTTAGCAATTGCATTTTTTACGATTCTAGAAGTAGTACCATATGCTACAACAACTACATCAGCATCAGATACATTGTAGTTTTCGTATCTAGTTTCATTTTTCTTTATTTCATCATATTTCTTTTCAAGTCTTAATACGTGATCTTCTAATTCTTGAGGGTCTATAAATAAAGAATTTATTATATTAGGCTTTCTTTTTCCTTTTGTTCCATCAGTTGCCCATGTTTTAGGTTCAATTGGTCTTTTTTTAGGTTCTTTAAATTCAACTGGTTCCATCATCTGTCCTATCATACCATCACCTATTACCATTACTGGGTTTCTGTATTGTTCAGCTACATCAAAAGCTTCCATTACTAAATCTACTGTTTCTTGAATTGTAGCAGGAGCATATACTAAATGTCTATAGTCTCCATTTCCTCCACCACGTGTAGATTGATAATAATCTGATTGTGCAGGTTGAATACCACCTAATCCTGGACCACCTCTAACTATATTTACAATTACACAAGGTAATTCTGCTCCAGCAATATAAGAAATTCCTTCTTGTTTTAAAGCTATTCCTGGACTTGAAGAAGATGTCATAACACGTGCACCTGCTCCAGCAGCACCATAAACCATATTTATTGCAGCAACCTCAGATTCTGCTTGTAAAAATACTCCTCCTACTCCAGGTAATTCTCTAGCCATATATTCAGGTAATTCATTTTGTGGTGTTATTGGATAACCAAAGAAATAATTACAACCTGCCTTTATAGCAGCTGCTCCTATTGCTTCATTACCTTTCATTAATACTTTAGTCATTTTTTCCCCTCCTAATTATTTTTCAATTACTCTTTCAACTTCAATTACAGTATCTGGACAAATAGTTGCACAATTTGCACATCCTATACATTTATCCATATCAGATACAGTAGCTGGATAGTATCCTTTAATATTTATTTTTTCTCTATTCATAACAACAATGTTTACAGGACAAACAGTTGTACATAATTCACAACCTTTACATCTATCCTCTCTAAAAGTAACTTTACCTTTTGCCTTTGCCATTTAAAACCCTCCTTAATATTAGCTCATCCATTCTTCTCTCATATACATCTTTATTGGAAAAATTTCACCTTCTAAATCATTAGGTAAATCTTTTACAATACTTTCTATACATGAGATATATTTAATAGGAATATTTAAATTCTTTGATACCTCTTCACATAGTTTTTGACCTCTTATAACATCTTCAACTGTTGTTGATTTTAATAAATGTGTGTTATTTATTATGCCTGTTACCTTAGCCCTAGATTGAATTTCTATATTTTTAAGATATTGAATAGTTTTCTCAACTTCTCTAGTTTCTGGTCTGTTTGCATTTATTACAAAAAACATATCATAATTTCCTTCTATAAAATATTCATAATATCTTCCTAGAGCACGAGCACCTGCTGGGTCACCTCCTACATCTAATACTGCATCAAATGTATTATCTTGTAATGGAGTGAGTATTTCTCCAGAAACAGCAGGGACATCAGATGCAAGCCCTTTAATTGAACTTCCAATAACTCTTATACCTAAATCACTTAAAAACTCTTCTTTTTCCCTGCTTCTAAAATAGGGATTTACAACATCTAGATCTGCTATAGCTGTCTTTTTGTTAGCTTTAGCTAATTGTATAGCATAGTTAACAGCAAATTCAGTCTTCCCACTTCCATAATGTCCTGTAATTATCCTTATTCTATTATCATTTAACATATAATCATCCTTTGTTGATTAATCAGTATATTGTTTTGCTTTTTCTTCTCCTCTTAATACTCTAAGTCCTCCTTGAGCAAGTGCTATCATCTCATCTTCTCCTGGATAAACAAATACTTTACTTATAAACTCTACACTTTCTTTTATCCAAGAAATAAAATTATCATCATATGCTATACCACCTGTAAGTATAATCCCATCAACTTGTCCTTTTAATACAGCAGCACAAGCTCCTATTTCTTTTGATACTTGATATGCCATAGCTTTATAAACTAATTCTGCTTTCTTATCTCCATTATCTATCATCTTGGTTACTTCTCTTGCATCATTTGTACATAAATAAGCTACAAGTCCACCTTTTCCTTTTATTTTCTTTTTTATATCATCTAAAGTATACTTTCCAGAATAACACATTTTAGCTAAATCCCCTGATGGAAGACCACCTGATCTTTCTGGTGAAAATGGACCATCTCCATCTAATGCATTATTTACATCTATAACTTTACCTTTTTTATGTGCACCTACTGAGACTCCACCACCTAAATGAGCAACTATGAAATTTAATTCTTCATATGATTTTTTTAATTCATCTGATGCACGTCTTGCAACTGCTTTTTGATTTAATGCATGAAAAATACTTTTTCTTTCAAGTTCAGGCATTCCAGATATTCTAGCTACATCTTGCATTTCATCAACAACAACAGGATCTACTATATATGAAGGAATATTTAACCCAGTAGCTATTTCTCCAGCTATTATACCACCTAAATTAGAAGCATGTTCCCCTAATACTCCTACTTTTAAGTCTTCTATCATTTTTTCATCTACACTATATGTTCCACCTGAGATTGGTTTTAATAATCCACCACGACCCACAACTGCAGATAATTTAGTAATATTTATTTCTTTATCACTTAAAGTTTTTAGTATAATATTTTTTCTGAATTCAAACTGATCATACATACTTTCATATGGTGAAAGCTCTTCAGTAGAATGTCTTAAAGTCTCTTCTAAAACTAATTTTTCATTATCAAAAATTGCAATTTTGGTAGATGTGGAACCAGGATTGATTACTAATAATCTATAAACATTTGTCATTTATTCTGCCTCCTTATTCTTTGATGCCATTAAAACACCTAATGCTATTGAATTAAATTTCGCCTCATCATCATCTGCTCTAGATGTTAATACTACAGGAGCTTTTGCTCCAACTATAACACCAGCAATGTTTGCATTTGCCAAAAATACTAAAGATTTATAAAAAATATTTCCTGCTTCAATATCAGGCATAAGTAAAATATCAGCATCTCCAGCTACAGGATGTTCTATACCTTTATGAATTGCTGCTTGTTTTGATATAGCATTGTCTAGTGCAAATGGGCCTTTTACCATGCATCCAGTTATTTCTCCATTTTCATTCATCTTTGTAAGTTCAGCTGCATCCACTGTATCTGGCATTTTAGGATTTACTTTTTCTTTAGCACAAATTACAGCAACTTTAGGTTTTTCAATATCTAAAGAATGAGCTACAAAATTAGCATTTTCTAATATTTTTTTCTTTGCTTCTAAGTCTGGATCTATATTCATTGCTGCATCTGACACTAATAATATTTTTTCATAAGTAGGTATATCAAAAGCTACAACATGACTTAATAAGTTTCCAGTTTTAAGTCCTACTTCTTTATCTAAAACTGCTTTAAGTATTATTGAAGTATCAACAATCCCCTTCATAACTAAGTCAGCTTTTCCCTTGCTTACAAGTTCTACAGCCTTAAGTGAAGCTTCTTTTTTATCTTTTATATCCACAACTTCAAACTCGTTTAAGTCCATATTTATATCTTTTGCTATATTTTTAATTTCTTCCTTATCACCTACTAAAATTGAATCTGCTATTTTCTCATCTTTTGCTTTCTTTGCAGCCTGTAAAACTTCTTTGTCTTGTGCAACTGCTACTGATAATGTTCTTGGACCTTTTTTTCTTGCTAAATCTAAAATATCTTTAAAATCTTTAATCATTTGAATACACCTCTTTTTCATATATTTTTATTTTTTCTTTTGAATTCAATACTCTAATAGCTCCATCATTTAAAGCTTCCAATTCATCTTCACCAGGATATATTTTTATGGGAGCTATAAAGCTAACCATATCCTTAATATATTGGACAAGCATGTTAGAATAAGCCATTCCTCCAGTAATAACTATATAATCAACATTTCCCTTTAATACTGTACTCATCTTTCCAATTTCTTTTGCTATTTGATATGCCATAGAATCATAAATTAATTTAGTATACTTATCGCCAGATTTAATTTTTTCTTCTACTTCTATAGCATTATTAGTATTTAAATAAGCTACTAGCCCTGCTTTTCCTTTTATTTTTTTCTTCATTTCTATTTCTGTATAATCACCTGAAAAACAAAGTTTTACTAAATCTCCTACTGGTAATTCACCTGCTCTTTCTGGAGAAAAAGGTCCCATTTCATTAGCATTATTTACATCTATTATTCTGCCTTTTTCTATTGCAGCTACAGAAATTCCTCCTCCAAGGTGAACTGTTATTAAGTTTAACTCTTTAAAATCCTTATTAATATCATCTGAAAATTTATATGATATAGCCCTGATATTTAATGCATGTAATAGAGATTTTCTTTCTATTTCCGGTATTCCAGATATTCTAGCTATATCTCTAAATTCATCAACTGCAACAGGATCAACTATAAATGAATCTACATTTATTTTTTCTGCTAATCCTTTTGCTATTAATGCACCTAAATTAGATGCATGCTCACCTCTTACAGCATTTTTTAAATCTTTAATCATCTCATCACTAATTTTATATATTCCTGCGGGTATAGGTCTTAAAAGCCCCCCACGCCCTACTACTACTTTAAATGTATCAAGAGCAAAGCCTTCATTTTCTAATACTGATTCTATCATATTAAGTCTATATTCATATTGATCTGTAACCTTATCAAAAACTTCTAAGTCTTTTAAGTTATGATTTATTTTTTTCTCTAAAACTTTTTTATTTTCTTTAAATATACCAATTTTAGTTGAAGTTGAACCAGGATTGATAGCTAAGATATACTCTTTCATTATTTCACTCCCATTAATTTTCTTTTAATATATAATGCAATTTATATGCCAAAAAAAGATTGATGAAATTTATCTATTCATTTGAAAACATTTTCCCTGTATTGGTGAATAATGCTAACTTTTGAATACACCTTATAGATAAATAAAATATAATTAATTTATTTCTGAAATTTATTGCATGCAACATTTTGCACAAAAATCAATTTGTGCAAAATGTTGCAATTAAACAATATTGTATTTTTCTAATTTGTAATATAGACTCCTTATGGAGATGTCTAAAATTTTTGCAGCTTTAGTCTTATTGCCTTCAAATCTATTTAATATATGAATTAAATACTCTTTTTCTTTATTTTCTAATATAGTTTTTAAAGATTCTGGTGTTTTTTGTGATGTGAATTCATCATTGTTAAGAAACTGGTTTTTTTCAATATAGTTCTCAGTTATTTTAGGTAAGTGTCTTTTTTCTATTTTATATTCATTTACTTTCATATTTATTATTGATCTACCTATTACATTTTCTAACTCTCTAACATTTCCTGGCCAATCATGCAATGAAAGTATCTCTAATGCTAAATCAGAAATTTCTACTACTGCTCTTCCATATTCTTGATTTAACTTTCTTATAGAATTATATACTAAATCTTGTAAATCTTCTTTTCTATATCTAAGTGCTGGAATATGAATAGGTAACACATTTAATCTATAATATAAATCTTCTCGAAATCTGGATTCTTTTACTGCTTTTTCTAAATCCATATTAGTAGCTCCTATTATCCTAACATTTATATCTATAGGTTTTGTAGCCCCTACTTTTATTATTTCTTTCTCTTGTAACACTCTAAGTAGTTTTACTTGAATGTTTGGACTTACTTCTCCTATTTCATCTAAGAAAATAGTCCCTCCAGAGGCTTGTTCAAATAATCCTTTCTTGCCTCCCTTTTTAGCTCCAGTAAATGCCCCTTCCTCGTATCCAAAAAGTTCTGACTCAAGAAGTGATTCACTTATTGCAGCACAATTAACCTTTATAAATTGATTAAATTTCCTATCACTTTCATTATGAATTGCATGTGCAAATAATTCTTTTCCAGTTCCACTTTCTCCTCTTAATAATACTGTAGCAGGTACTTTAGCCGCTTTTCTTGCTTTTTCTATTGCATTTTTTAAGAGTCTATTTTCTCCTACAATATCCTCAAAAGTGTATTTTGCTTCTAAGCTTCTAATTATTTTCTTTGCAAGTTTTAATTCATTTGTAACTTTCACAATATCAGATAAATCATGTAATACTCCTACACTTCCTCTTAATTCATTATCAACAATTATAGGAGCTGCAGTAGCAATTACTTCTTTACCCATTGGTCCTACTTTCATTTTAGCATTTTTAATTTTTTTCTTTGTTTCTAGTACCTTTAAATGTATACTCTCCCCTTCTGCTATATCTGCAGTAGCAATCTTACCTATTATATCTTTTTCACTTAATCCAGTAAGTTTAGTATAAGCGGGATTAATCATTAGATTAATTCCATTTTGATCTACTACAGATATTGCATCTTGAGTTGAATAAAAAATAGCTTCTAACATTGATTGTACTTCTTTTAAATTAGTTACTTGACTTGCAAGTTCTTTTATATCAGTTATATCTCTAAATACGGCTACTGCTCCAATGATTTCACCTTTTTCATTTATAACTGGCATTCTATTAGTAATTATTTTTATATTTCCTAAATCCTGTTTGCGATTTAATTCAAAATCTCCTGTTTCTAATATATGATTAAGTCTTGTATTTAAAATTACCTTTTTCACTTCTCTATTTAAAGCATATTCCTTATTTATACCAGTCAGCTTTTCTGCAGCTTTATTAAAAAGAGTAATCACCCCATATTTATTTACTGCAATCATAGCATCATGAGTTGAATTTAATATAACTTCAAGTTCTTTCCTCAAACTATCAAATCCTTATTATTCAGTATTTTCATCTTGGATATTATTATCTTCTGAACCTTCGTCTTCATCTTCAGATTCATCTTTTACTTCAACTACTATTTTTAGAGTTTTAGGATCTATACTTTCTAATATAACTCCTTCAGGTGTGTTAACTTCTATATCTACAGTATGTTCTCCCTCAGATATATCTTTCAGATCTATAAATAATTCAAAATCATTTTTATCTAAGTCTTTCATTATATCTTCAAGTGCAGTGATTGAAATACTTACATTTGTATCATCTTCTGATTCTGCTAATTTAAACTTTAATCCTTCATCTATGTTTTTAGCTTTTATATCATTTTTGTCAAATTCAAATGTATTTTTTTCATTTTCAGATATTTTTACATTTATTTTTAATTCTTTATCTCCTACTAAATATATCCCTTCTGGAAGGTCTAATTCTACTTGTTTATCTAAATCATCAGACTCATAACTAATGTCTATAGGTTTAGTTTTTATTGTTTCAACACCTTCTAAAACATCTTCTCTTCCTTTTATTGTTACTTTTTTTGGTTCTATTTCAACATCAGTTATTTCATGATCTACCAAAGGATTACCCTTTATTACTGGCTCTACGCTTACCTCTTTTAATTTTAATATAGATACTTCAACATTTACTGTATTAGGATCCTTTTCTAATCTAGATATTTCGTCACCATCACTATTTAAAAGTTTCATAGGCACAGTTCTTTTTATATCATTTTGTATACCATCTATATTTACATTTGCTCTTACTTTATCAACATTATTTACTATACTTCTAGGTCCTTTTACTAATACTTCTGACGGATTTATATCTATTTCACCTGCAGCATAACCATCTATAGGATCTCCTATTAATTCTACTGATATAGGCATTTGCTTCTCAATCAACTTATCAATATTTACTGTAAGTAATTCAGGTGAAGAATCTACTATTTCAGCATTATATAAGTCAGGTATTTTTATAGGAACTTTATTTATTCCTGCTCTATAACCTTTTAAATCAATGGTAGCTGTTATATCACTTGGTTTAATATTAATTACATCATTTCTTCGCCCTCTTACTTCTACTGTAATAGTATCATCACTTATATCCATAAGAGTTAAATTATTCTCTTCTAAACTTTCTTCATTTAATATTTCTACTTTTACATTGGATATTGGTTTTACTATTCTAGGATTAACTTCACTCATTACATAGGTCCACATGATGAAGGCAAAAAAAGCAGCAACTATTTTCATTGTAAAATTTTTATTTTTAAGATCTATCTTTTTCATATATATTCCTCCATCTGTCAATTAAACCTTGTTTCTTTTTAACATGATGTTTGTACATATTTTGAAGTATTTGTCTAAGTGTTTGTATATCCACATATCTGGACAATTTTCCTCTATCTGCTATAGAAATAGCCCCTGTTTCTTCTGAAACTACTATAGCTAATGCATCTGATCTTTCTGAAACCCCTAGAGCTGCTCTATGTCTTGTACCCAATTCCTTACTTATACTCATATTTTCACTTAAAGGTAATACACAACCAGCAGCTCTTATTGTATTATCTTTTATTATTACTGCGCCATCGTGGAGAGGAGTATTTGGAATAAATATGTTTATAAGAAGTCCACTAGAAACAGAACCTTTTATAATATTTCCAGTTTCAACAATTTCAGAAAGTCCAGTTTCTCTTTCAAAAACTATTAAAGCACCTATTTTTTGTCTTGAAAGTGAAGCGGAGGCTTCAACAATTTCTTCAATTACATGAGAGATATCTTCCTCTTTTATTTCAATAAAAGATTTGGTGAAAAATCTGCTCCTACCTATATACTCAAGTGCTCTTCTAAGTTCAGGCTGAAAAACTATTAAAAGTGCAATTACTCCCACAGTCATAGTTCTTTCTAATATCCAATTTGTTGTAAATAGTCTCAACCATTCACTCATTTTTGTAGCTACTAACAATACAACTATACCTTTTATAAGTTGTTCTGCTCTAGTTTCTCTAACTAAAGTATAAATCTTATAAAATGCAATTGCTACTATTATCATATCTATTATATCTCTTAATCCTATATTTAATATAAGCCCTCTAAAATACTCCAAACCTAACACCTCTATACTATTTTTGTTTTTGTCTATAATAAAATTATATTACATATTGTAAAAATTTAAAACCACTAAATATAACTATATGTTATTTATGTTATATTTATGATTAAAAAATTAGAGATATCTTTAGATATCTCTAATTAAATTATTCTACTATCTCTACCTTTTCCATTAAATCCATAGTTTGTTTATGTGAATTTTTTAATCTTTCTATTGTTCCTTGTGACAAAGTATCACTATCTATAAAATCTGCTATAGGAAGTATTCTATATTCATCTTTACCATTTTCAGGATATTTGTATACCCAAGTAGGAATATATCTTACATCCTCTATTATAGTTTCTTTGGTTTCTAAATCCTTTTTAAAATCGATATTAACAATTACACCATCTTCTGTATAAATATTATTTCTAGTATTTGGTAAGGTTTCTCTTCTTTGATTTGATATAAAATTTCCCATTGAATATATTATAAATTTATTTTCGCCATTTTTCTTTATTATTTCTGACCTTTGAATAACATGAGGATGACTACCTAATATAATATCTGCCCCCCACTCAAATATTTTATCTGCTAATTGCATTTGAGCTTCACTTGGTTCTCTACTATATTCATTGCCCCAATGTATAAAAACTACTACTTTATCTGATACATTTTTAGCTTTTTTGATATCTGCTTCCATTTTATCTTCAGCAATTAAATTAACCATATTATCTAATTCTTTAGAGTTTAATCTACTATCATTTCCATTTAAACCATAAGTATATGATAAAAATGATAATGTAATATCATTCTTTTCCTTTAATATAAATGGTCTATACTCTTCTTCACTAGTACCTATATAATCTAAACCATTATTTTCTATGTTTTTTATAGTGTTTAATATTCCTGTTTTACCAGTATCTAAAGAATGATTATTTGCAGTTGTTAATATATCAAATCCTGCATATTTTAAAGCATCTATAGTAGAGTCTGGACTATTAAATGAAGGATAACTTGATACGGGCATTTCACTTCCTGCTGTAGTAGTTTCAAAATTAGCTATTGCTATATCTGAATTTTCTAAGTGAGGTTTTACATTTTCAAATACTCTATTAAATTCATATTCTTTTGTATTATTATTATATGCAGATTTAAGTTGAGCACCATGAAACATAATATCCCCTGTAGCAGATAGTGAAAGTTCACTATGTTTTTCTATTTCTTCTTCTACTATATTATTTTCATCTTGTTCTTGACCCTTACTTTCATTTTGCTCTAATTTTTCACTATTATCTAAATCTGAACAACCAATAGTTATTGTAATAGTAAAGATAACTATAAATAAAATTGCTAAAACTTTTTTCAAATATATCACTTTCCTTTATCTTTTAGTAAAGTCCATAATGTACATAGTAATATCATCTTCCATTTGAGCTTCGCCTCTAAATTCAGTTAAATCATCGCATATTTTTTTCAAAAGCCCCTTAGAATTCAGGTAAGATTTATCTTTAATTAAATCTTTTAGCCTTGAAAGACCATATTGCTCCTTAGTATTATTAGTCTCTTCTATTACTCCATCAGTAAAAAACAGAATTCTATCTTCTCGTCCTAATTTTATTGTTTCATTATGATAATCAGGTACGAAAATACTTCCTAATTTACATATTGGAAATCCATCTTTAAGTTCTAATAATTGTATTTCACCATTATTTTTAATATGAATTGGATTACAATTAAGTCCTGCTGAAGAATACGTAAACTCACTTGTCTCTATATTTAAAACTCCATATAACATAACCATGTGAGTTTCTTCTGGAAAATCCGATTCATTAAACACTTCATAAAAATCTTTTAATACTTCTTTAGGATTTAAATAAAATTCCTTATCTTCTTCAACTTCAGCATCGAAAGGTGTTAATACTCTATCTGCAAATATAGTAAGCATTGCGGAAGATACACCATGCCCTGATACATCTATTAAAAACATACCTAAATTCTTTTCATCTATTTTAAAATATTTATATGAATCACCACTTAACTTTCCCCAAGGAATATATTCAGAGTAAAATTTAATACCTAAATGATTCTCATATTTTTTAGGCACTAATGCCATTTGTATTTGTTTTGCAGCATCTAGTTCTTTTAACATCTTATTATTCATATTTTTAAGCTTATAATTTGCTATAGCCATTTCCTTTGTTTTCTGCTTTGCAATATCTTCAAGCCTAATTACATGATTATTTAGTTGTTCTCTCATTTCAGAAGCTTTTCTATATGGATCTTTGATATTTTCAATAAATAAAACTCTAAATATAATAAAATAAGAAATAACCTTAAATACATGTCCTAATAAATTTATACTATCATGTACGTCTATATACATAGTAAATATTATTTCAGATGCTATTGCTATAGTTATAGCTATTAACATATTTCTAGTTAATATGCTATTTTTTTCTTTACTAGTTTTATAAATCACATACATACTTACAATTAAAAGTAACATTACAATATATTCTAATACTATTTTTGTCATAGTAAGTCCTGTCTTTTCATCAAAAAAAGTAGGAATTATACTTGAATTGTATATAACTAGATAACCTAATACAATTGTAAAAATAGTACTTAATAAAATAAAATATCTTTTATTTACTTTAGTTATAGTTTCTTTTTTAAAAATACTTGCACATAACAACCCTACTGCCATTATAATTCTTGCAAATATCCAGAATGATGTAGCTTTTTGTGATAAATTTTCTGTAAGAAACATAGGCATACCACTATAAGATAAGAAATGCATTATATCTAAAAGACCTACTATATAGAAAGTATTAGCAAATATAACATTTCTTATGCTATTGGTAAAATCATAAATATTGTACAATGCTAAAAATATAGAAAAGGATACTAATACACTTAGTATTTCAAATATTGTATGTAAAACTAAAAATAGTTGTTGATCTAAAAATATATTAAATACGCTACTAAATCTCACAAATATTATAATAATCATACACAGTATTGCAGTAATTATAGTGTGAAATTTAGTGACATTTGTATCTATATTAAATTTATTTGTGAACATTAATTGCCTCCCCAAATCTTAAAATTATATACCCCTGTTAACACTACACTTATTATACCAGAAAAAAATACAGAACAACAGTTTTTAAAAATTAAATTTTATACTTAATAAATTTTGTGAATTAATAAATTAATGTTATAATTAATTAATAGCTATTTAATTGCAATCTTATAACATAGGGGGAATGTTATGAAAAGCGATGTAATTATTATAGAAAATAAAAAAAGAAATATTGATATTATTAAAAATTTAATTTATGAAGAACTGGGAAGAAAAAATACTTCTGTCCATTTAGGTTTAAATGTTGAGAAAATATTATATATTGTAAAAAATAATTATATTGATTTAATAATCTTAAACTTAGATTCGAATTTAGAAGATATATTTAAAATTCTAGATAAAATAAATTACTTAATTAATAAACGAGAGTTTAATATTCCTATAATTGTCTATTCAAATTCATTTAATAAAGATACTGTTGAAAAATTATTTGAATTAGGTGCAATAGATTATTTCATTGACCCATTATCTTCAGATGAAAAACTATCAGTTCTTTCTTTTAAAATAAAAAATGCATTGAAAAATTATAAATATAATAAATACCAACTTAAAATTAATAATGAAAATAAAAAGCAATTGAAATTAGGTACTATACTTCAAAAGTCTTTAATGTTTAAATATAAAGAACTTCAAAATATAAAAATTACAGGACGATACATACCTTCAACTGCATTAGGTGGAGATTGCTACGATTCAATAGAAACAAATGGTAAAACATGGTTTATGATAGCTGATGTTATGGGACATGGGGCAAGTGCTGCAATGGTTTCATTTATGGTAAAAGCACTTTTTAATCAATTAGCAACTATGTATAAAACTCCTAAAAAGTTATTAGAAGAAATAAACACTACTTATTATAAAATGTTTGAAAATAAAAGCGATATTATCTTTTCTATATTCATAGGTACAATTTATAAAAATAAATTAACCTATTCTTCTGCTGGTCATCCTTATCCCATATTTTATGATAATGAAACTAATAATACTGAATTTCTATCCAATAATAATATATTAATAGGTATCACCCCAAATTCAAATTTTTCTCAAAAAACAAGAATTATAAATAAAGGAGATATCGTATTTTTATATACTGATGGTTTATATGAACAAATTCCTGATATGCGTGATATAAACTTAATAAATATGTATATTCAAAATAATAAAGATATCCTTATAACAAATCAAGAATTATTTATGGATAATATCATAAAACAATTCAATGATACTGAACAATTTGAAGATGATGTAGCTATTTTAGCAGTAAAAAAGAAGTAAGGAAACCTTACTTCTTTTTTACTTTGTAAATGCTGTGAATTTTTCTCTTTTTGCTCCACATATAGGACATACATCTGGAGCACCATCTATAGCTGTGAATCCGCACACATCACAAATATGTACATCTTCTATATCATAATCTTCGCCTTTATCTACTGATTTTTTTGCTTCTAAATATAATCTTTCATGTACTTTTTCTGCTTCAAGAGCATAATGCATTGAAGTTATTGCTGCTCTTTCTTTTTGCATTTTAGCAACTTCTAGATATGCAGGATACATTTGATGAATTTCAAAATGTTCACCATCTGCTGCACCTTGTAAGTTTTCAGAAGTAGTACCTATACCAAATCCACCCATTGATGCAACTAAATAATCGCCATCTACATTTGCAAGGGCAGTAAAGTGATTAGTAGCATGTACTTCTTCTGCATAAGATATTGCAATAAATAACCTTGCAACATTTGGGAAACCTTCTTTTTCTGCCTTATCAGCCCATATTCTATATCTCATATGTGCTTGTGATTCCCCACCATAAGCAGATCTTAAATTTTCAGCTGTCATTTCATTCATAATAAAACTCCTCCCTTTAATGTTAATAATATATCTTGCCAATAATCTTATACCCAGAATATCTTTATAAAAACATATATCATATTAAATAAATAATTTTTTTACAATGTCTCCTACTTTTATTTCTCCAGTTTTTATTACTGTTGCAAAAGCTACATTGTATTTCAAAATGCATTCCTCTTTTTCTTTGATTAATACACATTCATCAAAACATCTTTTCCCCACTTTTTTTAGCTGGATAATTGCATTTCCTATTTCAAATTTTTGATTTTCATTTAATAATTTCCCATCTATTCCTTCCAGAAGAATATTTTCATAAAATTTTTTTATACATAGACCTCTATAGTCTTTTTTTCTTATTTCTTTTTTACTATTTATAAAAAGAATAGATACCTGTCGTTTTCCTATATTATAATTAAGGTCATCTACGATACCTTTGTTTTCTATAAGATATAATTTATTAGTTTTATTAACTTTTCCAAATTCATCTTTATATTTAAGTTCAATTATACTCAATCTATCATCACTAATTCACCTGAATTTTCTAAACTATAACCTCCAAGGTTTTCAACTCTTTGTTTGAATTCTTCTGATTTTAATGTATCTATGAATTTTTTTATAATGACATTTTCTAAATCTTTTTCTCTAACTAAAAAATCATAATCTTCATCTGTGACTTTTATAAAATCTAATTCTAAAGCTTTTGCAGCTGAATATATTCCAATTCCTACATCTGCTCCTCCTGTTTTAATCCCTGTAGCTACAGCCATATGAGTATTTAATTCTCTTTTATATCCTTTTATATCTTCTGGTTTTATATTATTTAATTTCAAATTATAATCAAATAATACTCTAGTTCCTGCTCCTCTTTGTCTATTTATATAGGATATATCTTTTCTTTTTAAATCATTAAAGTCTTTTATGTTTTTAGGATTCCCCTTTTGAACAATAAATCCTTGTTCTCTCTTAACCCCTTTTATAAGTGCCATCTTTTCATCTTTAAAATATTTTTTCACATAACTAATATTATATTCCCCTGTGTTTTCATCTAAAAGATGTATTGGAGATATATGACACTCTCCTCTTTTAATAGAAAGTATTCCACCCATACTTCCGACATGCCCTGAAGTTAATCTAATCATATCTCCTAAAATATCCATTATTAAATCATGACTTCCTATTGAAACCATAGTATTTTCTATTCTATTAAGAGGTTTATATAATTCTACCTCTATTTCATCCCCTGCTTCTACTCCTTCTATATTTCTAGGTATAATTGCTACCCCATCAGCTTTTACCAAACTCATAGTAGCCCCTGCATTACTAGAAAGTGGAGTTGCTATTAACTTATCTCCTACAAACCCAAGGGTAACTCTAACTAATTCTTCATTTTTAAAAGAGGATACTATTCTTTTTGAAATTTTAGCACTTATTATATCTCTTTTAACTTCATATTCTCCAAAAAAATATTTTATTAATGGTTTTACAAATTTATCAAATACTAAATATGACGACACAGGATATCCTGGAATACCTATTACTGGTTTTTTATTTATTATTCCAAGTATAGTAGGTTTCCCTGGTTTCATAGCTATACCATGAACTATTAATTGTCCTAATTCTTCTATTAAGTTTACAGTATAATCTTTAGAACCTGCAGATGATCCTGCATTTATAAGCAAAATATCATTTTCTTCTATACCTTTTAACACAGCTTTTTTTAGTAAATTATAGTCATCTTTTACTGGAGAATATCTATTAGGAATTGCTCCTAATTTTTCTATTTCTGATTTAAATACTCTTGAATTAGAATCTATAATTTTACCTTCTTTTAAATCTGTTATGTTTTCTATAATTTCTGTACCAGTTGGTATAATTCCAACTTTAGGTTTTTTATAAACCTTTATCTTCTCTATCCCACCTGATAAAAGAGCACCTAAATCTAAAGGACGTATTTTATGCTTAGATGGTATTATCATTTCTGTTGCAACAATATCTTCTCCAATTTGGCGTATATGTTGCCAAGGATAAGCAGATTTTAATATTTTAACTTTACAATCTTTTAATTCTATTACATCTTCTATCATAATTACTGAATCATATGGCTCTTTTATTATATTGCCAGTATTAATATACAAAAAATCTTTATTCTCTTCTAATACAATAGGACTTATTTCTGTAGCTTCTATAGTATCACCTGATTTTACAGCAATCCCATCCATAGCTGCTGCATTATAATTTGGTGAAGAATATTTTGCATATATAGGTTCATATGTTACTCTATCTACTGAATCAACTACATCTATTTCTTCACATTCAAATTTTATATTCAATTTTTTATAATACTTAATTTTAGCTTCTTCTACAGCAATATTATCTATATAAGTATTTCTTTTCATATTTTACATCTCCTATAATAAATATACCTTTCTTGTTTCCCCTTTATTTATACCTTCTTCATATTCATCAATTATTATGTAACCATTAGAATTTGATAATAAACTTATCATACCCGATTTACCAAAACTAGGAGATATGTGATATTCATCTTCATGTTTTTTTATGTTCACCATTTGATAAGTCTTTTTTCCAGGAGATGAAGCAAAATTATAATCTACTTTTGCTAATATACTTGGAATTATTTTTTCTACATTAAGTTTTTTGTATATAAAATATTCTACTAAAGCTTTAAATATAACTATAGATGATACAGGATGCCCTGGAAGCCCCACTACTAACTTATTCTTAATCTTTCCTATTATAGTAGGTTTCCCAGGTTTTATAGATATACCATGTACAAAAACTTCACTATCATCAAATGAATTTATAACATTATAAGTGTAATCTCTAGTTCCTACAGAACTTCCTCCTGAAATAAGTAAAATATCAGAAATTCCTAATGCTCTATTTACTTCATCTTTTAATATACTATAATTATCTTTTACTATAGATTTTCCTACCACTTCACAATTAATATTTTCTATAGAGCTTTTAAGAGTATAAGAATTTATATCTCTAATTTTACCAATACTTAATTCCTCGTGAATATCTATTATTTCATCTCCAGTAGAGATTATAAAAAACTTTGGTTTTTTATATACTTCTAAACTTTTTATTCCAAGTGCTGCCATAACACCTATATCTTCAGGATTTAATGCTTTTTTCTTTTTAAGTGCTATATTTCCTTTTTTTATATCATCACCTTTAAATATTATATTTTCTCCCTTGGATATAGCTTTTTGTATCAACAGAGTATGTTCATCCATCTTTTCAGTATTTTCTATCATAATTACTCCATCTGCACCTTCAGGAATCATGCCCCCTGTAGGTACAGATATGGCTTCTCCTGAATTAACTTCTAAATCAGTATACTCTCCCATTTCTACTTGTCCTACAATATTTAATATACTTGGTATAGAATCGTTTGCCCCATGACTATCATTTACTTTAATAGCATATCCATCAACAGTTGAACGATTAAATTCAGGCACATTAATAGAAGAATATAAGTCCTTAGATAATATTCTTCTATTAGCATTTAAAATATCTACTTTTTCTGTTTGAAATGTAAAATCTTTAAATTTTTCTAAAGTAAGTTCCCTTGCTCTCTCTACTGTTACTGCATTAAAAAAATCCATTTAATCACTCTCTTCTTTATGCTTTAATTAATTATATCACAATTTTCCGAATTTTTAACCCCCACCTACTGGTGGAAATAAGGAAATAATATCTCCATTTTTAACTTCTCTATCAAGGGATCCATCTATTCCATTTAAAAGACCAAGACTTACTTCATTTTCATTAATTTCTAATTTTTTTACTATATCTTTTATAGTAGTTTCTTCTTCAATTTCTAAAAAATACTTTTTATCTCTTCCTTCTCTAAATGTAGCAAAAAGCCTAACTTCTATATTCATAATATTGTTACCTCCTAAAATATCAAGGTCCCCTATGGGACCTTGTATTATGCCATTTCTTTTTCAACATACTTTTTATATTCAGATAACCCTAATTTTTCTAATGTTTCTTCAGTAGGAACACCTTGTTCATCCCATCCTCTTACTGAATAATATTCTGGTAATAATTCATCTAACCTATGAACATGACCCTTAGATGGACCATTAGAAATAGGATCTTTTAACAATCTCTTTGGCAATTTATCTTGTGAGCTATCTATTCCTTCTCTTAAATTAAATAATTTTTCTAAATTCCAAATTCTCTCTCCAGCTTGAAGAAGTGAATCATTGTCATAAACATCACCTACAACAGCATTATACATATCTACATAATCAGGAAGTCCGAGTCCAAATGTAGTAAAGACACAAAGTCCAATTGCATCAATTACAGCTGTTAGATCTAAGAATATTTTAGTATAAGCAGCTTTTCCTTCAATAGAAAATCTATCTAACTTTTCAGGATATCCGAGTATTTCAGGGCTTATCATATATCCTTTAATATGACATCCCCCTCTATTGTTTACTGCATAAGTCAAACCATGACCTTGAACTCCACGGGGATCATATGCTGCTATTTCTTGTTTTTTAACACTCATTGAAATTTCAGGTGCTCCATAATATTCACAAAGTCTAGCTGATCCTTCTGATAGCTTCTTTCCAAATCCTTCTCTTTTACCCATTTTTTCAGTCCAACCTATTACAGCATCTTTATCTCCCCATTTTAGACTTAATCCATCTTCTGCTATATCCTCATATTTAATATATCCTTTTTCATATAATTCCATAGCTGCTGCAATTGTAGCTCCAACTGAAATAGTATCCATTCCATATTCATTACAAAGTTCATTTGATATATTTATAGTTTCTAAATCATATATGTCACAATTTGAACCAAATGACCAAAGAGTCTCATATTCAGGCCCACCAATGACTCTACCATCCTTAGTTTTTATAACACGACCACAACCTATAGGACAAGCAAAACATGCTGATTTTTTCAATAATGGTCCTTCTTTTAAAGATTCACCTGATATTTTATCTGCATCGTCTGTATAAGACTGTTGAAAGTTCTTAACAGGCAATATTCCATTTTCATTTATAATATTTACAAGTACAGCACTACCGTAAGTAGGTAGACCATTTCCTGCTACAGGATCTTCTTTTAATGTTTTCACCTTTAACTTAGTGACTTCCTTAGTTTTGTTTTTATCGTATAAAAGCACTTTTTTAGTTCCATTAGCTACAATAGCTTTTAAATTTTTAGAGCCCATTACAGCACCAACACCACCACGACCAGCTGCTCTATCTATATCATTCATTACTGAGCCTAAAAGAGATAATTTTTCTCCAGCAGGCCCTATTGCAAGTACTTTTCCCTTTGCTTCTTGATTCAATATTTCAGTAGTTTCAGATAATGTTTTACCCCATATATGATTTGCATCTCTGATTTCAACTGTTTCATCATCTACATATAAATATACTGGTTTTTCAGATTTCCCCTCAAATATCACTAAATCATATCCAGCTGCCTTAAATTTAGGTCCCCAATGTCCCCCTGAATTTGATATAGCAATAGTACCTGTAAGAGGTGATTTAGTAATAACCATATACCTACCAGAAGTAGGTAAAGGTGCCCCTGTAAGTCCTCCTGTAGCAATTATAAGTTTATTTTCTTCACTAAATGGATCTATACCAGCTTCAACTTCATCCATCATAATTTTAACTCCAATACCTCTTGAACCTAAATACTTCTTTGATACTTCAAAATCTAAATTTTCTGTGTTAACTTTTCTATTTGTCAAATCTACCCTTAAAAGTTTACCCATATAACCATACATAAAAATACCTCCTTTTTATATATGATATTGCAAGAATGAAGCCAATTTTAAGAATAGCTTATATACTATATTACAGAATATTCAATTTATTTTTGTTCCAATATGGTATATTTATATATACCATATTGGAACAAGTGATCCATTATTATATAATACTCTTATCCGTATAGAATCAGATTCTCTTCCTATTTAACCTTATATCTAATTACAAAAATCAGTTCAATTCACCTCTTAACTTAGGGTTTAGCACATATTTTAGTATCTTAAATACTGTAGTTATTAAAAAGTAAAGAAAAGCTATCATAATCCCCATTGCCATAACCACTTTGATTTCACCTAACTCATAATTTTTAAACATAATATATGCAAGACCTGGATATGCAAACATATACTCTACTACTACAAGAGTGGATATTATAATAGTTGCTATAGCTGAAAATGAATCTAATAAATCCATTATTGCGTTTCTAAGTACATGAATATATATTATTCTCCTATTTGAAGCACCTTTGCCTAAAGCCGTTTTAACATAATTTTTTTCAAAATTTTGATCTATTGAAAGTGATGTTATTCTAGCAATATAACTCATGGGTATAAGAGTTAATGAAAGTATAGGAAGAATCATATGCCTTATTTCACCATATCCTGCTGCTGGTACTACTTTTATTCCATTTCTATATAATATTACAGCTAAAAACTGTAATACTAATATCAAAAATACATCTGGCATAGCAAGTATTGTAAGAGTAGATAATGTTTTTAAATTTGAAGAATATCTCTTTTCTCTTTTGCTATCAAATATTCCTTTAAGTATTCCAAATACTATGGCAAAGAAAAGAGAAAATGAAAGTAAAATTGCTGAATTTTTAAAGCTTGATTCTACAAAATTAAATATATCTTTATTTGTATTACTAGTTCCAAATGTGCCTGATAAAAGAGTTTCATAATAGTCAAATACATTTTTAAGAATTGCTTTAAACTCTATATTTGTTTCAAAGCTTTTTTCTCCTAAAGGAAGTACTATAAAATTATCAGGGGTCAAATTTAATACTGAAAGTATAAGTGTAAGGGTAACAAACCCTATTATTATATTTAAAAGTATTTTTAATATAAGTTTTTTATTTATATTCAATTTTCTCTCCCCCTTTAGAATTTTCTATTACTTTTTCATCTAAAAAACAAGCTGATTTATGATTTTCTCCAACTTCTGTAAGTTTTGGTTCTAACTTTTCACATATATCCATTTTATATGGACAGCGTGTATGAAATACACATCCTGAAGGTGTATTTATAGGACTTGGTATTTCTCCTTTTAATATTATCCTTTTATGCTCTATTTCAGGATCAGGATGTGGAAATGCTGATATGAGTGCTTCTGTATATGGATGTTTTGGAGAGTTATATATATCATCTACTTTTCCTATTTCCATTAATTTTCCTAAATACATTACCCCTACAGTATTAGATACATGTCTTACTACATTTAAACCATGGGCTATAAATAAATATGTTAAACTATATTCTTTTTGTAAATCTGTAAGTAAATTTAATATTTTTGATTGAATTGAAACATCTAATGCTGAAACTGGCTCATCACATAGTATAAATTTTGGTCTTGTAGATATAGCTTTAGCTATACCTATTCTCTGCCTTTGACCACCACTAAATTCATGAGGGAATTTTTTCATATCTTTTGATGAAAGTCCTACTATATTAAGTAGTCTCTTTACTTCTTTTTCTCTTTCAAATCTAGGTACTATATTATGTATTTTAAGTGGTTCTGTTAATATATCTTCTATTATCATCTTTGGGTCTAATGCCCACGATGCATCTTGAAATATTATTTGTAAATCTTTTCTCATCTTTCTAAATTTAGCTTTAGAATACTTATATATATCTTCACCTTCTACATATACACTACCACTAGTAGGACTTAGCAACCTCAGCATCAAAAGTCCTGTAGTACTTTTCCCCGATCCACTTTCACCAACTAAACCAAATGTTTCTCCTTTATTTATACCAAAAGAAATCCCATCCACTGCTTTTAATGTTTTTTCATTTTTAAATATATTTGAATTATTTATATTAAAATATTTCTTTAAATTCTGAATTTCTATTAATTTTTCATTACTCATTATTACTGTCCTCCTCATAATGCCAACATCTTACAAAATGACCCTTTTTATATTCTAAGAGTTTTGGATTATTATCTATACATTTATCCATACGTCTACCGCACCTTGGATAAAAAGCACATCCCTTTTCTTTAGTTTCTAAATCTGGTACATTTCCTTTAATAGTATAAAGTTCTTTTGTAGGATCATTTAATCTTGGTATGCATTTCATAAGAGACACTGTATATGGATGAAGTGGATTTTTATATAATTCCTTTGTATATGAAATCTCTCGTATCTTTCCACTATACATTACCATTATCCTATCAGCTATATTTGTAACTACTCCTAAATCATGTGTTATAAATAATACTGACATATTTAATTCACTTTTTAGACTCTTTATAAGCTCTAATATTTCAGCTTGGATTGTAACATCAAGTGCTGTAGTAGGTTCATCTGCTATTAAAAGTTTTGGATTACAAATTAGTGCCATGGCAATCATTACCCTTTGTCTCATACCACCACTTAATTCATATGGATATGAATTATATCTCTTTTCAGGTTCTGGTATGTCTACTTTTCTTAAAAGTTCTATAGCTTTACCCTTTGCATCACTACCCTTTATATTAGTATGAATTTTTAATACTTCTTTTATTTGATAACCTATTTTTAACATAGGATTTAGCGAAGTCATAGGCTCTTGATATATCATGGATATATCTTTTCCTCTTATGTGTTTAAGTTCTTTATTCTTTTTTTGTAATAAATCTTCTCCTTCAAATATTACTTGTCCATTTACTATTTTACCTGGTGGAATAGGTACTATTCCCATTATAGATTTAGCAGTTACAGATTTTCCACTACCTGATTCACCTATTAAGGCCACTATTTCACCTTTTTTTATATTAAATGACACATCATCTACTGCATGAATAGTCTTATTTTCTAATTTGAAATATGTTGTAAGATTTTTCACTTCAAGCAAATTTTCCATAATATCGCCCCTTTTCCTATACTTCTTATATTCTATAAAAGGTTTAATATTCCTTTTTTATTTAGGTTGTAATTTATTCTTAATATATTTTATTGTTATAACTTATTATAGTAATTACTTTGAGTTTTCTATTACTTTTTCATCTAAGAAGCAAGCTGATTTATGATTTTCTCCAACTTCTGTAAGTTTTGGTTCTATTTTTTTACATATATCCATTTTATATGGACAGCGTGTACGAAATACACATCCTGAAGGTGTATCTATAGGACTTGGTATTTCTCCTTTTAATATTATCCTTTTATGCTCTATTTCAGGATCAGGATGTGGAAATGCTGATATGAGTGCTTCTGTATATGGATGTTTTGGAGAGTTATATATATCATCTACTTTTCCTATTTCCATTAATTTTCCTAAATACATTACCCCTACAGTATTTGATACATGTCTTACTACATTTAAGCCATGGGCTATAAATAAATATGTTAAACTATATTCTTTTTGTAAATCTGTAAGTAAATTTAATATTTTTGATTGAATTGAAACATCTAATGCTGAAACCGGCTCATCACATAGTATAAATTTTGGTCTTGTAGATATGGCTTTAGCTATACCTATTCTCTGCCTTTGACCACCACTAAATTCATGAGGAAATTTTTTCATATCTTTTGATGAAAGTCCTACTATATTAAGTAGTCTCTTTACTTCTTTTTCTCTTTCAAATCTAGGTACTATATTATGTATTTTAAGTGGTTCTGTTAATATATCTTCTACTATCATCTTTGGATCTAATGCCCATGATGCATCTTGAAATATTATTTGTAAATCTTTTCTCATCTTTCTAAACTGTTCTTCATTATATCTATATATTGGATCATTTCCATAAAAAATCTTTCCATTTGTTGGTTTTAATAATCCTAATAATAAATATCCTAAAGTACTTTTCCCAGAACCACTTTCACCTACTAATCCAAATGTTTCTCCTTCATAAATATCAAAAGATACATTGTTTACTGCTTTAATATATGATTTTTCTTTAGTTATACTTGGATCCTTTACATTAAAATATTTTTTGAGGTCCTGAATTTTTATCAATGGAGATTTTAATTCTAATTTAATTTCTTTATTATAATAATGCCAGCATCTTACAAAATGACCCTTTTTATATTCTAAGAGTTTTGGATTATTATCTATACATTTATCCATACGTCTACCGCACCTTGGATAAAAAGCACATCCCTTTTCTTTAGTTTCTAAATCTGGTACATTTCCTTTAATAGTATAAAGTTCTTTTGTAGGATCATTTAATCTTGGTATGCATTTCATAAGAGACACTGTATATGGATGAAGTGGATTTTTATATAATTCCTTTGTATATGAAATCTCTCGTATCTTTCCACTATACATTACCATTATCCTATCAGCTATATTTGTAACTACTCCTAAATCATGTGTTATAAATAATACTGACATATTTAATTCACTTTTTAGACTCTTTATAAGCTCTAATATTTCAGCTTGTATTGTAACATCAAGTGCTGTAGTAGGTTCATCTGCTATTAAAAGTTTTGGATTACAAATTAGTGCCATTGCAATCATTACCCTTTGTCTCATACCACCACTTAATTCATATGGATATGAATTATATCTCTTTTCAGGTTCTGGTATGTCTACTTTTCTTAAAAGTTCTATAGCCTTTTCCTTTGCATCACTGCCCTTTATATTAGTATGAATTTTCAATACTTCTTTTATTTGATAACCTATTTTTAGTCGAGGATTAAGAGATTTTAATGGTTCTTGGTATATCATAGATATGTCTCTTCCTCTTATATCTTGTATTTCTTCTTTGCTTTTGGTTAATAAATCTTTACTTTCAAAAATTATTTTGCCACCTTTTATTTTTCCAAATGGTCTAGGTATTATATTCATTATAGATTTAGCAGTTACAGATTTCCCACTACCTGATTCACCTATTAAAGCCACTATTTCACCTTTTTTTATATTAAATGACACATCATCTACTGCATAAATAGTTTTATCTTCTAATTCAAAATATGTTCTAAGATTTTCTACTTTTAATAAGTTTTCCATTTGATTTTCCCCCATGCAACTATTCCAGTTCATAATCCATTATTGTAATAACATCTAATATTAATTGAGTTTGATTCTTCAAATTTTCCTTACTCACGTATCTAAGATTCATTTCATTGCTTTCTATTTCATCTCTATTAGATAAATTTATTGAAGATAAAAATAACCCACTACTTCCATTTACATTTAATGTAGTTATGTCATCTTCTGGCTTTGCTATTTTGTCTAATATTATATTAACCTCTAATTCCTTAGCTCTCTTAGAAAGATTTTTTACAACTTCATAATGATATTTATTATCAGGAATTAATAATGATCCATCAATATACATGTTATCAGTATTTTCATACCCTAAGTAATTTAAATAGATAAATAAATGTTCATCATGCAACGAATCATAAAAGCTACTTTTTTTAAGTGAGTCATAAGGAGTTATATTTTCTCCTTTAGAGCCATCTAAAAATAAAAAATATATATTTCTCTGTGGTTTATATTCACTATCTTTTAATATATTTATTATCTCTAATAAAGAAGCAATAGATGAACCATTTTGCAACCCTTTATTTAATACCTTACCTCCATTTATTCTTTCGTTATAATTAGTAGAAAATATAAGTGGAGGCTTTTCCTTATCTTCCCCTTCTATAAAAGCAAAAATATTATTTAAATCATTTTTTTCTGATTTATTTATTTTTACATTAAAAACTATTTCCTTGTCTGCATTTTCAATTAATTTACTAGCTGTATCATCATTTACTAAAATAATAAAATTAATTTTTCCATCTTGACTCTTTTGTTTTTCTATTTTATCTATAGGTGATATAATATTAGTTTCATTTTTTTCATTAATTTCTTTATTAGTTCCAATATAAATAATTCCATCAATAAAATCCTTATTTGAAAGTTCTTTTTGTAATGAACTAATATCAAAGCTAAAACTATATTGATTTACAAGTAAAATATAATCATTATTACTATTATAATTGCCTTCCTTATAATTTTCTAAAGTCAATAATCTTCTTCTTAACTCACCTTCATATGTTTTTTCATCTAATTTGTTAGCATATACATTTTTAAAATTATAGGACCTTTTATAAAAAAATTTTATGTCTTCTTCTTTATCTATATAAAATTCACTATTTTCTACATCTATAGAATGGTCTTTATCTTCATTATCTAAATATCCTGTTGAAAAAATAGATTTTGTATTATAATTCTCTAATTTATTTATTATATAATCTTGAGTGTTTTGTAAATTATCTTCACTTATTTGATAATTATCTCTATATAATTCTTTAACATGATTAAAAACCCTATCACCACTTACTTTATATTTACTAACTTTTGAAGGAATGAATAAGGTTATAAAAATTATTAATATTATAGATATTTTAATTAATACTTCTTTTTTAAATTTCCTAATATTTTTAAGTTGATAATAAAAAGTTATAGGAGATAAATTATATGGAATATGCTTTAAAAACACAATAAACTTAGAATTTCTTTTATTTAATTCCTGCTTTAACCCTTCTCCTAAAAGATTAAATCCAAGTACAGATACAAATAAAGCAAGTGCAGGATATATTACTATCCATGGTTTACCAGCCGATATAGCATATCTAGCTGAAGCAAGCATTGAACCCCATTCAGGATAATAACTTGGAGTAATAGATAGTTCTAATTCTTTTATTAAATTTGGATCTATTTTATTTACTCCAATATATATACCAAGTACTCCTAATTCTGCTATTATTATCAGCACTCTGCTTATTTCTATAAAAAAATAAATTATAATACTTGCAAATAGATGTGGTAATATATTTTCTATAGCAATACTCCATTTCTTTTTCCCTACTGTTATTTCTCCTTTTATAAAACTTTTTTCTAATATCTCTTTTATTCTATCTCTAAGAATAGTGCTTATTCTACCAAATCCTATAAATGTAAGTACTGTTATATATGCTATAATAGCTTCATCTATTTCTAAATTTCTAATTGATTTTAAGTTTAATATAATATAAGTAATTATAAGAGCTGGTATGGCACTAAATGTAGCATTAAATATATCAATAATTTTATTACTTAATTTATTTCCAAATGCTGCAATAAATGAAATAGGCAATGCTATTAAAAATCTTAAAATTGCAGAAAATACAGCTATTAACATAGTTATTTTTGCCCCATACATAATTCTACTAAATATATCCCTTCCAATTATATCAGTTCCCCAAATATTAGTATTATTAGGTGGATGGGGGGGATTGTTGACTATTAAATTACCATCTATCATTTTAGGTTGTGATAAATTAATTGCAAATGGATCTAATAGCATAAATCTATATCCGTGAATAGATATAATAAATATAATAATAACTAATATTAATCCAATAAAAAGAGGAATATTTACTTTTTTAAATTTATTCATTAAATATTTTCCTCCTTTAATTTAGGGTCTAGTATATGTTTAATAATCTTAAATATTGATGTAATAAAAAAATATAATACTCCTATAATAATAGCTATAGCTATTATTATATTGTCTTCACCACTTTTTCTAAACATCATATAAGCAATTCCTGGATATGCAAACATATATTCAACTATTAATAATGTAGAAATTATTATAGTAGTTATAGAGGAAAAGGAGTCCAATATGTCAATTATAGAATTTCTAATTATATGAATAGTTAATATCCTTCTATCATTAGCTCCTTTCCCCCTTGCAGTTTCCACGTATTCCTTAGTATAAGCTTCATCTATTGAAAGTGAAGTTATTCTAGCTATATAGCTCATGGGAATAAGAGTTAGTGCAAGTATTGGAAGAATCATATGTCTTATTTCTCCATAACCTGCAGCAGGTACTAAGTCTATTCCATTTCTATATAATATTACAGCTAAAAATTGTAATAATAATATTAAAAATACATTTGGCATCGCTATTAATGCAAGAGTAGATAATATTTTTATACTGGATTTATAAGGTTTATCATTTTTACTATCATATATTCCTTTTAATATACCTAAAATAATGGCCAATATTAATGATATGCTTAATAAAACAATACTCCTATTAATTCCAGGTCTTATATATGACCATACCATTCTATTATCAGAAGTTTTTCCAAATGTTCCTGAAAAAATCATTTTATAATAATCAAATATTTCATTTAAAATTTCTTTAAAATTTATATTTGTATTTATTGATATGTTTTTAATATCTATATTAAATTCAGAAGTAACAGGTATTTTGATTAAAAATATTATAAAAGTTAATGCTGAAAGTACTAGTATGATATTTCGAATAAATTTCAAAATTATATTTCTATACTTTTTCATTCTAATTTCCTTTCTCTAAATTTCTATATTAATCAAATTCATATTCATATAATGTTATGGCATCAATTATTAATTGAATTTGATTTTTTAACTTTTTTTCATTAATAATATTTATATTTTGCTCTATATTTTCTACTTCTTTCCTTTCATTGTCATTGATAGAGCTTATTAATACTCCACTACTTCCATTTACATGCATATCCGTTATTCCATCATTTGTATTGGATACTTTATCAATTTTAAATTCTATTCCTAATTCTTTAGCCCTTTTAAATATTCCTTTAATAAAATTGTAGTGATTTTTATTGTCAGAATAAAGTAAAGATGTATCTATAGATAATGAATCTGAATTTTTATACCCTAAAAAATTTAATTGCATTATAAAATGATAAGGTGACAGTTTATTATAAAAATCAGTATTTCTAAATAAATCAGTACCTTTTTCTCTTGTCCCTTTAGAACCATCAAAAAAAAGAAAAATAATATCTCTTTTAAGAGTAAAATTGTTTTGTGATAATACTTTCATAATTTCTAAATTAGCAGCAATTGATGTACCATTATAAAAAACACCATTACCTAAATCATCAATGTCATTAGAAAAATAATCATAATTAGTTGCTATTATAAGTGGTGGCTCATCTAATCCTTCCCCTTCAATATATCCCCCTATATTTTTCACTTCTACATTTTTTAAATTTTTTAATTTATATTCTATAATTAATTCTTCTTTTGAATATTTTTTTAATTCTTGTACTGTATCTTCTGTTATATAACCCCTGAAAGCTGATCCAAATTGTTCTTTATCTTTCTTTAAATCATCGATAGAACCTGCTATATTTACAAAAGAAACTATATCTTCTAGTGAAGTAACAGAAGATAGTAATACACCAGTTATAAATTTCTCTTTATTTATTTCTGTAGCTATCTTATTATAGCTATTCCAATTGTCTACAATTAAAAAATAATTTTCTTCTTCATTATATTTTTCATTTAAATAATCTTCATATAGTAGTAATTTACCAGAAATTTTTCCTTCATATATTGAATCTGAAGTTTCATTTAAATATATATTCTCCATAATAAAATCATCTTTATATTTAAAATTTATCTTTTCTTCTCCCTTTTTTAGATGCATTTCTGCTTTTTTAATATTATTCATTTCTACATTGATATTACCTTTATTTATATAACCATCTTCAAATAATGGGATTATATTATTTTCTTCTAATTGTTTAACAATATAAGTTGAAAACTCCTCATGACCTTCAGTTCCTATTACTCTATTATTATACTTTTGGTTAGATATTTCTTCTACTTCATTATATATTCTATTACTATCGACTTTATATTTACTTATGCTGGGAGGATATAAAAAAACTAATCCTAATATTAGTACAAGTGATAATTTTATTAAAATACTTTTCTTATATTTTTCTTTATTCTTGATTTGATGTATGAAAGTTATTGGGGACAAATGATATGGAATATGTTTTATAAAAATTATAAACTTAGAATTTTTCTTATTTACTTCCTCTTTTAATCCTTCTCCTAAAAGATTAAATCCAAATACAGTGACAAATAGAGCTAATGCAGGATACATTACTATCCACGGTTTCCAAGCTGATATGGCATATCTAGCTGAAGCAAGCATTGAACCCCATTCTGGATAATAACTTGGAGTAATTGTACTATCAATCCTTTCTAATAACTCTGGATTTATTTTATTTACTCCAATATATATACCAAGTACTCCTAACTCTGCTATGATTATAAGCACTCTGCTTATTTCTATAAAAAAATAGATTATAATATTTGCAAATAAATGTGGGAATATATTCTCCACAGCAATAAGTAGACTGCTCTTCCCTATAGCAATCTCACCCTTTATAAAATCTTGTGATTTTATGTCTTCTATTTTTTCTCTTAATATAGCTCCTACTCTACCCCAACCTATAACTGAAAGCACAACTATGTAAGCTATAAAAGCAGACTCAATTTCCATATTATATATATAATAATAATTTAATATAATATAACTAATTACAATAGCAGGAAGAGCACTAAAACTCATGTTAAAAAAATCAATTATATCTGAACTTCTTTTACTCCCAAATGCAGCTAAAAAAGAAAACGGAATTGCTATTAAAAATCTAAAAATTGATGTTATAAATGCTAAACCTATAGTTAACTTAGCTCCATAAATAACTCTACTAAATATATCTCTCCCTATAGAATCAGTTCCCCATATATTAATGTTATTAGGTGGATTAGGTGGGTTAGAAACATTTAATGTATCTCCTTCAAGTTTAGGTAATCCAAAATTTGTAGCAAAAGGATCTAAAGGAATTATTCTATATCCAAAAATCAATATAAATACTATAAGTGAAACTATGATAATTCCTATAATTAACGGAATATTTAGTTTTTTAAGTTTATTTAGCAATTTATCCCTCCTTTTCCTATAGTTTATATTCTATAAATTTTTTTATATTCCTTCTTTATTTTAAATATATTTTTAATCAAAAAATTTATCCCAAGTTTTTTTGTTTTATAAATATATTCTAATTTGTTTTCTATAACCATTAAATAATGTAATCACTTTTTGTTTTTTGGTGAGTTATATCTGATTTACTATAAAATAACTTTGCTTGATTGTATTTTTCATACTTTAATAACTCATAATTTTAAATCTTTATTTTTATTTATCCTATGATATAATTACAATATAAGGTAATTTTAGAAAAATAGAGGTGAAACGATGCTGAATATAGCTATTTGTGATGATGAAAATGCCATATGCAATCAATTAGAAAACATTATATTAGATATTAGTCCAAAATATAATATGAAGATTGAAATAGATATATTTTATACTGCTGAAAATTTATACAAAAATTTATTAAATAAAAATAAATATGATTTAATTTTTTTAGATATTGAATTAAAATATATGAGTGGAGTCCAATTAGGAAAAAAATAAGAGAAGATATAAATGACCAAATTACTCAAATAATATATATTTCAAGTAAAACTTCATATGCTATGGAGTTATTTTCTATAAGACCTTTAGATTTCTTAATTAAACCAATTAGTACCAAAAAAGTGGACAAAACATTTAGCACAGCTATGAAATTAATAAAAAATAAAAATAACTTTTTTAATTATCAAAAAGAAAAAGAATGTCATCGTATCCCTATAACAGATATACTTTATTTTGAAAGTAATAATAGACAAATAAATATATATACTCTAAATGGAAAATATTCTTTTTACGGTACTTTAAAAGAAATTTTTAATAGATTAAATGATTATGGATTTGTATTTATTCATAGATCTTATCTTATCAATATAAATCATGTGAAAATCTTTAAATACAATAAAGTAACTTTAACAGATAATACAATTCTAAATATTACTCAAACTTTTAGAAAAAATTTACGAGAGTTACAGATGAAGATAGGTGAAATTTAATGAGTGTTATTAATTATGTCTTATTTTATCTTATAATTAATACTTTATATGTATATACCATATTTAGATTTATGGGAGTTTTTTTTGAAAGAGAAAAAATAAAAACAATAGAAATTTTTTCTTATTTTATTTTTTACATACTAATTTCTTTTATTTTTTTAGTTTTTAATATACCTTTACTTAGTTTAGTTACAAATATAATTTCTTTTTTTATACTATCTTTTAATTATAAGTCAACTTTAAAAAGGAAAATCATTTCTATATTTTTTATAATTTCAATAATGATGTTTTCAGAAATTATAATTACTTTACTTATAGTTAATATAAATTTATCTATTTTTAAGTCAACATATCTAGATATTTCTATTATAATTTTTAGTCGAATAATAAGCTATCTTATAGTATTAATATTTGAAGGAGCTAAAAATGTAAAAAATAATATAGAATTGCCTAATATTTATTGGTTCTCTGTATTTTTTATCCCTTTAAGCTCTATGTATTTAACATTATTACTTTTTCAAAATAGTAATTTAAATAAATATGAATTATTAATCTCTATATTCATATTGTTTATAATCAATATAGTAACTTTTTATTTATATGATATGTTAAATAGAATATATAAAGAAAAAATACAAAATAAATTATTAGAAAAACAAAATGAATATTATGAAGAACAATTTAAAATTATGAATTCTTCTTATAAAAAATTAAAGGCTACAAGACATGATTTAAAAAATCACCTTATAGCTATAGAAAATTATATAATTAATAATAAAAAAGAAAAAGCATTAAAATACATAGAAAAAATTAATAATTCCTCTTATGATAAAAGAGATTTTGCTAATTCTGGTAATGTAGATATTGATAGTATATTAAATTATAAAATTCAATCTGCTAAATCAAAAGGTATCAGTATAGAGTTGAATTTAAATATACCTTACGATTTAAATTTAGATTCTTTTGATATGATTATAGTCATTGGAAACTTAATAGATAATGCCATAGAAGCAACTTCTAAATTAGAAAATGATAAAAGGTTTATACATATTAGCATATTTTATGATAGAAATATACTTCATATGCACTTTAAGAATACCTTTGATGGTAAAATTCTAAAAGAACAAGAAAAAATCCTAACCACAAAAAAAGATAAGTTTAATCACGGTATAGGACTTAAAAATGTTAAATATATATTAGAAAAATATGAGGGGGACTTAAATTATAGTTATGATGATAATATTTTCTATGTAAAACTATTACTTTATTTATAAATATTTATTGTACTTTTCCAAATAAAATCATTATTGAAAGTATAAATAAAGATATTGTTATTGTAAGTGCAATATTATTAAGTTCTAATATTAATAATATTAACACTACAACTAATTCTATAATACACATCATTCTTGATATAATTTTATGTTTATATGCTTTTTCTTTATTAGAGAAATTATTACTATCTTCTACTGGAGATAGTAATAATACTATAAATGAGGATATTATACCTAAAAATAATATAGTATAATTTGATGATGGAATATATTTTATAGATATCATTGCTATTATAGTTAAAGCCAAAGAAAATATATAGCAATTTAAATTATCACCTGCATCATATCCTCCTGTATATGCACGAATTGGTTCATAAGAAATAATAAAAATTATACTCTCTAAAACCATATCAAATAATATTCCAATTCCAATTATAGTTATAATATTTACTACTATAGGTATAATTCTTTTTATTATAAGTGTATTAGGACTATTAATGCTATTCTCCATTTTCATATTTTAATTCCTTTTTAAAAGTTATTTTTAATTTAATTAATATAATTATATGATAAAAATAACCATTATATTTTCAAAATGTAGTAACTCGTAGTCTCCATGTCATAACTCATACTTATTTATCTTTCTATGCAAAGTATTCCTACCTATACCTAGTATTTTAGCAACTTTAGTTATATTCCTATCATTTTTTCTAAGCATATCTGTTATATAATTCTTTTCTAACTCTTCTAATGTCATATTTTTTTCTATTATAAAATCTTTCTTTGTTTTTTCTATTTTATTCTCAAAATATTTGTTAGGTATATATTCTAAGTTTATTATAAGTTCTACAAAGTTTTCTAATTCTCGTATATTTCCAGGCCAGTTATAGTTAATTAAATAATCCATTTGAAATTTTGTGATTTTAACCTTTTTCTTATTTAATCTTCTTGAAATCTTGTCCATAAAATAGTCTATTAAAATTGGTATATCATCTTTTCTCTCTCTTAATGGTAAAATAGAAAGTGGTAATACATTTAGTCTATAAAATAAATCTTTTCTAAAATTACCTTTTTCTACTTCTTTTTTTAAATCTTTATTACTTGCTGCTATTATTCTTACATCAACATATTCTTGATCTATAGATCCTATTCTAGTTACTATACCTTCTTCTATTACTCTAAGTAATCTTGTTTGTAAATTAAAAGGCATTTCTCCTATTTCATCTAAAAAAATTGTACCTTTATCTGCTGACTTAAACTTGCCGATTTGTCCTGTTTTTTTAGCTCCTGTAAAAGCTCCTTCTACATAACCAAAAAGTTCTGATTCTATTAAGTTATCTGGTATTGCTGCTGAATTTATAGCTATAAAAGGTTTGTTTTTTCTATCGCTCATATTATGAATACTTTGAGCAAAAACTTCTTTTCCAGTACCTGTTTCTCCTGTTATAAGTATTGTGGATTTTGAATCAGAAATTTTCTTTGCAAATTCTATTTGACATTTAAATCTTTTATTGTTTCCAATTATTTTATCAAAAGTATATATTGCTTTATTTTCTTTTATTTTTTTATTTAATTTTCTCTTCTTTTTTATATCTTCAAATTTAAATAAAAAATCTTTGTTATCTAATTTATATATGGAAACCATGAAATGTATTTTATTTTTATCTGCATTTATTAATACTTCTTCTCTTTCTATATTTTCTTTTTTATTTAATAAATCTCTAAAACTATAAAAACCTTCAAAAATATCATAAACTTTTTTTGAATTTAATTTTTCTTTGCTAAATCCAAATAAATTAAGTAATTCATCATTAAAAAACTTTATATTTCCGTCATCATCAGATATTATAATTGCATCTATAATGTTTTTTATAATATTTTCAATATAATTATCATAGTACAATTTATTCACTACCCTTTATAATATTTTTATTTTTTCTATATCCATTTCATTTGAATCTATTAATATTAATTCATTTTCTCTATAATTATCAAATAAATATTTAAGTGATAAATTCACTTGAATGCTTGCTGTTATCATGCAAGTCATAGGTAAGTTTCCCAGTGATTCATTTTCCTTTGTATTATCTTTATATATTTTCTTAAATATTCTATTATCTTCTCTTGATAATGCTACTTGACCATAATATCCTCTTATTGCTCCATGTACTAATGGTAACTCTAATTTTTCACATATATATTCTAAATCAAACCTTGATTCTATAGAATCAAGACAATCAAATACTATATCTACCTCTTTGATTAAATTTATACTCTCTTTATCTAATTTGGTGCTATATGTTTTTAATACTACATCTTTCTCTATAGATATTGCTCTTTTTTCTGCAACTAAAGTCTTGTATTCACCTATATTTTCTTCTGTAGATAATACTTGCCTATTTAAATTAGATTCCTCAAATTTTCCTTTATCAATCAATATAAATTTTTTGACTCCAATTCTTAATAGATTTTCTAATACATATCCTCCAAGACCTCCAAGTCCAATTATAGCAACATTTAAATTATTTATTTGTGATTGTTCTTTATGACTTATTGATGAATGATTTCTAACATATCTTTCCATATAGTCACCTCAATTTGTATAACTATAGGCTGATTAATTTAATCAGCCTATAGTGTATTATTAATTAGCATTTGGCACAAATAAAGCCTGGCCATATTCTTCTTTTCCATAATCTTTTATTAATTCTTGTGCTTCATCTGATAATATCCAATTAACAAACTCCATGGCACTTTCACTATCTATTTGATTATTCTTATCTGGATTTACTGGTATCACTCCATACTGATTGAAAAGATTAGAATCTCCTTCTACTATTATATCTAAATCAAGTGAATCTTTCATAGATAGATATGTGGCTCTATCAGTTAATGTGTAAGCTTGTTTTTCATCTGCTATTTTAAGTACATCTGCCATACCTGCCCCTGCTTCAATATACCAATTTCCTGCAGGATCAATCCCTGCATTCTCCCATATTTTCAGTTCTTTTTTATGAGTACCTGAATCATCACCTCGAGATACAAATTCAGATTCAGTTTCTTTTAATTTTTCAAGAGCTTTAGAGATATCTTCTGGATACTCTTCTTTTATGCCTGCTGGATCATCTTGAGAGCCAACAAGAATAAAGTCATTATACATTACATCATATCTTTCAGTACCATGTCCTTCTGCTACAAATTCTTCTTCTGAATCTTTAGCATGTACTAAAAGTACATCAGCTTCACCATCTTTTCCCATTTGTAAGGCTTTACCTGTTCCTACTGCAATTACATTTACTTCTATATTATTTGTATCAGTAAAATTTGGTAAAATATAATCTAATAGCCCTGAATCTCTTGTTGATGTCGTAGTTGCTAACTTAATAGGATCATTTTCCTTGCTAGATAATTCATCAGTTGCTTCATCTGTTGAAGCTTCTTCTTCTTGATTTTCAGTATTTGAACATCCAACTACTAATGAAATACTCATAATCAAAACTAAAAATAACACTAATATTTTTTTCAATTAAAACATCCCCTTTATCTTATTTTAAATTAAATATATCAAAATTAGAATATACATTTAATTTTTCTCCTCTTGCAAACCCTATTAATGTTATATTTAATTTATTTGCCATTTCTACTGAAAGACTTGTGGGAGCAGATCGAGATATTATTGTAGAAATACCACCTTTTGCTACTTTTATTAATATTTCAGATGATATTCTTCCTGAGGTCAAGACAATTTTATTATTTAAATTAATATTTTCCATCATAGATCTACCAAGTATTTTGTCTAATGCATTATGCCTTCCTATATCTTCTTCAAAAAACAATATGTCATTTTTATCACATAAAGCTACACTATGCACTCCTCCAGTTTTTAAAAATAATTCTGATTTATGATTAAATTTTTTCACTAACTTTTTTATTTGATCTATTTTTATATCCATTTGTTTTTCAATTTTTTTTGACTTAAAACTATCTAATACATTATAAAATATAGTTCCTTTTCCACAACCTGATGTAATAGTTCTTTTTCCTCTAAGTTTTTCTATTAGCTCACTTCTATTTTCTATATCTATATATATTAACCCATATTTTGAATTAAAACTTATATTTAATATATTCGACGTATCCTTTAAAATACCTTCTGAAAATAAAAATCCTATAGCTAATTCTTTTACAGATTTCGGTGTACATAAAAGGGTTACAACTTCTTCGTAATTCACAAATATTGTAAGAGGATATTCTGTTATTAGAATATCCTCTTCTTTAGTTGTTTCTTCTCCTCTTATTTTCATTATGTTTATTTTTTTTATAACATTCATATTAAACACTCCATTTTTCATTTTCTAAATATAAATTCAAATCTTCTTTTGTATTTATATTTAAAAACATATCCCAATTTGGACTAAATTTTCTTGCTTCTTTTTCTTTTATATATAATATATTTAATTTCTTAGCTAATGAATTAATTGAACGCATTTTTGTCTGTAAATGCTTTTCTATATCACTAATTATTTCTTTAGAATAAAAACTACTAAATGGTTCTATATGATTGTCATACTCTGTTATACAACCTATTTCATTTGTTATTTTTTCTCTCATATATGTGATATATTTTATATTTATATTTGGCATATCACAGGCTACTACAAAACTATATTTAGAACTTGCTTCTATTAATCCTACATGAATTCCTGCAAGTGGTCCAACATTTTTAATTTTATCTGTAGTTACTTTAGCCTTAAACCCTATATAATCTTTAGGTTTATTTGTAACTATAATTATTTCATCAAATTCATTTTTAAGCTTTGATATTAAGGAATTCATAAGCCTTCTATTGTCAATTTTTAAAAATTGTTTATCAAAACCCATTCTAGAACTTTTTCCCCCTGCAAGTATTATAGCAGTACCAAATTTTTTCATGAAATCACCTTTTCTTCATTACTAGCCTTTTCTAAATTTACTGCTGCTACTTTTAATTCTGGTATTTTTGCAATATCATCATATACTGGATTTGTAAGATAATTTACGGCTCCATCTGCAAAATGAAAAGGCATAAATAATATATCTTCTCCTACTATATTTGTAACTTTTGTAGTAGTGAAAATTTCTCCACGTCTTGAAGTGAGTTTTACTCTATCTCCATCAGAAAGATTTAATTTTTTAGCTGTAACTTCATTTATTTCTACATAAGATGAAGGGGCTATTTTGTTAAGTCCTTCTACACGTCCTGTCATTGTCCTAGTATGATAATGATATAATATTCTACCTGTTGTAAGTGTAAAGGGATAATTACTATCAGCTACTTCATCACTTTCTACATATTCTACTGGAATGAACAATCCTTTACCACGAGCTATAGATTTTTCATGTAAGAATTTAGTACCTGGATGATTTTCATCTAAACATGGCCATTGTAAATTTTCTTTTTCAAGCCTCTTATAACTTATCCCTCCATATTGTGGTGTAACTTTAGCTATTTCATCCATTATATCTGATGTATTCTTATACCAAGTATCATATCCTAAGATATTCATAATTTCCATTAGTATCTTCCAATCTGGTTTTGAATCACCAACTGAATCTATTGCTTTTCTTACTCTTTGTACTTTTCTTTCTGTATTTGTAAATGTACCTTCTTTTTCTGCAAATGATGCTGCAGGAAGAACTACATCTGCATATTCTGCTGTTTCTGTAAAAAATATATCCTGAACTACTAAAAAATCTAATTTGCCCAATGCTTTTTTAATATGATTTATATCTGGGTCTGATACCATAGGATTCTCTCCCATTATATACATGAATTTAACTTTGCCTTCTTCAGCACCATGCATCATTTCTGGAATTGTAAGTCCTACTTCTTTAGATAATTTAACTCCCCAAGCTTCTTCAAACTTTTCATTTACTGTATCTTTAAATACTTTTTGATATCCTGGTAAATCAGCTGGAAGTCCTCCCATATCGCAAGCACCTTGAACGTTATTTTGCCCTCTTAGAGGATTTACTCCTGCAAATTCCTTTCCTACATTTCCACACATTAAAGCAAGGTTTGATACACTCATTACACCATTTGTTCCAGTAGAATGTTGAGTTATGCCCATTGCATAATATATTCCTGCTCTATTAGATTTCGCATAAATTCTAGCTGCCTTTATTATATCTTCTTTATTTACTCCACAAATTTTAGCTACTTTTTCTGGAGTATAATTTTTGACTACTTCTTTTACTAATTCAAATTTTTCTGTTCTTTCTTCTATATATTCTCTATCATATAATTTTTCTTTTACTATTACATTCATCATTCCATTTAATATAGCTATATTTGTACCAGGTTTTATTTGTAAAAACACATCTGCATCTTTTGCAAGAGGTATTTCTCTTGGATCAGCTACTATTAATTTAGCACCTTTTCTTTTATTTTGTCTCATCATAGCTCCTATTACTGGATGATTTTCTGTAGTATTTGAACCTATTACAAACATACAATCTGTATTTTTTACTTCCTGAACTGAATTTGTCATAGCTCCACTTCCAAGTGTAGTTGCAAGACCTGCAACTGTTGAAGAATGTCAGAGACGTGCACAATGATCGACATTATTTGTACCTATTACTGCACGAAATAATTTTTGAAAAAGATAATTCTCTTCGTTTGTACACCTTGCTGATGTAAGTCCTGCGAAGGAATCACTACCAAATTCATCTTTTATCTTATTTGCTTTTTCTCTTATAAGTTTATAGGCTTCATTCCAACTTGCTTCTCTAAACTCCCCATTTTCTTTTATAAGTGGAGTTTTAAGTCTATCTTTATGATTTATAAATTTATATGCAAATTTCCCCTTTACACATAAAAGGCCATCATTTGGCCCATTATCAAATACAGGATTGGCACCAAGTACTTTGTTATCCTTTACAGTTAAATCTAATTGACAACCTACTCCACAATATGAACAAGTAGTTCTTACTTTTTTAGTTTCCCAATGTCTAAACTTTTCAAGCTTTTTAGGTAAAAGTGCCCCTACTGGACATACTGATACACAATTACCACAAGATACACATGATGATTTATCAAGTTTCTTATCAAATGGTGCTACTATCTTTGTAGAAAACCCTCTGTTTTCATATCCTATTGCGTCAGTACATTGAAGTTCATTACACACTCTTACACATTTTCCACAGAGAATACATTTATTTGGGTCATAAGTATAAAAAGGATTACTGCTATCTAATTTTTCATTACTTTTTTCTCCTATATATGATCCGTCTTCTAAGTCATACTCATAGGCAAGATTTTGTAAGTTACAATCACCTGATTTTTCACAATTCAAACATTCCATAGGGTGGTTTGAAAGTAATAAATCTAATACTTCACGTCTTGCATCCATTACCTTCTCGTTAGAAGTAGATATTTCCATTCCACTTCTAACTTTAGTAGAACAAGCAGTTTGTAAGTTTTTCTTTCCCTTTATTTCAACAAGACACATCCTACACGCAGCATGAGGTTCTAACCTTTGATCATGACATAATGTAGGTATATTTATGTCTATATTTTTACATATTTCTAAAATAGTTTTCCCTTCCTCTACTTCATAGGTGTTACCATCAACTAAAATATTAATCATTTTTATCACCTTTAACATTTTTTTCTTCTAATTTATTTATTTTATCTATTACACTATTAAGTCCTAGTGCACTTATCCAATTGGATTCAACAAATTTTCCATCTATTTTTCTATAAGGAATTTCAGGGTTTTCCAAATATTTAAGTTCAGTCATAAGCCTTCCTGTTAAACATAAAGGTCTATCATTTGATGATGATTTAGCTCTCACTGCAATATTTTTTCCTTTTGTAGATAAAACATCATATTCACAACCATATGAGCATGATTTACATACAACAGTTCTAACTTCTGAATCCCATACTCTTACTTTCCCTTTTAACCTTTTATCTATTAATGCTCCTGTAGGACAAACAGTTACACATCTATTACATGATACACATTTTGATTCTTCAAATGTTTGATTTAAGTCTGCTACAATCTTAGTATCATATCCTCTATCTGCGAATGCCAAAACTTGTCTCTCTTCTTTTATTTGATTACATGTTCTAACACATTTCCCACAAAGTATACATTTACTATTATCTTTAAATATATATGGACTAGAAATGTCATATAATTTTGGTCTCATTTCTCCATCATGTTGTCTAAATTTAACATCATACCTATATGAATATTCTTGAAGCAAACATTCACCTGCTTTTTGACATGTTAAACAATCATTTGGATGACTATCTAATAATAATTGTAATATCTCTCTTCGTATCTTTGTTAATTTTTCGGTTTCTGTATAAACTACCATCCCTTCCTTTATTTTTGTAGAACATGAAGTTTTAAGTTTATTTGTTCCTTCAATTTCCACCAAACATAATCTACATGCTGATACTATTTCTAAATTAGGATCATAACATAATGCTGGTATTTTTATGCCTACCTTTTTAGCTGCATCCATTATTGTAAAATTTGAAGGAACAGTTATGTTATTTCCATCTATTGTAAGTGTAACTTTTTTCATTTAAGCTCCCCCTAACCTTTAACTACTGCATTTACTGGACACACTTCATAACATGAACCACATTTTATACATAGATCTTGATCTATTTCATGTATTTCTTTTCTTTCTCCACTTATACAATTAACAGGACATTTTCTAGCACATGAAGTACATCCTATACATTTATCTGTTATAGTGTACTTCATTAATTCACTACACCTTCCTGCTGGACACCTTTTATCCATTATATGGGATAAATATTCATCTCTAAAAAATTTCAAAGTACTTACAACTGGATTCCCAGCAGTTTGTCCTAATCCACATAATGAAGCTGCACTCATTGTATTTGCTAAACTTTCTAACCTTTCAATATCTTCTCTTGTACCTTTTCCCTTAGTTATTCTATCTAATATTTCATACATTCTCTTTGTTCCTTCTCTACAAGGAACACACTTTCCACATGATTCATCTACTGTGAAATCTAAGAAAAATTTAGCTATATCAACCATACAGTCATCTTCATCCATTACAACCATTCCACCAGACCCCATTATAGACCCAATCATTGCAAGTGATTCAAAATCTACTGAAGTATCAAATAAATGTTCGGGTATACAACCTCCTGATGGACCACCTGTTTGAATAGCTTTTATTTTTTTATCATCTATAGTACCACCTGATAACTCATCTATAATTTCATTTAATGTTGTACCCATAGCCACTTCAATAAGACCTGCATTCTTTACTTTACCTACAAGTGCAAAAACTTTTGTGCCAGGTGATTTTTCAGTTCCTATATTTTTGAACCAATCTACACCTTTTCTAAATATTACAGGAATATTTGCAAACGTTTCTACGTTGTTTATAATTGTAGGTTTTTGCCATAATCCTTTATGAGCTGTTCTATATACTTTAGTTCTAGGCATACCTCTTTTTCCTTCAATTGATTCCATAAGTGCAGTACCCTCTCCACATACAAATGCACCTGAACCAAGTCGTAATTCAATATCAAAATCAAATTCTGTTCCTAATATATTTTTTCCTAATAGTCCATATTCTTTTGCTTGAGATATAGCTTTTTTTAACATATCAACTGCCTTTGGATATTCAGCTCGTACATATATAAATCCTTGATCTGATCCTATAGAATAGCCAGCTATAGCCATGGCTTCTAATACAGAATGAGGATCTTTTTCTAATATACTTCTATCCATAAAAGCCCCTGGATCCCCTTCATCAGCATTACAAATTATATATTTTTTGTCAGAGTCATATTTATATGCTGTTTCCCATTTTATACCTGTAGGAAAACCTGCTCCTCCACGACCTCTAAGACCTGATTTTTTCAATTCTTCTATAACATCTAAAGGCCTCATATTATGTAATATTTCTGATAATGCAAAATATCCTTCTAACGCAATATATTCATCAATATTATTTGGATCAATAATATCGCAATTTTTAAGAGCAATCCTTATTTGCTTTTCATAATAATCTCCTTTTAACTTTATTTCTTGATTATTTATTATATAATTATTTGTTTTTTCTAATCTGTCTACAAGTTTAGATCTTATATTATCTTTAATATCTTTTAATTTTTCCATAGTAATCATATTTGTTCCCCCCAATTTATCTATATTTGTCTAAAATTGATGAAATCTCCTCTTTTTTCACCATAGGATATACATCATCATTGATTGTGATTACTGGTGCTTTACTGCAATCACCTAAACATCTAGCAGCTACAATAGAAAATTTCATATCTTTTGTAGTCTCTCCATATTTTATTTGAAGAATTTCTTCTATTTCATCTAATATCTCTTGAGCACCTTTAACATAACAAGCAGTTCCTATGCAAACGTTTATCTTGTTTTCACCTTCAGGAATAAATGTAAATTGAGAATAAAAAGTTGCAACACCATATATCTCTGATATAGGAATATTTAACTTATTGGATATAAGTTCTAATATTTCTTTAGGTAAATAGCCAAATATATTTTGTGCTTCTTGCATAACTGGCATCAAAACTCCTAGCTTGTCTTTATTTTTCTCTATAAAATTTTCAAGCTTAATTATTTTGTCATTATTTTTATCTTTATCAAAAACAAAATTCATATATAAACCCCCATTATCTTTTATTCTTTTCACATTATAATATTTTTTCAGAAAATTATCAATTTTGTGTAAGTTAATTAATTAACTAGAAAAGCTTGAGCTATTTGATAGCTCAAGCTTTTAATCTAAAAATATAGTCGAAAGTTTAATTTTTAACTTTTAAAATAAGGTGTTTTTTTCTTTTGTTTTTAGATTTATCTGCATACATATTTTCATCAGCAGTTTTCAAAACTTTTTCTATAGGCTTTTCTCCATTTTTTATTAAATCCCAACCAATAGAAATGCTCATAACAAATTCATCATGATTTCTATTGTATTCTCTAACAGAATTTTTAATTCTATTTATTAAACTATTTATATCCTCTTTTTTTATATCATATAATATAATGGCAAATTCATCTCCACCTATTCTTGCTACTGTATCATCTTCCCTAAGATTACTTTTTAATATTTTTGCAGCATCTTTAAGATATTTATCTCCTATTAAATGTCCTTTATTATCATTAACTTTTTTCATATTATCAAGATCAGCAATTACAATTCCAAGAGTTTCATATCCTAATTTATTCATTAACCTCATTTCTTCTTCAAAATAAAATCTGTTATACAATCCTGTTAATGAATCTTTTAAGCTAAGTATGGAAAGTTTTTTATTAACTTTTTCAAGCTCTATTGTTTTTTCTTTTAACTGTTTGTTATACTTATTTAATTTATAAAAAAGAGTTTTATATGGCTCTTTTAAATTTATAAAATTTAAAGCTTTATATAAAAGATAATAAGAAATTATTTTAAATATATATCCTAATGAAATATATATATTTTCTTGTCCTAAAAAGTTAATAAAAAAAATATTAGAAATTAAAAGTGAAAACATAGAGCTAATAAGCATATAATACATTTCTTTATGAAAATACTTTTTATATTTCAACATAGTTATAATACTTAAAGATATCAATATTATTGCAAAAAACATTATAACAAAAGTAGAAGGGTTAAAAATATTAGTCATAAATATCATAAGTAAGGAAAACATACTTACACTTAAATATATTAAAAAAAATAAATGTAATCTAAATTTAAAATGAAAATTTAGAAATGATACAAAAAGAGATATTGATTGAATTATTCTTGATATAAGCCATAAATTTATATGAATAGACATAGAATAATTAAATATTCCTATATTAGGATTAATTAAAATATGTAATATATCAAAGAAGGCTACAAAACCATAAGAAAGTCCTAAAAAAGTAAAATAGTGAGTTTGTGAAATTTCATAAGTATTTAATGCAATTATAGCCATTGACATTCCAATTATTATAGCAAAAATATTTGATATAACTTGAAAAAAAATAAAATTTTGAAAAGATATATATACATATGTAATTATTAATAAAACTAAAATTAATATAGAAAAAATTCTGTTATTTTGTTTTAATATTATATTTTTAGTTGTCATAAAATCACTCCATATAGGTCTAAAGTCCTATTAATCTTTAGTGATTTATACCCATATAATGTTCTGTATAACAAAAAACAAGAGCATTTTAAAAATGCTCTTGTTTTTAATAACTAAATAAATAGATTAACATCTGAATTTTCTGCTGCACCTAAATAATTTGCAACTCCACCTATTTCTACTCCATCTATAAGTTCTTCTCTTTTTATTCCCATAACATCCATACTCATTGCACAAGCTACTATTCTTACACCATTCTCTTGTGCTTTTTTTATTAATTCTTCCAATGAATCAATATTTTTATCATTCATTACTTTTCTAATCATTTTTGATCCCATACCAGCCATATTCATACGAGACAGACCTAATCTTTTACTTCCCCTAGGCATCATTTTTGCAAACATTTTATCCATAAAACTTTTATCTGTTTCTACCTTCTCATCTTTTCTTAAAATATTTAATCCCCAGAATGTAAAGAACATAGTAACTTCTCTACCCATAGATGCTGCACCATTTGCAATTATAAAGGAAGCTATAGCTTTATCTAAATCTCCACTAAATACAACCATACTTTTATCTTCTCTAGGATTAATTACTTCTTTATTTTGAGTTTTTACAGCTGTACTACCCTTTTTTAAAATAGCTAAAAATGAGTTTTCTTCTTTTTTAGTAGATAGTAAAGTATTACCTGTTCTTTCTGCCCATGTTTTTATATCACTCATAAATCCAGGGTCAGTAGCTTTTACTTCTAATATATCTCCGTCTTCTAATTCTTTCATTTTATTAAAAACTTGCATAATAGGTCCAGGACACTGAAGACCACAAGCATTCAATTTTACAGTTTTTCTTTCTGTATCCTCTGTACTTTCTAAATTTCCAGCTTCATCATAATTAACATCTGTACTACATGCTTCAGCTGAACAATTATCGTCATTACAATCCATGCAACTAAAAGTAGAATATCCTCCATTTAGATTCATTACATTTTTAAATCCATTCTGCTTTAATATTCTAGTTGCAATATATCCTCTTACTCCTATAGCACAATAGACTACTATTGTTTTATCTTTATCTAATTCATTTAATCTGTTTCTTAATTCATCTACAGGTATATTAATAGAGTCATTTATAAAACCAAGCTGTCTCTCAATATCTTCTCTAACATCAAGAATTATAGTATTACTCATGTCTAAAGTTTCTATTTCATCATAATTTATAACATCTACATCACCTTTTAGTATGTTTTCAGCTGTAAAGCCTGCCATATTTACAGGGTCCTTTGCTGATGAATAAGGTGGTGCATAAGCAAGCTCTAATTTTTTCAAATCATAAATTGTACCATTAAATCTAATAGCTGTTGCAATTACATCTATTCTCTTATCTACTCCATTATATCCTACAATTTGAGAACCTAATACTTTTCCATTTCTATCAAATATCAACTTTATTGTCATTGGTATTGCCCCTGGGTAATATCCTGCATTTGATTTTGAATGTATTAGTGCAACAAAATAATCCTCTTTATATTTCAAATCATTTTTCTTTAAAGTTTTCTCATTTATACCAGTACTAGCTATTGTTAAATCAAATACTTTTGCAATTGAAGTTCCCTGAGTCCCCTCATATTTCTCATATCTACCTGCAATATTATTTGCAACAATCCTACCTTGTTTATTAGCAGGTCCTGCAAGAGGTACCATTGTCTTGGTTTTTGTATTAAAATCAATTATTTCTACAACATCTCCTAATGCATATATGTTATCATCAGAAGTTTTTAAGTATTCATCAACTATTATTCCACCACGTTTATTCGTTTCAAGTTCTGCGCTTTTTGCAAGCTCTGAATTAGGTCTTATACCAATTGAAAGAATTATCATATCCGTTTCAATTTTATCACCACTTTGTAAAACTACAGTTGTACTTCCATCATTATTATTTATAAATTCTTTAACTCCATCTTCTAATACTAAATTAACATTTTTACTCCTTATATGATTATGAGCTATTTGAGCCATTTCATAATCTACAGGAGCCATAACTTGATCTGCCATTTCTATAATAGAAACCTCTAGTCCTTTATCGTGAAGATTTTCTGCCATCTCAAGTCCTATAAACCCTCCACCAATAACAGCTGCTCTTTTTGGTTTTTTTGTATCCATATATGACTTTATTTTATCTGTATCTGGTATATTCCATAATGAAAAAATATTCTCTGCATCTATTCCTTTTATTGGTGGTCGTAAAGGTGTAGATCCTGGTGAAAGAACTAAAACATCATAACTTTCTTTATACTCTTCATTGCTATTTAAATTTTTTATACTAATTTCTTGTTTCTCTTTGTCTATACTTATTACTTCATTTTTAACTCTTACATCAATATTAAATCTAGCATTCATATCCTCTGGAGTTTGAAGCAATAAGTTATCTCTTTCTTCTATAGTACCTCCAATATAATAAGGAAGTCCACAATTTGCAAAAGAAATATATTCTCCTCTTTCTATCATGATTATTTCTGAATCTTCATCCATTCTTCTAAGTCTGGCAGCAGTACTTGCACCACCTGCTACTCCTCCTACTATAACTATTTTTTTTGACATTTATATTACCCCCTATAATGTAATATTCGCATATTTGAATAATACGATTTTATTGTTAAAAATAATGCATTCATAAGCATTATTTTATAATTGAACTTATTATTTGTTTTGCATCTTCATCTATAACATAATAATTTATTTCAGTACCATTTCTCTTTCCTTCAATAATACCTGCAGCTTTAAGTTTTGCTAAATGCTGAGATATTGTGGATTGAGGAGCATTTAAACAGCTTTGAATTGTAGAAACATTCCTACCCTCTTGTTCTATGAGTCCATGTACAATACATAATCTTATAGGATGTGCTAGTGATTTTAATATTTCTGATTTTTTATCAAATATATCTTTTTTATATAAATCCATATTTATCTCTCCTAATATTAATATATTCTAATTTTATGATATAACAATAAATTTTGCAAGTATTTATTTAAATTTCTTTCCATTTATGATAAAATTAAAAAAGTAATTATGTTAAAAACTTCTCTAAGAAAACCTTTCTATGTTTTTTTCCAATATATATATCCATGATTTTTCAATATTTGGAGGTGCTTATGAACAGAAATTTATCTATACAAATTGACAAAACCGAAAATTCTATAATAAAATATGTACTTTTAATTTTACCTATATCATTTACAATCTCGGCATTTTTTTTAGATGATATTGATACAATAATAAAAGGATTATATAGTATTATGTGGAGCGAAGACATACTCTTAACTGACTATTTAGAAATAGCTGGTATTGGCGCCACTTTAATAAATTCCGCAATAATAACATTTTTTAATTTATTTCTTCTACATAAATTAAAAGTACCTATAAATGGTACAGCTATTGCTGGTGTATTTATTGTTGCAGGATTCTCGTTTTTTGGCAAAAACATATTTAATGTTTGGCCAATATATATAGGAACTTTTATTTATTCAGTTTATCAAGGTAGAAAATATCGCTCTGTTATATATATATCAATGTTTGCTACAGCTCTTTCTCCAATTGTAAGTCAATTATCCTTTGGCCTTGGTCTCCCTCTCATAGAGGGAATTGTTTTAGGATGGCTTTTTGGAATAGGCATTGGTTTTATAATAACTCCACTTTCTGCCCATTTAGTTCGTGCACATGATGGTTACAATATTTATAATGTAGGCTTCACAGCAGGATTTATTGCTACCGTTCTTATAGCAGTACTTAGAAGTTATGGTTTAGATATCAGTAGCCAATCTATATTATCTTCAAAATATGATATTTTCTTGAAAGTTTTTTTACTTTCATTTTCTATAATACTAATATTAATAGGTTATTTATTAAATAAGAAAACGTTCAAAGGATATAGAGAAATATTCGAGTATTCAGGAAGACTAGTTACAGATTTTATTTTACTAATAGGAATAGGAAATACTTTTGTAAATATGGGACTTATGGGTGTAATTGCAATTATTTATGTTATAATATCTGGAGGAGCAATTAACGGTCCAATTGTAGGAGGAATTTTAACAATAATAGGTTTTTCTGCATTTGGTAAACATCCGAAAAATACTATACCAATATTACTTGGAGTATTTGCTGCAGGACTTCTAAATATTTGGCATATAAATTCAACAGTTGTTATAATTGCTGGGTTATTTAGTACAACACTTGCACCTATTGCTGGTGAATATGGTCCTTTTGCTGGATTCATAAGTGGATTTCTTCATCTAGCTGTAGTAATGAATGTTGGGGTAGTTCATGGGGGAGTAAATCTATATAACAATGGATTCTCTGGAGGAATTGTTGCATCTGTTCTTGTTCCTATATTAGATACATTTTCGAAAGGAGATTGAAATTGAAGCATGATATTAAGAAAATAAGTAAAATAATTGACGAATTAACCACATTTTGTCTTATACATGGAGCAAATAACATTAATATGAATGTAGAAAACAGTAAAGAATATTTCAAAATATCTTTTTATGTAGATTGTTTGGATTATAAAGACAAAAGAGTTTCTCGACTTGAAAGGTTATTAAATGTACCAAGACAAACAGAAATGGAAGAATTTTATTGGGAACTTACAGGTGAATCAGACCATGATTCAGAACTGAGTATAGTAGGGATGATGATTGATAAAGTTGAATTTATACATGAAAATGAGTCGCTTAAAATAATTTTATACAGATATAAATAACTCTCTATATGCAGGAGAGTTATTTTTTATGCCTTTTTTTGGTCACAAATATATATCAATAAGAGTATTATATATAGAAACAAGTTTAGCATAAGGAGTTGAATTTGTATGGACGATAAGAAATATAATGAAGAATATGAGAGACCAAATTATAGGTTAGCTCGTGCTTATGTGCCTTACCAGAAGATGTGTAAAGTATATGATTTAAAAGAGGCATTATGTAAAGGAACATTATTTCCTGAACTATATATGCCATATGAAATCCATAATAAAAAGAAAAGATGCTAATAGGAGGTGCAATTTATGGATTCTAGACAATTAGAATTATTAGAAGAGATTATGCAAGTAAGCTTTGGTTTAGTTGAAACAAATCTTTATCTTGATACTCACCCTGCAGATGAAAAGGCTTTAATGCTTCATAATACATTTTCAAAAAAATATCGTGATTTAATGAAAGTTTATTCTAGAGAATATGGACCATTAATGTATACGGGTATGAGTATGTGTCCTTGGCAATATATAGATTCACCTTGGCCTTGGGATATTGAATACAAAAAATGCAAATGGGAATAAGGAGGTAATTGTATGTGGATTTATGAAAAAAAGATACAATATCCTGTAAGAGTAGACTCCTGTAACCCTGCACTTGCAGCTATGATATTAGAACAGTTTGGTGGAGCAGATGGAGAACTCTCAGCAGGTGTAAGATATTTAACTCAAAGATGGACTATGCCTACAAATCAGGCAAAAGGAATACTTACAGATATTGGGACTGAAGAACTTGCTCACTGGGAGATCATTGGTACAATTGTCTATAAGTTAGTAAAGGATGCTCCTATAGAAAAAATTAAAGGAACACCTTTTGAAGCACATTATGCAAATCATGGTAAAAGCCCATTTCCTCACAATGCAGCAGGAGTACCATGGACTGCTACATTCTTAAATTCAAAAGACGATCCTATAGCAGATCTTCATGACGATATGGCAGCAGAAGAAAAGGCTCGTGCAACATATGAGCATCTTATAAATTTAAGTGATGATCCTGGTGTCAGAGATACCCTAAGATTTTTAAGAGAAAGAGAAGTTGTACATTTCCAAAGATTTGGAGAAACTTTAAGAATAGTTGAAGATCATAAAAATAGCAAAAAATATTATTAAATTTAAATAAAATCTAATATCTAAAACATTAAAAATCTCTCTTAACAAACAATAATTGTGGCTTATTTGTTAAGAGAGATTTTTATAATATATATTTTAGTTGTTTTATACTATCTATTCTAATATCAGCTTCATCTAATTCACCAAGTTTATGAAATCCATAATTACAACCTATAGTTAAAATATTATTTTTCTTTCCTGCTTCTATATCCTGAAATCTATCTCCTATCATAACCATATCTATAGGATATTTCTTCTTTAATTTAGCTAAAATTTCATGTTTAGAAATGTAATCATATTCTTCAGAACAAGCCATTTCTACAAAGTAACTATTTAATCCAAATATTTCTTTTGCCTTATCTCTATAACCTATACTACAGTTACTAAGAAATACTAAATTATATCCCTTAGCTTTTAAATACCTAAGAGTTTCTATTGCATGTGGATATAATACTGCTTTTCTAGAATTTATTTGACTAACCATTTCTCTACCTATTATTTTACTTGCTTTATCTCTAATATCTGTATCAATATCTGGCATAAATTCTTCCCACATTGCTTTGCTACTAAATCCTAGCCAATATGAAATTTCTTCATCATTCCATTTTTTCTCCGGAGCTTCACCTATATTAACTAGATAATTATAAGCTTTTCTAAAGGCAGGTCCATAAATCTTTATACTATTATGAATAGTTCCATCATAATCTAAAAATATTGTTTTTATATTTTCAAACATATTGATTTTACCTATATTTCTCTTAATAAATTTGCCATCTCTATTGCTGTAATAGCTGCTTCAGCCCCTTTATTTCCTGCTTTTGTCCCTGCCCTTTCTATAGCTTGCTCAATAGTATCAGTTGTAAGTACTCCAAATATAACTGGAAGTTCTGTTTCTAAAGATACATTTGCAATTCCTTTTGAAACTTCACTTGATACATAATCAAAATGTGGTGTAGCTCCTCTAATAACAGCACCTATACATATTACACCATCATATTTTTCTGACTTAGTCAATTTTTTAGCCACTAAAGGCATTTCAAATGCTCCAGGTACCCAAATAATTTCAATATCTTCTTCTTCAACCCCATGACGTTTAAAAGCATCTATAGCTCCAGACAATAATTTACTTCCTATAAACTCATTAAATCTTCCTACTACTATAGAGAATTTTAACCCTTTAGCAATTAAATTTCCTTCGTATGTTTTCATTTACTTTTCCTCCTTAAAATTTAGCATGTGCCCCATTTTTTTCTTTTTAGTTTTTAAATAATATTCATTTCTTTCATTATGATTCATCTGAATAGGTACTCTTTCTACAACTTCTATTCCATATCCTGAAATTCCTGATAATTTTTTAGGATTATTAGTCATAAGCTTTACCTTTCTTACACCTAAATCAGATAATATTTGAGCACCAATACCATAATCTCTCATATCTTCTGGAAAACCAAGAGCTATATTAGCTTCTACTGTATCCATTCCTTTATCTTGTAGAGCATAAGCTTTAATCTTATTTATCAGACCAATTCCTCTTCCTTCTTGACGCATATAAAGTAATATTCCTCTTCCTTCTTGTTCAATATTTTTCATAGCTGCAGCAAATTGATCTCCACAGTCACATCTAAGAGAACCAAAGGCATCTCCTGTTAAACATTCTGAATGTACTCTTACTAATACTGGCTTTTCATCAGATACATCTCCTTTAACTAGAGCTACATGATGTTCTCTATTTAATTTGTTAACATATCCTACTATTTTAAATTCTCCATATTTAGTAGGCATAAAAGCCTCTGATGCTCTTTCTATTAAAGATTCATTTTTTCTTCTATATTTAATTAAGTCTGCTATAGTTATTATTTTTAAATTATGTTCTTTTACATATTCCATAAGTTCAGGTACCCTAGCCATTGTTCCATCTTCATTCATAATTTCACATATAACACCTGCAGGATATAAATTAGCTAACTTTGCTAAATCTACTGCTGCTTCTGTATGACCTGCTCTTTTTAATACACCACCTTCTTTTGCTACTAAAGGGAATATATGTCCTGGCCTATTAAAATCATTTGATATTGCAGTAGTATCTATTAATTTTTGAACTGTCATGGCTCTTTCTTCTGCTGAAATACCAGTGGTAGTTTCTGTAGAGTCAACAGATACTGTAAAAGCTGTTTCCTTTGGATCCGTATTTACAGATACCATTGGATAAATATCTAACTCATTAACTCTTTCTTTTGTCATAGGAGTACATATAAGCCCTCTACCATATTTAGCCATGAAGTTTATCTCCTCAGCAGTTGCTTTTTCAGCTGCCATTAATAAGTCCCCTTCATTTTCCCTATTTTCATCATCTACTACTACAATCATTTTCCCAGCTTTAATATCTTCAATTGCTTCTTCTATTGTATTAAATTTATACATTGTGTCACCTTCCTTTATACAAATCCATTTTCTTTTAAAAAATTTATATCTATTAAACTTTTTGGTTGATCCAATTTTTCAAATGTCATAAATCTTTCAATATATTTTCCAACCATATCAAATTCTAAATTTACTTCGTTTCCCACTTTTTTACTTAATAATATAGTTTCCTCTTTAGTTAATGGTATAATTGAAACTTTGAAAATATTATCATCTACTAAAGCTACTGTTAAACTAGTTCCATCAATAGCTATAGAACCTTTATTAATGATATACTTCATAACTTCATAAGTAGATTCTATAGATACCCAAGTAGCATTATCTTCTTCTTCTATACCTTTAATAATACCTACTCCATCTATATGTCCAGATACAATATGTCCTCCAAATCTATCTCCTAATTTCATTGCTCTTTCAAGATTAACTCTACTTCCAGAATTTAAATCTTTTAAATTACTACGTCTCATTGTTTCAGGCATAACATCTATAGTGAAGGTGTTTTTACCAAAATCTACAACTGTAAGACATACTCCATTAGTACTTATGCTATCACCTAGATGTATTCCCTCTAAAACTTTCTGTGCTTTAACAGTTATTTGAGATGAATTAATACCCTTTACAATCTTATCAACTATTCCTATTTCTTCTATAAGTCCTGTAAACATTTATCTATCTTCCTTCCTTAAATAACCTTCAATTAAAATATCTCCATTGAATTTTGACATAGTCATATCTTTTAGAATAAATGCATCATCTATATAGGATCTACCTTGTCCTCCAACTGGAGTTTTAGCATTATTTCCTCCTATTATTTTAGGTGCTATGAAGGATAATACTTTATCTACAATCCCTTGTTCTAATGCACTATAGTTTAGAGTAGATCCTCCCTCTAATAAAATACTGTCTATTTTCATTCTAGCTAATTGACTCATTAAATTAGCTAAATCTACCTTCCCATTTTTTAATGGAGTAATTATAACTTCTCCACCTTTTTCTTTAATTAATTGTATTTTTTTATTATCAATTTTTTCAGTTGTAGCTATAATTGTTTTTGATTTTGACTTTATTTTTAATACATTAGCATCTAAAGGAACTCTTCCATTTGTATCTACAATTATTCTAATAGGATCTAAATATCTATCACCAAGTCTTGTTGTAAGTCTAGGGTTATCCTTTAACACAGTACCTATACCTACCATAATTGCAGATACTTTATGTCGTATTTGATGTACATATTTTCTAGAAAATTCATTAGTAATCCACTTTGAATCTCCAGTATATGATGAAATTTTACCATCTAAAGTCATTGCTGTTTTAAGTATGCAAAATGGCTTATTCTGAGTTATATACTTTATAAAAATTTCATTTACTTTTTTTATTTCTTCTTGTAAAACTCCTACTTTAACCTCTATACCATTAGCTCTTAAAATTTCAATACCTTTTCCTGATACTAAAGGATTAGGATCTTTCATGCCAATAATTACTTTTGAAATACCCTTCTCAACAATGTTATTTACACAAGGAGGAGTTTTTCCAAAGTGAGAACAAGGCTCTAATGTAACATACATTGTAGCTCCCTTCACATCTTCTGTAGCATTATTAAAAGCATTAACTTCAGCATGAGGTCCACCATAAAATTCATGATAACCTTCTCCAATTATTTTTTCATCTTTTATTATTACTGCACCTACTAAAGGATTTGGGTTAGTATATCCTTCACCCTTTTTAGAAATTTCTATGGCTCTTTTCATATATTTTATCTCCATTTACTCCCTCCCAACTCTTATAATAAAAATATTCTTTTTTTATTATGTCCTTTATTAAAACTATTAATTATTATATTATTTGACCAAAAAATAAAGCTCTGAAGGTTTAACTTCAGAGCTTTATAAATATGTCATATTATATATAAATACATCAAAATAATATATAAACTTATATTTATTAATTAATTATATCTTCTTCCATCCAGACTTTACTGTCGGTCTTGGAATTTCACCAAATCAACCATATTTTCATATGGGTCGCGGACTTTACCGCCGGTCGGGAATTTCACCCTGCCCTGAAGATCTTATTCAATTTTATGTTTAAAATATATCATTGTTAATTAGTTTTTGTCAAGAAAAATCTTAAAAAAGTTAAATATTACATATTAGTCAATTCTTTTTCTATGCTTTTTAGTCTAGGAGTTTCCCTTGTCCATATATATATGCTTACTGTACTTGCTATGGTAAGTAACATAATCCTAAGTATCAGTTTATCCAAAACAAATATCACAGAAAATCCTATTGTAAGCCAGATTAAAAGTATTGCTCTTTTTTTAGCTTTTAAAGGTATCCCATTACCTTTTATATAGTCAGATACATATGGAGCTAAATATTTGTTATTTAATATAAACTTATATAATCTATCACTACTTTTTACAAAACAAGCTAAAGATAATAGTAAAAAAGGAGTAGTAGGAAGTACTGGTAATATTATTCCTATTGTTCCAAATATCAAACTTAAGCTTCCTATTATAATTAAAATTATTTTTTTCATCTTATTTTCCTTTATATTTTTTGGCTAAGCTATTACACTTTCATTATATTTATAACATTTTTTATATTTATTGTATCATATTTTCTTAAATATTTAATTATAAAAAACCACTTTTCAATTGAAAAGTGGTTTTTTATAATTAATAATTTGATTGTTTTATTTCAAAATATGCTTCTTCATGTTTACAAACTGGACACATTTTTGGAGATTTTTCTCCTACATGTACATGCCCACATTTACGACAATACCAGCTTTGCTCATTTTCTTTTTTGAAAACTAATTCTTCTTTAACATTATCGTAAAGTTTTAAATAACGTTCTTCATGATCTTTTTCTATTTCTGCTATTGATTTAAATGCAATTGCTATCTTTTTAAACCCTTCTTCTTCAGCTATTTTTGCAAATTCAGGATATATAGCAATAAACTCTTCATGTTCTCCATCTGCAGCAGATTTTAAGTTTTCAGCAGTAGTACCTACCTTACCTGCTGGATATGTAGCAGTGATTTCAACATCTCCACCTTCTAAAAATCCAAAGAATATTTTTGCATGTTGATATTCATTTTCTGCTGTTTGTAAAAAGAAGTCTGATATTTGTTCATACCCTTCTTTTTTTGCTTGTTTTGCAAACATTGTGTAACGATTTCTTGCTTGAGATTCTCCAGCAAATGCTTTTAGTAAATTTTGTTCTGTTTTAGTTCCTTTTAAACTTGACATTTTAATAAATTCCCCCTTAATTATATATATTTAACTTTAAAGACAACTTTTACATTTACCTTTAAAGTATAAATGCTTTTCATCAATTTGAAACCCTTTTAAAGTCCCGTCTTGTAATTTTATATCTTCTATTTCAAAGTCATACACTTCTCCACAATCAGTACATTTAAAATGTCCATGAAATTTAGTATCAGCATCATATCTTGTTTCATTCTCTTCTATTGTAATCATTGTAGCAATATTATTTTTCATAAATAAACTAAATGTATTATATACTGTTGTTTTAGATAATGTAGGCATTTCTTTTATCAAATCATTATATATCTTTTCTACAGTTGGATGGTTTTTATTTTTTGATAAATATTCATATATTTTTATGCGTTGTAGTGAAGGTTTTATACCGTGTTCTTTTAAATAATCACTTGTACTAATCTCCATAATCTTTCCTTCATCTCCTTACATCGCTCTTTATTTGTAATAGTTTTAAATTTGTAATGATTACAATATAATCATAATAGATTCTCATTAGTTTGTCAAGTATTTATTATAAATTATAATGAAGTTATATATATCAAATTCCCTAACTACTATAGTGACTTAATCTTATAATAACACATATTATATAAAAAGATATAAATTAAAACTAAAATAATATTATCCAGGAGGTATGTGCTATGGAATCTTTCAAATCCTTCTCTGGAATTGTTGTTATGATTGATCACTTTTGGAGAGGTAACTCTGATAGAATAGGATGTAATAAATTAATTTCTGTACAAAATCCAAATAGACAATTAGTAAATTTTGTAGTATCACCAGATACTTACTTTGTAAATAGAGTAATGGTGAATATAGGAGATAGAGTAAATGTGTTTTATGATGCAAATCAGCCTACTCCTCTAATTTTCCCACCACAATTACAAGCAGTGGTTATTAGTAAACCTTCACAACTTCAAAATGTAAAAGTAGATTATTTTGATAGAAATTTAATAAGTAGTGATGGGACATTACAATTAAATATTTCTCCTTCTACTCAAATAATGTTAGAAAATGGGCAGGTATTTTTAGGCGATATTAAAAACCGAAATCTAATTGTTGTATATGGTCCCAAAACAAAAAGTATCCCACCCCAAACTACACCATATAAAGTTATTGTCATGTGTTAATATATAAGATAAGAACTGACATGTCAGTTCTTATCTTATATATATTATTTACTTCTCTTCATATCCCTTAGGATTTTCACTTTGCCATCTCCATGAATCCCTACACATATCTTCTAATGACTTTTCACTAGACCAATCTAATTCTTTTTTTGCCTTTTGTGGATCTGCAAAACAAGTTGCAATATCTCCTGCTCTTCTATCTTTAATATCATAAGGAATTTTTGCTCCTGTAGCCTTTTCAAAATTCTTTACTACATCAAGTACACTATATCCCTTTCCTGTACCTAAATTATATGCATCTACTCCTGTTGTATTTAATGCTTTTTCAAGTGCTTTTATATGGCCTTTGGCTAAATCTACTACATGTATATAATCTCTTACTCCTGTTCCATCATGAGTATTGTAATCATTACCAAAAATGGATAATTTTTCTCTTTTACCTACTGCAACCTGAGTAATATAAGGCATCAAATTATTTGGTATTCCAGTTGGATCTTCACCTATTCTACCAGATTCATGAGCTCCTATTGGATTGAAGTATCTAAGAAGAGATATGCTCCAATCTTTATCTGATACATAAACATCCCTTAATATTTGTTCTATCATTAGTTTTGTACTACCATATGGATTTGTTGTACTAAGTGGTAAATCTTCTGTTAAAGGAGATTCATTATTCATACCATATACTGTAGCTGATGAGCTAAATACCATGTTTTTCACATCATATTTATCCATAAGTTCACAAAGAATAAGAGTTCCTGTTATATTGTTATGATAATATTTTAATGGTATTTCTACTGATTCTCCTACTGCTTTAAGTCCTGCAAAATGAATTACTGAACTTATTTCATTTTCCTGAAATACCTTTTCTAAATTTTCTCTATCTAATAAATCTACTTCATAAAAATCAAAATCTTTATTTGTAAGTTCTTTAATTCTCTTTAAAACTTCAGGTTTGCTATTAGAATAATTGTCTACTATTACAACTTCATAACCATCATTTAATAACTCAACAACTGTATGGCTTCCTATATAACCTGCTCCTCCTGTTACTAATACTTTCATATTATCCCTCCAAAATTATTATCTATATATATAATACCATAATTTTAATATATAATTAAAAAAAGATAGTTAGAAAAATTATAACTATCTTTTTTTATGTAAATTCCAACCTATAACTGCTGCTCCTAAAGCTCCAATTATTTGTGTATCTTCTGTTGAAAATATTCTTTGTTTTAATTTAGTTTCTAATATATTTTTAAGATTTTTACTTTTTGCAACTCCACCAGTAAATGCAATTTTCTCATTAATATTAACTCTATTTAATAAAGAACATGCTTTATCAGCAATAGAATAAAGTATTCCAGTGGCTATTTGTTCTTTTGGTTTACCTTGAGCTAAAAGACTTATTATTTCTGATTCAGCAAAAACAGTACACATACTACTTATATTGACAGGTTTTTCATTTCTACAAAAGTCATCAATATCATCTACATCTATTCCCAAATTATTCAAAGTCACTTCAAGAAATTTCCCTGTACCTGCTGCACATTTATCATTCATTATGAAATTTACTACGTTTCCATTGGAGTCTAAACTTATAACTTTACTATCTTGTCCTCCAATATCCAATATTGTTCTGATATTAGAATTTAAACTATATGCTCCTTTAGCATGACAGCTTATTTCAGTTATAGTTTTGTCAGCAAAATCCATGGAAATTCTACCATAGCCTGTCCCGATTATTTTAGAAATATCATCTTTACAAAGATTATTTCTATCAATCAGTATTTCAAATGCATTTTTTGATGATGATTTAGGACTCCATCCAGTAGGTATTATTAATGTATCTATTATATTGCCATTATATAATACAGCCTTTGTAGCCACAGAACCAGTATCTATCCCTATACTATACAAATAACCACCTCTATTTAAACCAATTTCTAGACTTTTTCTCTATAGTATGAATCCCACTTACTTCTATATCCTTATTTTCTTCTATAATTTCTTCTATTAAATGTCGTAATTCTGGATCTATAATTATAGATATACCACAACATTTACTTAAACTTCTAGGAGTAGGTGAAATAATATATTTTATAGATTTCTCTTTTAATTTTTTCTCGAGTGCTAAACCATCACTATGTGAAGGAAAAAGTATATAAGTTTGTTTTCTCAAAACATCACCTTTATATCGCTAACTCTTTATTCATACTTATCATTTCAAAGAAAGCCTCAAGTCTAGTATTAATCTGACCTGCATCTTGCATACTATAGTCACTTTCTATCATCATTACTGGTATACCTTCTTTATCTAATGCATCTTTAACCTTTTTATATTCAATAGCATAAGTATGACAGAAAGGAAGAGAATTATATATTACTCCATCTGCATTATATTCTTTATATAATCTAATAATATCTTCTATTCTGCCTTCATTTGGGCTAAAACATGCACAATTTATCCCCATATATCTATCTGAAAGTGCTTTAAGTCCACTATCTAAATCTGTTATATTCTCATCTACAAGTCTTTCAAAATATTTTGTACCAGTACATGCCTCTTCACAAACTACTGCTCCCCCACTAGTTTCAATTAAATGATGCATCTTCCAGTTTGGTATAGCCATTGGTGTACCTGTAAGTAATATTCTTGGAGTATCATCTTTAAATACTGATATATTTTTCTCTATTCTTTCTTCTAATTCATCACAAAGTTCATTTGTTTTTTCTATGAATCTATTTGGATCATCATAAAAAGCTACTTGAGTTATTAAAAGAGCATCCTTACCACTAATAGGTAGTTTTTCTGACTTTCTTGCATCATATAATCTTTGTAATACTCTTCTTTTATCATTAACAAGTTTTATTTTTTCTTTTAAACTTTCCAAAGTAACTTTATTTCCAGTTAAATCCTCAACTTTTTCCTTAAAAATATTTATTTCTTCTTTAAAATGGTCATAATCTTTTTCTCTTTTCATTTGTGGTAAATCCATGACATGCATTGGTGTATATTCACCTAGTATTTCCCAAGCTTTTTTCTTGCCATCACAAGTAGTCTCACCTACAAGCATATCAGCAGATTGAAAATATGGACATGTTCCACTTAATTTAGCACCTACTGAAGCTTTTATAAGAGGACACATATTTCTTGGTAAAACCTTTTCACCATCAGGAACCCAAAAATCAGACCCACCACATAATCCAACTCCTATCCCATCTGCAGCCATTATAACCTCATCTGGAACAAACACACAAAAACTTCCGAAAACTTTTCCTCCATCTTTTCTATGCTCATTCAACTCTTTTATTCTTAGACCATGAATTTCAGATACTACAAAATTAAAATAATTCATACCTTCTGCTCTATTTTCTTGTGTCATGTAAATATCCCCATAAAATTCTGGCAATACTTCACATAATTGATCATGCTTTTCTAAATCCATATCTAATGAATCCCATAGTTCTCTGTAATCTGCCATTTCATTTCCCCCTATATTATATAATCTATTCAGATTATATAATATTTAAGAAAATTAATTAACAATTATTCATAACTTTGATACTTAAAATACAAAGTATTTATTTTATCTATACTCTAAATCATCTTCATCCAAAATACTACTAACATTATAGATATTGAATTTTTCTCTTATTTCTGGATATGTCATAAAAAAACTAACTAATTTTTCTATTGATCTTATTGTATCAATACACAAGTAATGCTCCATTGCTTCTGCTTCTGCTTTTTCATCACATGAAGAACCTATAATATCCACAAATTCTCTTAGAATTCTATTTCTTTCAACTAAAAATTTTCCTTTTCTCTCTCCTTTTTCTAATACTTCAATTTTTTCATAAGGTTCATATTTTATATAATTTAGCTCTTTTAGTTTTTTCAGTCCCTTAACAACTGAAGGCATAGATACATTTAATGTATCAGCAATATCCTTATTTCTAATATCTTTTTCTTTTAATGATAATCTATACACTTCTTCTAAATAGTCCTCTAAACTAGGTGACAACATATAATCATTCCTTTACTATAAATTAATTTAAATATCATTAATATTTATTATACCCATTTTAATATGATTATTATATAAAGAAATTAGGGGGTTAAATCTTGCAAGTATTAAATATTATAATAATCTCTATAGCATTGGCACTTGATGCATCTGGTATAGCTTTTTCTATAGGTATAGATAGAAGACTAAAGAGATATGATAAACTTTTCTTTATATTTAGTTTTGGTTTTTTTCAATTTCTTTTAGCATTTTTAGGAGGTTATTTTGGATGTCTATTTAATATTTATGTATTTAAACTTTCTTCTATGATGGGAGGAATAATTATAATATTAGTGGGAATTTTTATGATAAAAGAAAGTTTAGATAACAATACTAAATTAGTAAAGTTTACTTTTATAATAAAAATTGCTCTAAGTATTTCTGTAAGTATAGATGCTTTTGTTGTAGGGTTTTCAACTTTTAACTCTATAAATTCTATGTTTATTATATTTGATTATTCAATAATTATTGGTTTAATTACAACTTTAATGACTAGTATAGCTTTTAATATTAGTAAAAAATTATCTAAAATAAATTTTATTAAAAAATATGCTGACCTATCTTCAGGAACAATTTTAATATTATTTGGACTTAAAATGATTTTATTTTAAATATGGTTAAAATTACCTCGTTTAAAAATGTATTCATTACATAAAATATTATTGCAACATAAAAACATATGAAGGTGAGGGAAAACACATGGCTAGAAACACTTCAAACAAATTAGTAGTACCTGAAGCTCGTCAAGCTCTTAATCAAATGAAAGCTGAGATAGCTAGTGAATTAGGTATGGCTAACTATGAATCTATGGATAAAGGTAACTTAACAGCTAGAGATAATGGTTATGTTGGCGGATATATGACTAAGAAATTAGTTGAGCAAGCTCAAAGAAACATGAGTGGAAAATAATAACTTATAAACATACTAAAAGATAGGTGAATATTCACCTATCTTTTTTATTATTCACCAGGAGTAAATGTTCTTGATCCTAGTTCTTTATTTAACATAAATAATCCTTGTGGACTATCTCCTATTCTTTCTAATTTTGCTATTATAGTTTTCATAGTAGCTTCTTCTTCTACTTGTTCATCTACAAACCAATTTAGAAAACTTATAGTAGCATAATCATTTTCTTCATGAGCTAATTTCATTAAATTATTAATTCTTTCTGTAACTTTTTTTTCATGTGCAAGTGCAGTTTCAAATGCGTCTTTTATTGATGAAAATTCATTTTTAGGTTCTTCCATTGAGCTTATTTTTACTCTACCATCTCTATCATTGATATAATCATAGAACTTTCTTGCATGGAATCTTTCTTCATCTGCTTGAACCATAAAGAAGTTTTCAATTCCTTCAAAATCTTCGTCTGCACAATATGCACCCATTGCTAAATAATAATTTGCTGATTCATATTCAAAATTCAATTGTTCATTTAAAGCTTTTAACATTTTTTCTGATGCCATTTGTAATTCCTCCTTGAAATAATTTTTTTATTATTACCAATTATATGTATACCCAAAATATTGGGTGTAACTCTAGATATTAGTATAACATATTATTTGAAAAACATTAAGTTATTCCATTAATATTATATTTAGCTTTCTATACATTTCATAATTTATAAAATGTGTGGACTCAAGATTATTATCTTTTTTAAAATTAAGTACAGCAATTTTCATTGTTTCACCATATATTCCATCATTTGTTCCCTTGTAATAGCCTTTTAATTTTAATCTTTTTTGTACTTCCAATACATCTCTTCCTCTATCTCCTGGTTTTAAAATTCTAAAACCGTCTCCAAAAATTCCATATTGTCCTTTATTTATAGTTACTCTAGTATTGTAATTTACTATATCATACAATTCCTCTATATCTCTATTATTCATCCTAATACACCCATGAGATGAATCTAGTCCAATAGATTTTGGTTTATTTGTTCCATGAATTCCATAAATACCCCATGGTACGTTTAGTCTCATCCAACGAGAGCCAAAACCACCACTCCATACTGCTTTTTCTACTATTCTAAAATTACCTAAAGGTGTGGGAGTATTTTCTTTGCCTGTAGCTACTGTATATTTTTTCAATACATCTTTAGTGTCTAAATCTATAACTTTTAGTTCTTTACTATCTATGTTAATAAGTATCCATAAATTATCATAGTCGGTATTATTATGATTATACACTTGATAATTTTCTATAATTTCCATCCCTACCTTATATGTAATTTTATTTCCTAATATTATTACAATAAGCAGACAAAAAATAGCTACTATGATATGGTATCCACCTTTAAACAATAAAATCCCTCCCGTATATAAAATATATGCAAGAGGGAAATATTTTATTTTATCCTGAATAATTTATTTGAATTTTTAAGAGTTTTGTCATAATAAACAATTTAATTGAATCCAAACAGCTTAAGCAATTTCTCCCAAAAATTCAAAGTCTCTTTTGGTTCTTCATCAGCTTTATCTATTTCTTCTATTTTAATAGGCTCTGTTTTAATTACAAATTGTACAGATTTTATATTATCATTCTTTTTTGAAACAAATGAAGTTGTTTTACTTTTATTACTAGTAATTTTTGATTGTATATTATCAATTTGATCATTAACTTCATTATCCATATTAGATGTCTCTTCTTTAAGTTCATTTGTGCCTTTTGATAACTCTACTGTACCATTATATACATCATTTACTCCATTCATTAAATCTCTTGTCTTATCATAAAACTTATTAGTACCATTTGTTAAATCTCTACTTCCAGATGATAGTCTATTTACACCCTTAACAATTTCAGAATACCCATTAACTATTTCTGAAAGTCCATTTGTGTATTCATTAATACCACTATCAAAAACTGTATATTTTTCTACTAGAGTATCTATTCCATCTGATAGTTTTGTCATGTCAACTAACATACTATTAAGTCTATGACTTAGTTCTATAATTGCTCCATCAAATTCTTCATATTGAGATTTTAAAATTTTAGATCCATCAGATATCTCAGATATAGATTCAGAAACTCCATTTAGATAATTTTCTGTTCCATAAATAGCTGAATTATTTCCATTAAGTAAATTAACAATGTTAGTAAGCTGATCAATTTGATTCTTGAGCTGTTTTGCTTGTTCACCATATTCTGGATTGACTTTAATGTTATTATAAGATTTTCTTAGTGACTCAATTTGTGTATTCAATTTATTAATTGTTTCTGTATTACTTGACTTCAATACATCTATATTTAACCCATTACTTTTCATAACACCTTTATATTGATTATAATTGACACCAGATTTGAGTGACTGTATACCTGAATTAATATCATTTATACCTTTTTTTATACTTGATGAAGCATTTATCAAGTCTTCAATATCTTCAGTGCTAGTTGATACTTTAGACAATTTTTCTTGAATATCTAAAAGTGCATATTTTACCTGTTCAGAACCTTTTACAAGAGAAGATGATTTATCATTTAATTTGTTAAGTCCTCCTTGAACTTGAATAATTCCATTTTTAAGTGAGTTAACACCATTATCCAAATCATATGAACCTTTTTTCAAATCTTTAGTAGCAGATTCTAGCTTGTCAGTACCATCATTTACATTCGAAGATCCATCTCTTAAATGATCTGCACCATTATTAAGTTTTTCTATTGCTTCTGTTAGTTCATTAATATTATCCATTATTTCACTATCATCTATATCAGTGTTAATATTTAATTGAATACCATTTATATTTATAGCATCCATTTCAAAATCAGTAACATCTGCAGCTACAGAAATATCTGCCCCTTGTCCTGGAAGAATTGTATATGTTAATTTTTTATCCTTCCCTATATTAGCAATTGTTGCTCCTTTTGCTTTGATATTACTATATTTTGATGTATCTAATGTCAACTCAGTCTGTAAAGCATAATTCTCATAAAATATTTTATTAAACTCTTTATTTTGTCTGATAACCATATCTATCTTAAGATAACCTGATTTACCAGCAAGTTTCTCTGCAGTATATTCTTTACCATCTAAATAATATTTAATAGAAATATTCCATGGCAGTGTATTTCTTTTAAGCTTCCCCTCGTAATAAAGCTTTTTATTATTATTTAATACAGTAATTTTATTATCTTCCATATTAATTTTTTCTTTAGAAGTCATATTACGAATACTAGAGTAATCTCCATAATCAACAATTTTACCTTTTTGATCAAATATATTCACAACATAAACCCCATCAATTTCACCATTAGTATCAAGCATGGCATAAACTACTTCCTCTTTACCTTTATAATCTACTGCTAAAGAAGTAGAAACCATAGAAAAAATTAAAATAACAACAATTAACAAGATAAATGAAGGTTTTTTCATAGAAAAATATAAATTTAATTTCATTTTTTTACTCCTTTCTAAAAAACTTAACTCCTATAGTAGTTCTTTCAATAAATGTATCTAATAAATATAACAAACCTGGCAATACAAAAAATACTACAGTCATGGACATAAGTGTTCCACGTCCTATTAATAACCCAAGTTCTTGTAAAACTCCATGTGATGTAATATAAGCAAGTAAATAACCAACAATTACTAAAGCAGTACCAGATGTAAGTATTGATACTGTAACTGAGGATATAGTTTGTTGTATAGCTTTTTGTTTTACAATTTCGGATCTAAATTCAAGGTAACGATTAGTCATTAATATTGCATAGTCTACTGTAGAACCTAATTGTATAGAACCTACAATTAGATAAGCAAGATAAAACAGTATAGAATTTGAAAAATATGAAATAGATAAATTTATCCATATTGCTGTTTCAATTCCAAGAACAAGGATAATTGGTATTGCTAAAGACCTAAAAGTTAATAGTAATACAAAGAATATAGCTACAATTGCAATTAAATTTACACGGATATTATCATCTGTTATTGTATCTTTCAAATCATAAGTACTTACACTTTCTCCAGCAAGATACCATTCATTAGGATAATAGTCTTCTGCTGTCTTTCGGATTTCTTTAACTACTTTAAATGCTTTTTCACCTTCATACTGAGTTCCAACTTTCAATATCATGCGACTATATTTTTCAGAAACAAAATTTTCAAGGGTATTTTCATCTAAATACTCATAAGGAACCTCAGCTCCGACATTATCAACATAAGATATGATATTATTTACTTTTGTAATATCTTTTAAATCATCACTAAGATTTTTCTCATTAGCTGTATCTCCACGTGGTACCATTAACACCATTGTATTAGCCTTTCCAAAAATATCATTTATTTTTTCTGTATCTTTACCTAATTGAGTTGATTTATCAAATATATGCTCAGAGCCATAATAAAAACTATTATGTGTTTGTGCAAGATATGCTGGAACAACTATCATACAAAAAATAATCACCATAGGAATCATGACTTTTCTAACTAATATTCCAAATTTATTAAATTCAGGTAATAAAGGACGATGTCTTGTTTTTTCAAATACCTTATAAGTCAATAAAACCAAAACAGGTAGTAATGTGAATACAGTCAATATACTAAAACCAATCCCTTTAGCAAGAGATAATCCCAAATCAGGTCCAATTTTAAACCTCATTAAAATTAATGCTGCAAATCCTATTATAGTAGTAATACCACTGGATAAAATAGATCCAATAGATTTATATAAGGCTTGTAACATAGCTTCTTCAGCACTTAATCCTTGTTTGCGAAATTCCTCAAAACGATGCAATAAAAATACAGAATAATCAAGAGATATAGCTAACTGTAATATATTACCTGCACCATTTGTTATAAAAGATATTGTGCCAAATATAAGATTTGATCCTGAGTTAAGTAAAATAGCTACACCTATTGTAGCTAACAAAATAACAGGCTCAAACCAAGACGTAGTAGTTATAATTAAAATTAAAAAAAGTAAAGGAATAGCAATTTTTACTATTCTAGAAATCTCATTGACAGTAGATTCAGTGGCAACTGCATCATTAACTGCAGATCCTGTCATTGCATTGTCACTACCTATTAAATTACGAATAGAGTTAACTGATTCAACTCTATTCTTTTCATCAATAGTGACTGTATATAATGCATTATTATCTTTATAATAAGTCTCTATGATTTCTGAGTCTTGAGTTATAAGAGGTTTTCTAATATTTATAGAGTCATTTAGCCAAATTACATTACTGACACCATCTATATCAAGTAATTTTTCTTTATAATCTAGTGCTTCAGCAATAGTGACATTTGATATCATAACTCTAGCATTTGGAATTCCTCCTTCAAATTCATCTTCCATCACATTAATGGCCTGAGTAGATGGACTATTCTCTGGAAGATAATCATTAATATTATAATTAACCTTTACCTGCCTACTAAAAAAAATACAAAGAATGCTAAAAACTAAAAATATAAATACTATAAACTTTTTGTGATTTAACATTCTTCTAAAAAATACTTCCATATTAACACCTCACCTAATAAATCACGAATTTAAAAACATTCCTTATCTAAATTAATATTGTCTTATTAATTTTCAGATTTAATATTTAATAAACTATGCTACCTTATAATAGATTATATATACTGTTTTAAATGCTGAAAATGGATAATTCAATTGACTTTGTATAAAAACCGGACAATTATTACTTAATTGATGGTCAAATTAATTGATAAAATAACTGTTCAGTTGTATAATAAATACAAATGAGGTGATACATATTGAAGTATAAAACAACAAGTCTAATGACCAAAAGAGCCCTTGCCTCTTCACTTAAAAAATTTATGGAAAAACGACCTTTAAATAAAATTTCTGTCCGTGAAATAGTTGAAGATTGCGGTGTAAATCGAAAAACTTTTTATTATCATTTTTCAAATATATATGATTTAGTAAGATGGATGTTTGAAGAAGAAGCAATTGAAGTAGTAAAACAATATGATCTAATTACTGACTATAAAGATGCCATTCTATTTGTTATGAATTATGTAGAAAAAAATAATCATATATGTAATTGTGCTTTAGATGGGCTTGGACGGAATGAACTAAAACATTTTTTCCAAAAAGATTTTCTTTCAATTGTAGGTAATATTGTTGAACAGCTTTCTGAAAACATGGATGTTCCTTCTGATTATAAAATATTCATTATAAACTTTTATACTGAGGCACTAGCAGCTCTTTTGATTAGCTGGATTCAAGATAAAGATCACAAAGATAAAGAAGATATGGTTAAATATATTTCCATTACACTATATGAAACTATCAAGCAGGCTCTTAAAACAGCAGAAAGAGAATTATAGCTACAACATAATAGTAAAAATATTGATATTAAAATTAGTAAAAAATAAGTCTAATATAGAATATTCTATATTAGACTTATTTTCCTTTATTGTTATATATATAAGATATGTGGCATTACTCCTTGTAACTAAAAATATTTTTTTACATATTATATATTAGCTTATAAAAGAGCTATATAACTATTAAAAATAGTATACTATTTTAATTTATAAATTGAGTTCCTACGAAAGGAGATAATTGAAATGCCTCATAACTTTGGATATATGTTTAATAGAATTCTTTATGATGACTATGTTTTAGATGAATTAGAAAAGCATTCAAAAAAATATGAGAATATATCTGATAGAGACCTTATTTATGAAATAGAAAGGGTACAAAAAGAAGTTCCCAATGAAGTTAAATTGCATCATATGAAAAACTTAGAAGCATTATCCCAAATGAATACATTTTCTCAACAAAGTTCATCAGATAATCTTCCTTATCTAAAAGATTTAATAAAAGTAGATGAGAATGTTCCTAGTTCATCAAGATTAAGTAGAAGCCAATATGTTAGTGGTTCAAGTCTATTACTTTGGTTTTTATTAGTAGTTGCTCTCTATAGAAGACCTTTTGGTAGAAGAGGTTTCGGTAGAAGAAAATACTATTAATTATAATAAAATGTAAAAAAAGAAGAAGCTTAAAAGCTTCTCCTTTTTTTATAGTAAATTAACAGTCTCCATACCCTCCATAGCATTGACTAAATAATACTACAAGTAATAGGAAAAAGAATAATAATTCACTATCAACTCCACAACCTCTATTATATCCAGACATTAATAATCCTCCTTTTATAGTATCTTATATTAGCTTATAAATTTATAAGCTTAATAATAATATATGAGGATTATACCTTAAAAGTTACTATTATACTTTCTATTGACTTCTCATTATTTTAAATATATCTTTTAATTTTACTCTATTACCATACATTAACGTACCCATTCTATATATTTTAGCTGCAATATATCCTACTAATAAAGTAGAAAGTGCCAATAATGTTAAAGACATTATAACTGAAATATTTGAAACACTACCCATAGAAACTCTTACAAACATAGCCATAAATGAACTAAGTGGTACAAATGAAGCTACCTTTAAAAGCATACCTTCAGTATTCTGCATTCCAAACATTGAAATCATAAATACAGCTACAAATATTATTGTAATTGGAGTTGAACTTGCACTTATATCTTCTGTACGAGATACAAGAGCTCCAAGTGCTCCATATATGAATGAATAAAAAAGATATCCTAATATACCAAAAACAGAAAATAGTAACAACACATCTGAAGGTATATCAAAGATGAAATCTAATGCACCATTCCATGATTCACTATTTAACTTATATACACCAATTGCTGTACCAAGTATTATTCCAAATTGTAATACACCTGCTATAGCACCAGCCATAACTTTTCCAAATATAAGATACGTTGTATTTGTACTTGTTACTAAAATTTCCATTGTTCTATTACTTTTTTCACTTGCAACTGATGTTGCTATAACTTGACCATAGAATATTATCATAAAATATATTCCAAATACTAATATATATGTATAAAGATAATTACTTGCACTATCTTTACCAAGTATAGTAGTATCTGATTTTATTTGAGGATTTATTAATCCTTCAACTTCATTATATTCTATATCTTTTTCATTAAATCCATTTATCCTATATGCTGTAATCAAGGCCTGCTCAAACATAGCTGAATCAGGTGTTCCTAAAAGTTCATTGTTTTTTATAACTCTTATATATTCGTTAGGAGATTTTATTATATAGCCAGATTCAATTTCTCCAGAATTTACTTTTTCTTTAAGTTGATCTTCCGATTCAATTTTTTTCAATTCCCCAGCAAAGAAATTCTCTTCTAGTATTGTACTTTTTTGAAACTCTCCGCTATTATCTACATATCCAAATTTAGCATCCTTTGTTATATCTCCACCTCCATCTCCATCTACCTCTCCTTCATCAGATGAAAATAAATCTTTGATAGTGGGTACTGATAGCCCAATAGCTAATATTAAGAGTATTATTATTGTTGAAATTATAAAAGTTTTCTTTTTTATAAGTCCTAATAATTCAAATTTAAGTACTGTAAAAAAGTTTTTCATTATTTTTCACCTACTTTCTCAACAAATATATCTTCTAATTTAGGTTTGTATGATGAAAATTCTTCTATATCAATACCTTTTTCTATAATTCTTTTCAAGAAATCATTTTTTGAACTATTATGTACAAGTTCTAATAATAAATATTTATTTCTCTTTTCAATTACTCTAACTACATCATTTATTTCTCTACTTATTACTTTATTTAATTCTTCTAATGTTAAATTACTTGCACTTATGGTAAGTCTATTATTTCCATATTCTTTTTTTATATCATCTAAATTTCCTGTAAGTACTATATTCCCCTTATCAATAAGGGCTATTTCTTTACAAAATTCTTCTACATAACCCATTTGATGTGATGAAAATATAAGTAATTTTTCACCTCTTATAAGTTCATTTATAATATCTTTTAATATTTGTGAATTAACAGGGTCAAGCCCACTAAAAGGTTCATCTAATATAATTATATCTGGATTTGTAAGAAATGTTTCTGCAAGTTGTACCTTTTGCTGATTTCCTTTTGATAATGTTTCTAAATTTTTGTTTTTATATTCGTCTACCCCTAGTCTCTTTAACCAATAAAGAGTATTTTCTTTAGCTTTAGCTTTTGTAAGACCTCTAAGTTCCCCTAAATAAACTAATTGTTCAAATACTTTTTGCTTTGGATAAAGTCCTCTTTCTTCTGGTAAATATCCAATACTTTGTTTTCTAGGGTTAAATTTATTTCCATTTAGAATTATTTCTCCTTTATTGGGATCAAATAAATTCATAATAATTCTTATTGTAGTAGTTTTTCCTGCACCATTTCTCCCAAGTAATCCTAATGCCTTCCCTTGCTCTACATTAAATGATATTCCATGTAATACTTCTTTCTTGCCAAAAGTTTTATAAATATCTTTTACTTGTAATTTCATATACTCACTTCCTTTAATTAACTTTTTCTATAATCTTTTATATCAAAACCACCAAAAAGTACAATACAGTTAACTCTCAATTTTGGTAAGTTTTTATTTCCTTTGTTTCTAGTTTCATTATCCCATCCACCAAAAAGTGGCAATCCTTTAACTTCTACATTCCAACCTTCTGGCACAAATATATCTAATCCACCAAAGGCAATAAACAAATCTATTGTCGCTAACTTATCATTATTTATAGCAGCTTCTCTTAAATCTAAATCTATTCCACCAAATAATACAGTTGCAGAACCTCCTTTAAAATTATTTGAAGTATTTTTTAAATTTAATCCAGAAAATATCGCAATCGGTCTTACAATATCTTGATCCTCTTTGTTCCATTTATCTTTAGGTGAAATTATTAAACTTATACCAATAATTATAATGATAACTGGCCAGAATTCCAAATAATTAAATACATCAAACAAATCTAAATTTTTAAGTTGAAATAATATACCTATAGTTAAGACTATAGCTCCCCCTACCTTTGAGGATTTATTAGTAATTAAACTAAATAATCCTGACCCTATTAAAACTATAGGCCAATAAGTAAAAATAAAATTACCTATATCTAAGTCTAAAATATCATTAGAGTTTAGAAATAATACTATTCCTATTAAAATAATTATAACACCTATTATCTTTCTATTCATACCCTCACCTCTTAATTTTATTTTTAATTTTAATTAATACTATTCTATTTTCTCTAATCTTTTATCAATATTTTCTAAAAGATCTTTTGGGTAACCAATAAATTTTAATATTTTAACAGCATTTCTTGTGGGAGATATACCTTTTCTAAGTTTATAATCAAATTCCATTCCTTCATCTGTCATATTTTCCATGAAATAATATCTTATGTAATTATGTATAAGTGGAATTAAATTTAAATCATGTGTTGCAACAACAGTAAATGCATTTTGTTTGTCAATATAGTTCAATATTTCAGCTGCTGCATTTATCCTTTCAACTGGATTTGTACCTTTAAATATTTCATCAATCAAAGCAAGTGTTGTAACTTCACTTTCAGTTGAATTTATCATCCTTAATATTGCTTCTGCTTCAGCAAAGTAATAGCTTTTTCCTTCCCCAATATTATCTTGTAGACTAATAGAACTAACTACCCTATAAAATGATGATATATATTCTTTAGCTAAAACTGTATATATGGTCTGTGATAATATAACGTTTACACCTATTATTCTTAAAAATGTTGATTTACCACTCATATTTGAACCTGTTAAAACCATTCCTCCTTTTTCAAAGTTCAAATCATTTGGTATAGCATCTTCAAGAAGTGGATGAATTACATCCTTTGATTTCATTACCCTTTTTTCATCAGTAAATTCAGGTATGGTATAATACTCTAAATTATCTCTATATAATGATATTGAAACATATGCATCTATTTCACCTATCAAATTATATAATTCTATTATTTCTTTATTATATTTTTCTACCTGATCTACAATTGAAAAATAGTTTCTTTCTTTTACTAAAAATAGTATATTTATATAATCTGCAAATACATCTAAACCTTCAACAGTTGTAATCATTTTTGATTTCTTACCTATCTTTCGAGTAATTTTATATAATTCACTAATTTTTTCACAATAATCAGGAAGTCTATTCTCTAATATATTTAATAAATCACCACTTACCTTTATCATATTGCCTGTATATTCAATAGTTTCTATTTTATCTCCTATTTTTCTACCTGCACTGTAATGTAAAAACATATTGAGTGAAGATATAACTCCAAGAATTAAAATAGCATTACTTCTAAAGTTTGGAATTAAAAATATGGATACTATGCTTAAAACAGAAAATAAAGTAAATAAATTATAAATTATTTTCATTATAAAATTAGTTTCTAAACCTTCTTTTAATATATAAATAATATCATCATCTGTTCTTTCAATTCTATTTAATTGTTCGTGAACATCTCTTCTAAAATCATTATATCTATCAAATATAGATATAACCTCTCCTCTTTTCTCTAATTTTTCTTTATCATATAAAGGTTCCCTCAGAATAGAATACAATTTTTGCTCTCCTGGGGTTGTAAGGGTTCTATCAATATTTGAATATACTTTATTCATATTTAAGTCTGCCCAAGTACTATGATCTACAAAGTCATTTTCTTTTTTAATGCTATTAAACATTAATTCAATAGTTTTAAAATTTCTTTTTCTATTTATATTATATGTTAATTTCTTTTTCTTTTTAAATATATTTTTAATCTTTTTTATCATTAATTCAACTCCAATATCCCTGTTAATTATATACTTCTACATAAATATCTATTTTCCTTCTAAACTATGATATTATATTTTATTACAAAATATCAATACTCTATAAAAAAATGACAAGCATATGCTTGTCATTTTTTACATTTATCTTACATAACTTAACGGATTTCTATAATTTCCATTTACTCTAATTTCAAAGTGTAAATGTGGTCCTGTTGAATTTCCTGTACTTCCTATTCTTGCTATTGCTTGTCCTTGTTTTACAAATTGACCAGGACTAACTAAAAGAGAAGAGTTATGTGCATATAGAGAGGTTGTACCATTATCATGAGTTACCATAACAGTTTTTCCATATCCACCTTTCCAACCTGAGGAAAGAACTATACCATCTCTAGTTGCTACTACTGTAGCTCCACTTGGAGCTCCAATATCTATACCTGTATGCATTCTTACTGTCCCAAAAATAGGATGAGTTCTATTACCAAAAGGTGATGTTACCCTCTTATGCCCAGGTACTGGCCACTTATAAGCTCTTGTTGATTCAACAGGAGGCTTTGAGTTAGTGTTAGATGAATTACTATTTCCTTGATTTCCTTGGTTTTCTTTATTTGCTTGTTCTTGCTCTGCTTTTTTTCTTGCCTCTTCTTCAGCTTTTTTCTTAGCTTCTAATTTTCTTCTTGCTTCTTCCTCTAAGCTTCTAATTTCTTGAGCTATCTTCTGAGAATCTTCTTGTAATTCTTTATATTGTTCTTCGCTTACTTGAATGCTTTGATCTAATTCTTTTACTATTTTATTTTTACTTCTAGATGCTAATTCAAGTTCTTGTTTTTTCTCTTTTAATTTAACAGTTTGAAGCTTTAATTGTTTTTCCTGTGAAACTAATTTATCTTTTTTTGCCTCTACTATTTTTTTCTCTTTTTCCATTTCTTTTAAAAGTTCATGATCATTATCTGTTACTTTTCTTATTGTATCAAATGTTTCAATAAATTCGCCTATAGATTCAGCTGACAAAAGAATATGTAAATAACTTATATTGTTACCATTCTTGTACATTGCTCTCAATCTTTTGTTTACTAGTTCATTTTTAGCATCTATACTTTTTTGAGATTCTTCAATTTCTTTTTTGCTTTTTTCTATATTAGTTCTAACATTAGATATATTATTTTCTAATGCACTTATATCTGAACTTGTATTACTTATTTTAGATTCTAATTCCTGTAATTCACTTTCTACATTTTGCTTTTCTTTTTTTGTGTTATTTAAATCGTCTTTAACCTTATTAATTTCTTGTTGAGTTTTATTTAAATCATCTTTTTTACTATCTACATCAGCATAAACAAATGATGCATTAAGTAATATAGCTGCACACAAAACAGCAGATATCTTTCTGAAATTCACTGAAATTCCCCCTTAAGTAGTCTAAAATTTATATATGAAGTTTATAACGAGTATTTATATTTCATTTTTATTACATTATATCAAATTCCGAACAAATATATAACCTCTAAGTAACAAGATTATAATATTTTCCGATAAAACTATTATATAATTAATTTATAAAAATATCAAATTTAAATATTCTATGTCAAATAGTCACTATATCCCTCTAAATTTAGCACATTTTAGCTATTTAAAGTGATTTTAATGTTATAATTTAGCATAAAAATAATATAGGAATTTAGTCCTATATTATTACATAGGTATTACAATTTTTAAAACTATTAAGTTATATGTACATTAATTTATCATTTTATTTTAATTTTTTATTTTTAGTGTTATTTATATGTTTATATTTTACTTCGGAAAATATATTGTTATTTGTATCTTTAATTTTATTATCTTGAGAAGAAATTATCTTTTCAAATTCTCCTATTGTTAAAGGTTTATATTCTCTTTTAAGCTCATATCCTAATTGACCATTAGGCTCTATGGTTGCACTTTTAATATAATCTATTTGTGAGACCCCCTGTTGCCTAAGCCTCATTTCTAATTGATCTACAGTTAACCTTAATTTCTTTAAATTATCTACATCAATATTTCCATTATCAATTACAATAAGTGATTTACCTGTAATTAACTTTTCCATAAAGTTTAACTTAATTTGTAAAAACTCTAATATTATAGTAAATATTACAAATATACCTGCTATAATAACTGTTCTTGTTACACTTTTTTCTGCTATAGGTTGAACTATCAAAGAACCTATGGAAATCATTATAATTGTATGAGCTATAGTCATTTGAGAAATTGACTTTCTACCTGATATTCTTAAGAAAAACACACCTGAAATTAATAATATTAATGCATTCCATATAAAATCCATAAAAACACCTCCATATACATATATAGTTTACGAAGGTTTTATATATTTATTCAATATTTTTTGCTATATTATATCCTTGATTAAAACGAAACTCACAAAATTTTTCTTCAAATCTCAATGTATCTCCTGGCTCAAACTCTGTAGTTGGTTCTATTACTGTAATATCTTCTTTATCATAATAGTCTAGTATATACTCTGGAATTTGATAATCTTTTTTAAATTGTATTATAAATAATCTATCTACCTTATTTTTAATAAAGACTTCTAAAAAATTATTGTTTAATATTCCACCATCTAAATTATACCCATCATAGCTACCTTTTTTTAGTTCTTCTTTAAATTGTTCAAAAATTATACTTGAGTTAAAATTTTTAATTGCTTCATTAAGATGTATATTAATTGGACCTATATATGGAAGAAGGGAACTATATTTTATAGTATCTAAAACTTCTTTTTTAGAAATTTTTGATATGTTTTTAACTACATGATTAGGTACACCATTTTTTATATTTATATAATTTACATAAAAGTCTTTTATATCTTCATTTCTACCTTTAAGTTTACTAAGCTTTTCTATGAATACTTTATTTTCAATCACCTTATCTTTTATCACTTGGTCATTTATTTCCTTTTGATCTATTGAAAGCCATGTTTGTTTTAACTTTTCTATATTGTCTGTATATATGTAATATCCATTAATTGATCCTATGGAAGTTCCAGAAATTATATTAAATTTTATACCTCTTTCTTTTAATCCATAAATTACTCCAGCTTGAAAAGCGCCTTTTGCTCCTCCGCCTTGTAAATAAACTCCATTCATTATATACGCCTCCACATTGAAAATATTTACAATTATAAATTTATCATATATAATCATTAAAGACAAATATTCTATTTTAAATGTGTATTAAACATAACTTAGGGTAATATTAAAATGATTATAGTTATAACGAAAGGGTGTATTATTTGCCAAATAATGATTATGAAATAAAAAGTTCAATTTTCCCAATTATACTTTTAGTAATTGGATTTTTATTAGCAGGTATGCTTTTTTTAGGATTCTCAGAAATTGCAGGTGAAGTTATTGAAAAAGAAGTAAAAAATTTTGATAGTAGAATAATAGATTTTTTCACATCAAATTCTTCTGATTTTCTAGATAACTTCTTTACCATCGTAACTGAATTAGGCTCAGTTTGGTTTTTAGCTACTTTAACTATAATTATATCTGGGATATTTTTATTTAGAAATAAAGATAAATTAAATATTCTATTCCTTATAATTTCTGTAGCAGGTGGAGGACTTTTAATAAAGTTACTTAAAAATATATTTAAGAGAGAAAGACCTTCAATCATACCTGAAATAGATGCGGTAGGTTATAGTTTCCCAAGTGGACATGCAATGGGCTCAATAATTTTTTATGGTTTTTTAATTTATTTAGTTGTTAAAAGTAAATTCTCTAAAAAATTCAAATGGATTTTTTCTATAATATTTACAATTACTTTTATTATTATAGGTACTAGTCGTATTTACCTAGGAGCACATTTCCCTTCTGACGTAATTGCTGGTCAGCTTTCAGGGGCTTTTTGGTTAATTATATGTATAGTATCACTTGAATGGATAAAATGGCATATAAGACATAATATAAGGCCAGTGGATAATATTCGTAAAATCTTTAAATAAATCATAAAAGGTGATCAAATATTTGATCACCTTTTATGATTTTAAATTTTTCAATTTATTGTTATATTCTTCTTCACTTATTTCTCCAGATGCATATCTTTCTTTTAAAATATCTATTGCTCTATTTGAGTTATTATTTCTAGAGTTATTTATAAACATTTTTACTAAAACTAATACCACTATAACTATTATAATTAGTTTAATAATATCATAGATAATAAACCAACTACTTAATCTTGAGCCAAGATTCATCATATCATGCAATCCAGTATCCATAAATCCATCCATTTTATTCCCCACCTCAATCCTTTAATATTTCATCTCTACATATAATATAGTATTTAATTTTAGATGAAATATGAGTTTTATTTTTGATTTCTTATTTCTATTAACTTAACTATATCACTCCATAAGTTCATATCTTCAATATGTTCTTTTTTAAAACCTGCTTTTTTTAGATTATTTATTGTTCTTCTGTTAATATTTGCACCCCAAATATTAACAGGTATAAAATTTATTATATCCATAAATCCTCCTATAACTTTTTTATCACTTCTCATATGTTCAAGCATTATTATTTTTCCATTATTTTTACATACTCTTCTAATTTCTTTTAGCCCTTTTATGGGATCAGGAACAGAACAAAATACACAAGATGTAATTACAGTATCAAAAGTGTTATCATCAAATTCCATATTTTCTGCGTCCATTTCTATTATTTTAATATTGTCTTTATTAGAATTTTTTTGTTTAGCTTTTTCTAACATCTTTTCACTAAAGTCAATACCAGTTATATTTAAATCAGATGGATAATAGTCTAAATTTTTCCCTGTGCCAATTCCTACTTCAAGTATTTTTTCACCTTCTATTTTTTCAATTAGTAACTCTCTCCATTTACCCATAGACATGCTTTCCATAGGAGATTCTAGTATATCATATATTTTTGAAATTCTATTATATCTGTTTTTGATTTTTTCACTTTTGTTTTTCAATTATTTCACCTCAGAATATTTATACCCAAAATTCAATATAAATTAAAAATCTTTTAAGTTTTTATTTTTACTCATTATTATGGATAATATGATTATTAAACTTCCTGAAAGTATAGGTATAATGTATGGCTTAATTAAGTCTAATAATACTCCAGAAATTATTACACTTATTGGTGTCATAGCACCTCCTAATGACTCCATAGTTCCCTTCACTCTTCCCATCATTCTATCAGGAGTCATTCTTTGTATTGAAACATTAATTGGAATATTTACTAGAATCATAACGATTGAAAAAATAACCATGATTAATATATAATATATAAAATATATTTGTTTGTTTAAATTTTTCAAAACACCAATAGAAGGTATTCCCATAAGTATAATCATTAGACCCATTATAAAAGTACCAAACACTAATGTTTTAAATTTTTTTTCTCTTTCTGGAAGATTACCTATTATTATAGAAGTTATTAAAATACCTACTGAAAATGAACCTTGTATAATTCCAAATTGAGTAGAGGATAGTTTAAGTATGTCATTAATTATAAAAGGATTAATCACAGCTGTAGTAGAGTTTATTAAAAAGTTAAGAATTAAAGCAAATTTCATAATAGAATATATAGATTTTTTATTCTTTATAAATTGTAATCCCTCACTAACTTCTTTTGTTAAAGCTTTAAACCCTTTTTCAACTACTATTTCTTTATCTTCATTGGTATCACCCCTAATATTGTATTTAAAGTTAATAAAAAATTCAGAAATAGCAGATAGTATAAAAGAAATACCATTAATGATTAAAAATAATTTTAAAGGGATTAACCCATATGCTACACCACCTAATACTGGTCCCATAATACCTGCCAAAGATGTAGAAACCTGAGTGTAAGAATTTATTTTAACTAATTTTTCATCTGATACTAAATTAGGTATTGCTGCACCTATAGTTACATCAAAAAAAGTATTAACTACTGATAATAAAAAAGTAGTAATATAAATGAACACTAATTTCAAACCATATATAGATGATATAGCAACTAAACCAAGTACAATAATACCACTTAAAACATCTAAACTTACAACTATTTTCTTCCTGTCTTTTTTATCTGCTATAGAACCAGCTATGGGACTTAGAATTATTCTTGGTATCATGCTTAATAAAATACTAAGAGCAAATGAAGTGCCTGATCCAGTTGTCCTTAAAATATATAAAGAAATTGCAAAAGTGTATATATGTGTACCTAACAGAGATACTATTTTCCCTGTTAGGTATAAAAGAATATTAATTTGCTCTTTTGAATTTTTATTTTTCATTATATCAACTCCTATCAATACTTTTATTTTAAATTTTACTAATATATTCTTAACATCTCTAATATTATGTCTTTATTATCTTTTGGGTTATATTTGTGATCATTATTCATTACATAAATTTTCATTTTATAACCTCCTATAATATAATCAAATTATATTTAACTTCTTTTTAAATAATTGATTATAAAGTTTAATATAGTTTAACTTATAGTAACATCATATGTGTTATTAAGCATTTTGTCAACGGTTTAGTTTAATCTATTTAAACTTATTTTATCCACCTCTTGAAAGTTAAATATTTTTGTACTATACTATAATTAAAATATATTATGGAGGAAAATATGACTACTGGAGAAAAGATTAAATCATTGAGAAAAGAATTAAAACTCACACAATCCGAACTTGCTGGTAAGGAAATGACTAAAAGTATGTTAAGTCAAATAGAAAATAATAATGCAATGCCATCAATGAAAAATTTAAAGCATCTTGCTAATAAATTAGGTAAACCAATTTCATATTTTTTAGATGAGAATACTTTAAACGAAAACATACCAATAGAAAAAATTAAATCTAAAATAAAAATAGCTGATGAATATATGACAAACAGAGAAAGTGAAAAAGTTATAGAAGTATTAGATGATATTTTAAATAATTATGATATAAATAAAAATAGTAAATTATATGCAGATATTTTATATAAAAATGGAGCAAGTCAAGTAAATTTAATGAATTTTGAAGTATCAGACAAGTACTTAAAAAAAGCAGTGGAAATATATAAACAACATAATTTATATTCTTATGCTGCTAAAGCTTATATGGAATTTTTTGGACGTTATTGGAACGAACAAAATTATGATAAATGCTTAAAAATATTATCTGAAGCTTATGAGTTATATATGAATTCTACTACAGAAGATATTACTTTTCATTTAGAATATCTGTCTAATAAATCTTTGATATTATCTTCTATGGGTAAAATAAATGAATCTTTTAAACCTATTGATGATGCAATAAATTTATCCAAAGAAACTAATGTATATTATAATACAGGTGAATTATATAGACTAAAAGGCAATTTAAATAGAGTAATAGAAAATTATGAAAATGTATTATATTATTTTGAAAAAGCAAAATTATTTGCTCAATTTACTGATAATGAATTAGATTTAGCTATATTAGAATTTAACTTTAGTGTTTATTATACAGATATCAATGAACCTATAAAAGCCTTAGAATATTTAAAAAGAGCTAGAGAAATGTTTAAAAATACTCCTCACTATCCCAATCATCTATTTCATAATCAATTAGCAATTGTATATTATATGCTAGAAGAATACCAAAAAGCTTATGATGAGATTCGTAAAACCACTTTCCGAAATTTACTCTTTCATAAAGCAGATTATGTAAATATGTGGTTAGGAAAGGTTTATGAAGGCATGATATTATCTAAACTTGGTAATATAAACCAAGCAATTGAATCAATTAATAAAGGAATAGAAATGATGAGTAAAGTGGGAATTTCTAAATATTTATCTTTTGCATACAAAGAATTAAGTAATATATATTCTGAAATTGATGATTATAAAAATGCATTTAAGTCTTTAAAGAAATCAGAACAAATACTGAAAGAATTAAATGGAAACCCTTTCTAAAATAATAAAAAATCTCTTAGGTAATTACCTAAGAGATTTTTATTTATATTCTCAAATTATTATTTTGCACTTTCTAATGCTTTTTCAGCTAGTTCAAAGAAAGATTTAACTTTGATTGATACTCCTGATATTGCATCAGTTGCTCCTTCATCATTTGAATATTCTATAGCTGTTGGATCTTGTTTTTCTATTAAGTACGCTTCAACTTTATCTGCTTGCTCAACCCATGGTGCTTGTGCTCCACCTTTTTCAACCATTCCATATTCACCGTCTGCTGATACTTGGTCTTTTGTTTTGATGTTTCCATCGTCATCTTTAGGCTCTTCTTTGCTTAAACCATCCCAATCAGCTGCAACTATATATCCATTTATTACTGTAATATCTGTTGTGTATTTCCAACCACTTTCTTCACTGAAATCTTCTTCTTCAGCTGTATAGTTTCCATCTTTATATTGTCCTTCGCCAACTGGATCACTACTTAAAGCTTTTTCTGCAAGATCAAAGAAAGATTTAACTTTAATTGATACTCCTGATATTGCATCAGTTGCTCCTTCATCATTTGAATACTCTATAGCTGTTGGATCTTGTTTTTCTATTAAGTACGCTTCAGCTTTCTCAGCTTGTTCAGCCCATGGCGCTTGTGCTCCACCATTCTCTACCATTCCATATTCACCAGATTCTGATCTAGTTACTTTGTCAGTTCCACCATCTTTATGTGCTCCATTCCACTCAGCTTCTACTATTTTTCCATCTTCAACTTTTATTGTAGCAACATATTTCCAGCCACTTTCCTCAGAAAAACTATCTTCTTGAGCAAAGTAAACACCATCTTCATAACTTGTATCCCCTGATGAATCTTCTTCTCCATCTTTTGTTTCTTCTTGCTCTTGTTCTGTACCTGTTGAAGTTTCTTCTTCCTCTGTATCATCACTTCCACATCCAGCTAATAAACTAGCAGATACTAATAATGCAAGACCTAGTGATAAAAATTTCTTTTTAGACATTTTATAAGTCCCCCTTAATAATTTGTTTTGTTTATTATTTCACTTTTTATTATAGTCTATAGATAATTTATTGTCAATACCTAGTATTATTATATATTTAATAGGATTATTTCTTTTTTGAAACATATTAATATTGATATTAATATTCTTAAAGGGTATCATAAAAGAAAGGAGGCGATTTTATGAAAAAAATTGTTTTAGCTGGAGGTTGTTTTTGGGGTGTTGAAGAATATATCAGTAGAATAAATGGAGTAATTGACACTGAAGTTGGATATGCAAATGGTAGACGTAAAAATCCTACTTATGAACAAGTATGTACAGGTACTACTGGCCATTCAGAAGCTGTTAAGGTAGAATATGATCAGAATAGTCTATCTTTATACTCTCTTTTAAAGAAATTTTTTAGTATTATTGATCCAACAATTGAAAATAGACAAGGTCCTGACAGAGGTACTCAATATAGAACTGGAATTTATTATATAAATGAAAATGATAAAGATACTATTTTAAAAGTAGTTCAAGAGGAACAAAAAAAGTACGATAAAAAAATTGTAACGGAAATAGAACCTCTAAATTCATTTTTTGAAGCTGAAGAATATCATCAAGATTATTTGAAAAAAAACCCTAATGGTTATTGTCATATAGATTTAAGCTAAAATATGGCTTGTACTTAAGTACAAGCCATATTTAAAATTTATCCTTTTAATTTTTTTGTTATTTCAGCTATATGTCTACCTTGAAACTTAGCTCCTTCTATATCTACATCTGTAGGTGATAATCCACCATCTCCTCCTGCTATAGTAGATGCTCCATAAGGAGTTCCTCCAGATAGTTTATCTACTTGGGATAAACCTTCAAAGGCATAAGGAAGTCCACTAATAAGCATTCCATGATGTAATAAAACTGTATGAAAACTAAGTATAGTAGACTCTTGACCTCCATGTTGAGTTGCTGTAGAAGTAAATACTCCACCAACTTTTCCTACTAATGCTCCTTTTGACCAAAGACTAACTGTGCTATCTAAATATGCTTTCATTTGTGCACTCATATTACCGTATCTTGTAGGAGTTCCAAAAATTATAGCATCAGCTTCTTCCAAATCTTCTAAGGTTGCTTCATCATATTCACTAGACATCTCTTTTACAATATCCTTGCAACCCATTTTTTCTAATATATCATCAGAAAGCGTCTCTCTAACTTTCACTATCTTTACTTCAGAACCATCAACTTCTTTTGCACCTTCTGCTACTGCTTCAGCCATTTGCTTTACGTGTCCATACATAGAATGAAATACAACTAATATTTTCATACCTATTCCTCCTTCATATTAAATAATACCCTAAAAAACTATAATTTAATCATATGAATAGATTAGCTCTATCTAGTATTATTTTTACTTAGGTAGTGCAATTATAAATTCTGTCCATTTCCCTTTTTCACTTTCTACTTTCACATATCCATCATGAGATTCTATAATTTCTTTTACTATAGCAAGACCAAGACCTGTACCACCTCTATCTCTATTTCTTGATAAGTCTGTTCTATATAACCTTTCAAATACATGAACCATATCTTTTTTATCTATTCCTTCACCTGTATTTTTAATTTTAAACATTCCATAGTTATTATCATCATCTAAATATATATTAACCTTTCCATTTTGTGGAGTGAATTTTACAGCATTAGAAAACAAATTGATCAATACTTGTTTTATTTTATTATTATCTGCTAATACACAAACACTTTCTTTTAAATTATTTTCTAATTTAATATTTTTCTTTTTAAAACTAATTTCAAAGCCATCTATTATTTCTTCTATCATAGGATTCAAATCTATTTTACTTAATTCTAATTTCATTTTATGTTCTCTTATATTATTTAATAATTTAAGTTGTTCTACCAATAATATAAGTCTATCTATTTCCTTTTGAAAAGTATTAATTCTTTCTTTATCAAGCTCCCATATTCCATCACTTATAGCTTCCATATGACTTTTTAATATTGCTAATGGAGTTCTAAGCTCGTGAGAAATATCAGATGTAAGTCTTTTTCTAAGCTTATTTTCAGTTTTTAAGGATTCCTTTAAATAATTTATTGAAGCTGTTAATTGATTTAACTCTTCTATTTTACTTCTGGATTCTACAGATATGTCTAAATTACCATGACTTAACTCATTAGTTGTATTTTTAACATCAATTATAGGTTTAGATATGAATTTTGAAAAATATACTCCCAGTAAAATTGCTACAATTATTGAAATTATTGCTGAATAAAGTATAGATTTATTTATTTCTTTTATAAATTCTATTTCTCTATCTCCTACAACTAAGGAATCAGAGTAACCTATTTCTATTTCGCCTATTTTTTTATTATCTTCTTGTAAATCTATCTTTTTTACTACATAATTATTTCCACTGTCACTATCCATCCCCATCATATCCATCATATGTTCATGCATGTTTGAATTATTTCTTGTTATAGATAAAATTACATCTCCTTCATTATTTTTAACTAATATATCAAATCCCTTTGCAACTGGAGAGAATTTCATATTTTTCATTTCAGATTTGTCCCAGTTATTTTCCCTATAACTATTTTTTATTAAATCTACAACATCATCTACTCTATTTTGTTTTTGGCTTGTTAAATATTCATCAAATTTATTTGAAAGGGTAATATTTGATATTATAGCAATTGTTATAACTGCTATAAGTGATGCTACTATCATAAGTGTTGTTATTCTACCTCTTAGATGATTCAACATGTTTTATCACTCCAAAAATTTATATCCAACCCCATATACCGTTTTTATATATTTATTATTTTTATCTTCTATTTTGTGCCTTAAGTTTTTAACGTGTGCATCTATTGTTCTATCATAACCTTCATAATCATAGCCAAATACTTTTACGATTAATTCATCTCTTGTAAATACTTTTTGTGTGTTTTCTACAAATAATTTAAGTAAATCAAACTCAGTTTTAGTTAGATCTATAACATTATTTGACTTAGTAACTTCTCTACTCTCAAAATTAATATCTAAATCTCCAATAGTTAAAATATCATTTTTCACATTGTTTTTTTCTATTCTTCTAAATATTGCCCTTATTCTAGCTAAAAGCTCCTTTGGACTAAATGGCTTGACTATATAATCATCTGCACCTATATCTAGTCCATTTATTCTATCTTGTTCCATAGATTTTGCTGTAAGCATTATTGTAGGTACTTGTGATGTTTTTCTAATCTTTTGTAATATTTCTTCACCTTTTATATCCGGTAACATTAAATCTAAAATTAAAAAATCTATATTTTCATTTTCATATATATCAAATGTTTGTTTTCCGTTGTACGCAGTATATACATTATATCCTTCTTTTTCTAAGTAAGCTTTTATAACTTCTACTATTTCCTTTTGATCATCTACTACTAAAAAGTTTTTTTTCATATTAACACCTCTACCTAATTATACTATATAATAAAATCCAGCATTAGCTGGATTTTATTATATTATAACATTTTGAAGAAAATATGAATTTAATATTTCCTCTTTAATAATTTTTCTGTTATTTCATATATAATTTTTTTACTTTCGTTTTCTGGAAGTGATTCTATATTTTTAAATGCTCTATTTGTATATTTTATAGCTAGCCTCTTTGATCTTTCTATTGCATCTGAATTTTTAACTATATTTATGATTTCGATTACATCTTCGTTATCAATATTATCTTTTTTTATTATATCTTCTAAATTATTATTGCCTTCTAAAATAGCATATATTAAAGGTAAAGTAAAAAATCCTTGTTTAAGATCATTTTTTATGCTCTTCCCCATTGTATTTTCATTCGCTGTATAATCTAATATATCATCTATTATTTGAAATGCCATACCTATATTATAACCAATTTTCCCTAGTTTTTTTGATAGCTTTTCATCACAATCAGCTTCTTTTGCACCTATTGTAAAGCTCATTGCAAAAAGAGCTGCAGTTTTACCTGAAATTATTTTTAAATATCTTTTTAAAGACACATTTCTATTAAATCTAAAATGATGTTGTCTTATTTCCCCAATACAAATTTTTACTATAGATTGAGATATTTTTTTTATATTTTCCATAGAATAATCTTCACTTAGCATAAGAAAACATTTGGAAAAAAGATAATCTCCCATATATACTGCTTGATCCTTGCCATACTTTGATTGTATTGTTACATTCCCTCTTCTTAATTTTGATTCATCTATTATATCATCATGAATAAGAGTAGCCATATGAAGCATTTCTATTACTGCTGCTAAGTTTTTATGCTTTTTATCATTATAATTACCAAATTTGGATGATAACAATAAAAATGCAGGTCTAAGCATTTTTCCACCTGAAAGAATCAAATCAGTCAAAGGTTCTTCTATATATTTCTCTGTTGTTTTTACATTTTCTATCATTATTTTGTTTACATCTTGTAACTCACTTTTAATTTGAGGATAACCATCCCAAAACATATTCATATTATTTATCACCCTTGATATTTACTTTTAATTTTTAAGTCTTAAAAAATAAACCAGTATCTTTTAAGAATTTCAATATATATTTTACTGTAATACCTACAAATAATCCTGTAATAACCGAAGATAATAATAATAGAGGTAGATATATAAATATATTTAAATTTTCTATTATTAATGCCGCCATTAAAATTTGACCTATATTATGAAATACAGCTCCTACAATACTAATACCAATTACACTTATTTTTTCTCGTCCTATTACTTTTAATATATACATTATTAAGAAGCTTAATATTCCACCAGAAATACTAAATAGAAATCCTGATACATTTCCTCCCAGTAGACTAGCAAGTATTACTCTTAAAATTACTACAGTAAGTGTTTCTTTAAAACCAAATAAATATAAAGACACAAGAGTAATAATATTAGCAAGTCCTAATTTAGCACCAGGAACTCCAAAATTAAATGGTATCAATCTTTCTACCAAATGAAGTACTAATGCTTGAGCTACTAATAATGATATCACTACTATTTTCCTTGTTTTATTCATAACTCCCTCCTAGTAAGAGGTATCATCTAATCCACCCTCTTTTTCTCCTATAATTTCTACTACAACTTTATTTGGAAGGCATACTAAAATCTCACCAGGTTCATCTATTTCTCCATCCTCTACACAAACTTTATCAGGACAGTTTGCATCTATAATATTTGCTTTATTATCAGATAATTTTATAGTATTCTTCCCAAACTCAGTATCTAAATTTATTGTTTCATCTGTTGTTTCTGTTAATTCAACAGTTTTATAAACTTGTCCATCTATTGAAATTTGAGCTTTCTTACTATTAAAATCATCGTCTTTTATATAATTTAAATATAAAAACCCTAATAATGAAATTAAAAGTACAGAAATGATAATTATCTTATCAAATTTTTTCATAAATATTCCTCTTTCTAAACTATTATCTTCTATAGTTTATCAATTTTCAAACCTTTAATCAAATAAAATCCTTTCGCAAAAAAATAGTGCGAAAGGATAATATTTCTAATCTATATATAAATATGATTTCCTTGCAAATGGGGTTTTCATCCACCACTTTTTAAGTATTGGCATTACATAGTAATCTAAGCCAAATACTCTTCCTGCACCACCTATTAAAGCTATTCCTGCTGCTAAATACCAAAGCATTTCATAAGGTGCCATACCTGATGTCCAAATCATTATACCCATTACTACAGATACTATAGAAGCTATCGCTGTAAATAAGCCAAGAATTAATAGTCCACCTACTACAATTTCAGCTATTACCATTCCTGTTTGGAATACACTAGCAAGTATTGTGAAATCACCATCATCAGTATAGAAAAATATATTCATAAACCAATCCATAATATCACTTATAAAATCTGGTACTGGTAAAGCGTCTCCCCACTCTGCTGCTTGTTCTCCAGCTGCTGCAGTTGTTTCACTTGCACCTGTAGTCCCTTCTACAGATAAAGGAGATTGTGGGATTAAGAATATATTAGTTGGATCTTCTATTACTTGAGGTATCTTATTTAATCCTTCTCTTAACCATTTATATCCTACAAATACTCTTAAAGGTACTAACCAGAAATTAGGACTTCTATATGAGAAATGTCCTCCTAATATTGATCTATTCTCTTTTATAGTAAAGAATTGATGCATTATATAAGACCATACTACATTAAATCCACCTACTCCAAATAAATAATGAACATTTACCATATGCTTCATAAACATTGCAAAGAAACCTGATAATTCCATATTTCCTAAATGAGCTACTGCATATCTTGACCCTATTGAAACCATAAATCCATGATAATTAGATTTAAATCCTTTTAAATCCTTATTATTGATATCAGATTCAATGTTTTCTACTGCTGTTTCTGCTGTTTGAAGTGCTGTTTCAACTATTTGAGGTGTAGGTCCTGATTCTTCTTCAAAATATGAATTATCACCTATAACATATACATTTTTATGATCTACAGACTGCATATATTCATTTGTTTGAATACGACCTCTTTTTCCTAAAGTAAGACCTAAATTTGCTGCAAAGCTACTTCCTTGTACTCCAGCTGTCCAAATAAGAGTGTGTGTTTTGAACTCTTGACCATCTTTTAAAGTTACACTATCAGGAGTAACTTTAGTTATCATTGATTGAGTTAATATTTCTACTCCTAATTTATTAAGTCTTCTTTCTGCTTTTGCTATTAATTTATCGTTTAATATAGGTAATATTTTTGGAAGCCCTTCTACTAATTTAAGAGAAACTTCTTTTTCATTTATGTTAAACTTTCTTGATAATTTTTTCTTCCATTCTGCAATTTCACCTATTGTTTCAACTCCTGTAAATCCTGCTCCTGCTATTACAAAAGTCAACATTTTACGTCTTTTCTCTTCGTCTCTTTCAGTGCTTGCAAGTTCAAACATTTTATAAACATGTTCTTTTATTTTTACAGCATCATCATATGACCATATTGTAAAACTGTGCTCTTTTGATCCTTCTACTCCAAAAAATGCTGGTTCAGATCCAGAACCTAATACTAAATAATCATATTCATATTCTTCTGTCTTGGATATAAGCTTTTGAGATTCAAAATCAATGCTATCAATCTTATCAGTAACAACGTTTACTTTCTTTTTACCAAATATCTTTTCTAAGTTGATCTGAACACCATGCTTCTCAATTCTACTACCTGCAACTTCATGCAAGTCAGTTAAAAGAGTATGATATGAATTTTTGTCAATTAAAGTAATTTCTACTTCATCGTTTTTCTTGAATTTTTTATGAAGTAATTTAGCTGAATGAACGCCCCCATACCCTGCGCCCAAAATCACTATTCTTTTCTTACTCATTATGAGCCTCCTTAATTTTTTTATATTAACTCTGTATTTAATTATATTGATAAAAATGTAACTTTTATGAATAAAATAATAGCATGTCCATATATCATTGTTAATATTGTAACTATGATGTATACAGAGTTGTATTGATATTATAACATAAATTTTATATTAATCTATACAATTTTATTAAATTTATATTACAGTTTTTTTATTTGTTTACTAGGATTTAATTTTATTTATAAATATAAGTAGTTGTGATATAATTATTTACGAATTTTACAATTGGAGGTTATATATGAACTTAAAAAGATATTTTATATTATTAATATTATTTGTTTTATTATTCTTTACAGGGTGTAATTCAAATGAAATTCCAACTGATGAAAATGGAGAACCTAAAAGTGAAAATGCTTTTTATCTTGGAACAGTTGTAGATATTACCATATATGATAAAGCTCCTGATAATATATTTGAAACTCTTTTTTCAAAAATAGAAGATATTGAAAATAAAATGAGCTTAAATATAGATTCATCTGAAGTAAACAAAATAAATGAAAATGCAGGAAAGAACTTTGTTAAAGTGTCAGAAGATACGTATAATGTAATAGAAAAAGGAAAATATTATTCTGATATAACAAAAGGTAATTTTGATATTACAATTGGTCCTGTTGTCAACCTTTGGCAAATAGGAACTGAAAATGCAAAGGTGCCAAGTGAGGCTGAAATAAAAGATAAGCTTCCTCTAATAGATTATGAAAATGTAATATTAGATGAAAATGAAAAAAAAGTAAAATTAAATAAAGAAAATATGAAATTAGACTTAGGTGGAATAGCAAAAGGTTATGCAGCTGATGAATTAGCAGACATTTTAAAAGATAATAATGTAAATCATGCAATTATAAATTTAGGTGGAAATGTCTTAGCATTAGGTGATAAACCTGATGGGTCATCTTGGAAAATAGGTGTACAGAACCCTTTTGAACCACGTGGAAAACATATAGCTATAGCTAATGTAAAGGATAAGACGGTAGTATCATCAGGTGTATATGAAAGAAATTTCACTGAAGATGGAAAATTTTATCATCATATATTAAACCCTTTTACAGGTTATCCAGTGGAAAATAAATTACAAAGTGTCACAATAATTTCAGATACCTCTTTTGATGCTGATGGACTCTCTACAGGTATATTTGCTCTTGGTCTAGAAAAAGGACTAGAATTTGTTGAAAAAACAGAAAGAGTAGATGCTCTTTTCATAACTAATGAAAAAAAAGTATATATTACTTCTAACATAAAGAAAAATATTGAAATGACAAATAAAGAATTTGAATTAATGAATTAAAAAAAGCTCAGAAACTGAGCTTTTTTTAATAATTATGACAATATCCTCCAAAACCATTGTATCCACCATATCCATTTCTTTTTCCATCTCTTTGACCTCTTCTAAATCCCATTCCGGGTCCAGGATAATCTTCATCATCAAATCCATTTTCATTGTGATAATCTTCTACTTCTTTCAATCTTTCTTTATAATCCTCTGCTTGTTCAGGAGTTATATCTCCATTTTTTACCCCTTCGTCAATTCTATCTTTTTGCCACTCCATTTTATCTCTAAACCATTCTGGAACAACACTTCCATCTCCATCTGCAAAGGCTACAACTCCAGCTGAAAATACTAATGCTGAAATCAATAATACGCTTAAAAATTTCTTCATAATTTACATCTCCTTTTTATATTTATATTTTGTTTAATATAATTATAAAAAAATATTATGAAGAAATTATGAATAACTATGATTCTTTTTTAAACTCATTTAAATTTAAATTATCTTCAAAATATAAACTTGTACTTGGAAATGCAACTTCTACTTTTTCTTGTTCTAAAATATCCATTATTTTAAGGTTTATATCTTGTTTTATATTTAAATACTCATTATAATCTACTGCTTTTGCAAAATATTGTATAAGTATATCTAAACTACTATCATTAAATATTTCAAAATTTGTAAGTATCATTTCACTATCTACATCAGGATGTTGTAATAACATATATTTAATATTATCAACAACTCTCTCTACTTTATAAGATGATGTAGAATATGTTAATCCTAAATAGAATCTAACGCGTCTAATTCCTCTTTTTGAAAAATTAGTTATAGCATTTTCAGATACTTTTGAATTAGGTATAGTTATTAATGCTTTTTCAAATGTTCTTATTTTAGTACTTCTAAAATTAATATCTTCTATTACACCTTCAATATTAGAAAATACTACCCAATCACCAATATCAAATGGTTTATCAATTAAAATTGAAATCCCACCAAAGATATTTGCTAAACTATCTTTTGCAGCCATTGCTATAGCAATACCTCCAATTCCAAGACCTGCTATAAAAGCACTAATACTATATCCAAATTCCTCAGCTATTATAGCTATACATATTGATACTATAATAACTCTAATTATTCTTGAAATAAAAGGTTTTAATATTTTTTGTGATTTTAAATTTAATTTTGCTCCTAGTTTATCATAAATCCATTCATAAGTTCCTACTACATTATATAATCCCCAAGTTATAATTATTATAATGGAAACTCTAAATAACTTAGTGATTATAGTTTCAGTAATATCTTTAAATGGTAAAGAAATAAGAGCTATATAAAGTCCTATTGCAATAATTAATGTTCTTATAGGTTTTTTAAATTCATCCAAAATATAATCATCTACTTTATTTTTGGTTTTTTTAGTAAAGATACTCACAAATTTATATATTATTTTAGTAATAACTGAACTAAATATTATAGAACCCAAAAATATTGCTACTGATATTCCAATTTGCATTAAAGAAACTGCAAAATTTTCATCAAAAAAATTTTTTATCCATTCTAAAACTTCCACAAATATTCCTCCATATTAAATTATATTTATTATTTAAAAGTATATACATGATTTTAAATTTTATCAATATAGATAAAAAAATAATCCCGTATACGGGATTATTTTCATCTATTTAATTTTTTCTATAATTTTTGTAGTAAATGCTATTAAGTCTTCAGGACTTCTAGATGTAATTATATTTCCATCAACTACAACCTCTTCATCTTTGTAAGTTGCTCCAGCATTTATTAAATCATCTTTTATTGTGTGATATGAAGTTAATTCCTTTCCTTTTATATCACAAGTAGAAGCTATCATCCAAGGTCCATGACATATTGCTGCAATAATTTTTTCTTTATTATTCATATCCTTTACAAAATCCTTAGTTGCTTTACATGCTCTCATTTTATCTGGTGAATATCCTCCAGGAATAACAACAGCATCATAATCACCTGCATTTATATCACTTGATGCTAAATCAGATTTAGTAGGAACTCCATTTTTACCTTTGTAAACAGTATCTTTTTCAGTACCTATTAAGTCAACATCAAAGCCTTCTTCTTTAAGTCTATATAAAGGCCAAAGAAGTTCAATATCTTCATACATATTTTCTACTAGTAAAGCTATTTTTTTCAATCTTATAACCTCCTATATTTTTGACTCTATAAATTACTTACCCCCTAAGTATCTATTTATTCACTATACTTAGAGTTTAATCTATTTACAATTGTGATATAATATAATTTAGAAAATAATTATAGGGGTGATTTTTTGAGAAAATATATGATTGCAGAAGCAGACATTCATTCTACTGCTCTTAGACAATTAGGAGCTGAAATTCATGTCATGAATTCTTTATTATGTTATGTTTCATTTAATGTTAAAGGAACAAAAGTATCTTATGTATATAATATAAACAAAAAAAATAAATACTTTTTACAAAGAATAAAGCCATATCCTGAAACTGCTGGAACTTTTAGTAGTGAAGATGAATTAATAAAAACTATTAAAATAGACATTGAACAATTTGAAAACGCAGCTAATTCACATCACTTTAAAGAGTTTATTGAGTTTAATAAAAATCTAAATGAAACAATAAGAAATTTTGAAGACTTATATTTATATTATAATGTTCCGAATGAAACTGTAAAAGAAATTCAGGTTGAACTAAATAAAATGCAAGCACTTATAAAAAGAACAAAAGAAACTTCACAAAGAGTCTATAAGAAAAAAGATCCTGACACAATTTAATATAATCGTTAACTTAAATACTATTAAGATTATATTAAGTTTTAAAAAAACTTAGACTTAAAAGAGTTTTTCTTGTATTATAGATAAGTGGAGAATTTACAACTGAATATTTTAAAGGAGATGTTTTAAATGACTTTAGATACTGGAGTTTATATTGCAGTTTCTATATTTATACTAACTTATATTTTTATTATTTCAGAGAAGATTAATAGGACATCTATTGCACTCTTTGGAGCATCTCTCCTGATTGGTCTTAGAATCATAAGTCAAGAGTATGCATTTGATACTATTGACTTCAACACAATTGGCTTACTTGTAGGAATGATGGTAATTGTCTCTATAGTTAAAAAAACAGGCATTTTTCAATATGTAGCTATAAAAGCTGCTAAAAGTGCCAAAGGAGATCCGTTTAAAATTATTTTAATACTTTCTATTATAACTGCTATATCATCAGCTTTATTAGATAATGTGACTACTGTTTTATTGATAGTGCCAGTTACTTTAGTTATAACAGAAACATTAAAAACTAATCCACTACCATTTCTAATCCCAGAAATTTTATCAGCAAATATAGGTGGTACTGCTACACTTATTGGTGACCCACCTAATATAATGATTGGTAGTGCTACAAACTTAGGTTTTATGGATTTTGTTTTGAACTTAGGTCCTGTAGTTGTAATTATCCTTATTGCTACGCTATTTATGATTAAATTTATTTATGGCAATTCTATGAATGTAAGTCAAGAATTAAAAGACAAATTAATGAAATTTGATGAAAATAAATCAATAAGAGACTATAAACTACTTAAACAAAGTTTGTTTGTATTAGCTCTTACAATGATAGGATTCATAACACATCAATATTTAGGATTAGAATCCGCAACAGTTGCATTAATAGGAGCATCACTTTTATTAATAATTAGTAAATTAGATCCAGAAGATATTTTACTAGAAGTAGAGTGGTCTACTATATTCTTTTTCGCAGGATTATTTGTTTTAGTTGGAGGTCTTGAAAAAGTAGGAGTTATAGAATTTTTAGCTAAAGAAGTATTAAACTTAACTAAAGGAAATTTAATGCTTACAACTTTAATGATATTATGGGTTTCAGCATTAGCATCAGCTTTCATTGATAATATTCCATTTGTAGCTACAATGATACCTCTTATTAAAAGTATAGGATCAATGAGTGGTATTGCTATAGGTCCCCTTTGGTGGGCACTTGCACTTGGTGCATGCTTAGGTGGAAATGGTAGTTTGGTTGGTGCATCTGCCAATGTAATAGTTGCAGGTTTCCTTCAAAAGACCGATCATAAATTATCTTTCGTGAAATTTTTAAAAGTAGGTTTTCCTATTATGATAATTTCTGTAATAATATCAAGTATATATTTAGTATTATTTTATGTATAAATAAAAATAACACCCACATAAAATGTGGATGTTATTTTTTTATTTAAGTAGCTCGTCCAAATCTAGTTCATTAAAATCTTTTATAACCATATCTGCATGGGATAAATTTTGATTTGAAGTTTCATCTCCTTCATATCCAATAACTTTAATCCCTGCATTATTAGCAGCTTTTACTCCATTTTCTGAATCCTCTATAACTATAGCCTCTTCTTTTTTTACGTTTAATTTATCTAAGGCATATAAAAATATATCTGGTGCTGGCTTTGAATCTTCTACAAAATCCCCACTTATAAGTTCTTGAAAATACTCTCTTATCTCTAATGTTCCTATAATTTTTTCTATCCAAGATACAGGAGAAGAAGATGCTACAACCATCTTGATTCCTCTATTATGCAAATCTTTTATTAGAGGTATAACTCCATCTATTGCATTTACATTTTCTTTTAATTGAATATGATCTAAATATATTCCTCTTACTTCATCTACTAATTCATTTACTGTCTTGTTTAAATTATATTTCTTTTTTAATTTATCAAACATATAATAAGAATTAGTTCCTACAAATTCATCTAAATCCTTTTTTGTAATTTCAACTCCAAAATTAGCCATATATTCAATTTCTATTTTTACAAGTTCTGGCTCACTATTAACTATTACACCATCCATGTCAAATATAAATGCTTTAATCATAAAATCACCTTTACTTTCTTTCATATTATATGTATAATATTATCATAATTTATCAAAAATAAATAGGTGATGGAGCTCACCTTTAAATATTACATATAATGTAATTGATGGCTCCTACTTCTTTAGGATAACTCTATGGAAGTAGGAGCTTTTTTAATTTTAAAAAGGGGTTGTTTTTATGGCAGTTAGTTTTGCAATTATAATTATTTTGGGTTTACTGGCTAATAAGTTGTTTACTAAATTAAAGTTACCTGGTCTTCTAGGTATGCTTATAGTAGGTATTCTATTAGGTCCTTATGCCTTTGATATTCTAAATAAAGAAATATTAATAATTTCAGGAGATTTGAGAAAAATAGCACTCATAGTTATACTTCTTCGTGCTGGACTTGGAGTAAAAAAAGAAACATTAAAGAAAATTGGAATTCCAGCAATAAAACTTAGTTTTATACCTGGTATATTTGAAGGTTTTACACTTATATTCATTACAATGAAAATATTTAACTTCTCATTTGAACAAGCAGGCATACTTGCTTTTATAATATCAGCAGTCTCTCCTGCTGTGGTAGTTCCTTCAATGCTTTCACTTATTGATAAAGGAAAAGGAGAAAAGAAAGCTATTCCTACACTCATTCTTGCTGGTGCCTCTATTGATGATGTATTTGCAATAACAATATACTCTACTTTTTTAGGAATGTATAATGCAAAAAATGCAAATATCTTAAAACAATTATTAAATATACCTATATCTATAGCTCTAGGAATATCTATTGGAATTATAATTGGGTTTATTATGACTTATATTTTCAAACATTATCATATAAGGGATACTAAAAAAACACTTATCCTTCTATCAACTGCAATAATATTTAATAGTTTAGAAGAACCTTTAGAGAAAATTGTTCCTATAGCTACTCTTTTAGGTGTTATGACAATAGGTTTCATATTACTAGAAAAATACCCTAATGTAGCAAATAGATTATCATCTAAACTTAACAAGGTGTGGGTATTAGCTGAAATAATACTTTTTGTACTTGTAGGAGCAGAAGTAAATATTTTTGTTGCAATGGATTCAGGTTTAATTGGAATACTTGTTATAACTATTGGTCTTATTGGCAGGTCAATTGGTGTAATAATATCACTTATAGGTACAAATTTGAATTTTAAAGAAAGACTATTCTGTATTATATCATATACTCCTAAGGCTACAGTCCAAGCAGCTATAGGAGCAGTTCCTCTAACTATGGGAGTTAAAGGTGGAGAACTAATACTTGCTATTGCAGTACTTTCAATAATTATAACAGCCCCACTTGGTGCAATAGGCATTAAATTTGCTGGAGAAAGATATTTAGAGTAAAACTGTACCATTTAATTATCCACCTCATATTATATTGTGAGGTGATAAATATGTATTACGATTTTGTAGTTGCTGAGATTAAAGGTGGCCCTTTAAAAAGCGATATTAGAGGATATGTAAGTTTTAGAGATATAGATGGCGGCATAATAGTTTGTGCATATATTTACGGATTACCTGAATATATGCCTGGAACAAATAAAAAAGATCCAATTGGACCTTTTGGTTTTCATATTCACGAAGGAGAGTCTTGTACTGTAGGAGATCCAAACAATCCATTTCAAGCAGCAAAGGGACATTATAATCCTAGAAATGTTCCACATGGAAATCATCCAGGAGATTTTCCAGTACTGATTTCTAGTGATGGATTTGCTCAAATGTGCTTTTTCACAAATAAATTTAGCATAGATGAAATTATAGGAAAAGCTATTATAATTCATCAAAATCCTGACGATTATAGATCTCAACCTGCAGGAAATGCTGGTAAAAGACTAGCTTGCGGTATAATTAAACCTATGTATAATAAAATGCAAATGAGATGGTAAATAGATAGGTCTATTACCTATTACTCTAATGATAATAAAAGATTTAATATTTTAATACAATTATTGCCAAGGATATTTTTGTTCACATAGAAATATCCTTGGCAATAATTGTATATTTTTTTAAAAAAGATAGCATCCTACTATTATTAGTATTTAAGAATAAATATTCACATTTTTAAGAACCTTGAAATTTACACACTTTTGATTGTTATAAAAAAATCGTTAAAAAATAATCGTTTAATTATTGACATTTTTATTTCGTTAGTATATATTAGTTCCTGAAGGTAGCTACTAATAAAAATATTTAAATTATAATTCTTTTAAAGGTTTATGTTATTATTATATTAGTAATTTATACTAAATAATATTGAATATAAAGGAGAATTATAATGGATAAAGTAATTAGGATTTTAAAAAGTTTTAATTTTAACGAATCTGAGGCAAAAGCATATATTACACTGTTTCAACATGGTCCTTGTTCAGGTTATGAGTTAAGTAAAATGTCTGGTATTTCACGTTCTAAAATATACAATATTTTAGAATCATTATTTCAAAAAGGTTATGTATCGAATACCCAAGACGGAAAAGTTCTTTTATATAGAGCAGAACCAATTGAACATATTTCTAGATTAATAAAGACTTCTGTAGAAGATGGATTAGATATGCTTCAAGAAAGTATGTCCAATTTTGAAAAAACTATAGATAGTGAACAAATATGGAATATAAAAGGATATGAAAATATTATAAATAAATGCATAGATTTAATAGAATCTTCAAAAAAAGAAATCCTAATTCAAGTTTGGAGTGACGATTTAACTGATCGTTTAGAAGAAATTATTGTAAAAAAACAAAAAGAACTCGGCCGAGTTTTAGTAATAATCTATGATTCAGAAGATAATTACAACACTAAAATTGAAAAATTCTATAAACATGGTTTTGAAAAAAATAAAATTGCAGATACAGGAAGTAGATGGATTACAATTACTATAGACTCTGAAGAGATGTTACATGCATCTATTAAAAACTATAACGTAGCAAAAGGTATTTATACGAAGAATAAAGGTATGGTATTTTTTGCAAATGAATACGTAAAACATGATGCGTATTGTCTTAGATTAATAGACGCATTAGGTGATAAAGTAAAAGATGTTTTTGGAGAGAATATGGAGGGGATCCGAGATGTATTTGCTATAAATTAGGAGGATTATAATGGTATTAAATATTATTTTAACACTGATTGTTTTAGTAAACGGAACTTTTGCAGTAAAATTTGTTAAGAATTTACTTGCTAATAAAAATGAGGCAATGAATGAACCGGGAAACCCTATTGGAATGGCAATTTCTTCATTTACACTTTTTTTCCTATCAACTTTTGGAATATCAGATTTTGCAATATCTACTGTATTATATAGAAAGTTAAAATGGACTAGTGATAAGAAATTACCTGGAACATTAAATACACAATGTGTTATTCCTGTTGCAGTTATGGCTTTATCATATATTTCATCAATAAGTGTAGAGCTTAAAACATTAATAATAGCTATATTAGCTCAAGTTCTAGGTGCTTATATAGGCCCTAGATTTGTTGTCAAAATGAATGTTGATCTAATCAAAAAGTTTATATCTGTAGGTCTTTTAATCGCTGCTGGACTTATATTAATGGGCAAATTTGGAGTTTATCCTTCAGGCGGTAATGAAGTAGGTTTAGCAGGATTCAAATTAATATCTTTAGGTATTTTATCTTTTGTTTTTGGAGCACTTAATAATGTGGGAATAGGTTCATATGCATTAACTATGGCTACTGTTTATGCTTTAGGATTAAATCCTGGTGTTGCCTTCCCTATAATGATGGGAGCTTGTACTTTCTCAGTTCCAGTAGGAAGTATGCAATTTGTTAAATACGAATCGTATTCAAGAAAAATAACATTATTTACTTCTATATTTGGTTCTATTGGAGTTTTAGTTGCTGCATTTATTGTTAAGAGTATGAATGTTTCTATGCTTCAATGGTTAGTAGTTGCAGTATTAATATATAGTGCCATAACAATGATTTCTGATATAAGAAAATCTGAAAAAACTGGTGTTAAAGTCACTGCATAATTATATATAATTTATATTTTAAAAAGGATGTGTTTATTATTAAAGTTGTTGTTTTGAAAGATCATGATATTGAAAATGTATTTTCCATGAAAGATGCAATCAAAGCAGATAAAGATGCTTTAGAATTTTATTCAAAGGGAAAAACTTCTATACCTTTAAGAACTAATATAAGTGTAGATGAACAAAATGGACAAAGTCTATATATGCCAGGTTATGTATCTGGTGCAAATGCTTTAGGTGTAAAAATTGTTTCTGTATATCCAGATAATATTGAGAAAAAATTAAACTCTGTACCTGCAACAATGATACTTCTAAATAATGAAACTGGAGAAGTTTGTTCAATAATGGATGGAACCTATTTAACAAGAGTTAGAACTGGTGCAGTTTCAGGTGCTGCAACTGATGTATTAGCAAGGAAAGACTCTAAGATTTTTACCATTTTTGGTACAGGTGGACAAGCAGAGGGACAACTTGAAGCCGTATTAGAAGTGAGAGACATTGAAGCAGTTAGAGTATTTGATATAAGTAAAGATCGTGCAATAGAGTTTTCTGATAGGATGTCTGAAAAGTTTGCTGATAAATTTAATGTTAAAATTTTTCCAGTTGATAGCTCAGATGAAGCAGTAAAAGATGCTGATATTATTACATGTGTTACAACTTCAAAAAAGCCTGTTTTTGATGGTAAACTTATCAAAAAAGGTGCTCACATAAATGGTGTTGGTTCATATACTCCAGATATGCAAGAAATTGATGAGTATATTTTAAAGAAGTCTGATAAAGTATATGTAGATACAAGAGATGGAGTCTTAAATGAAAGTGGAGATTTTATAATACCTATAAAAGAAAATAAATTCTCAGAAAGTGATATAACTGGAGAACTAGGTGAAGTAATAATGGGCAAAGTTCCATCTAGAACTAATGATGAAGAAATTACTTTATTTAAAACAGTTGGCAGTGGAGTATTAGATGTTGTAACTGCAAGAAGAATATATGAAAAAGCCTTAGAAAAAGGAATTGGAAGTATTATAGAATTTTAATAATTTAACACCTCTGAAATATTTCAGAGGTGTTAAATTATATTTATATATTTTCATTATCTATCTTTTGAGATTTTTTTCTTAAAAACTCCCATTTAGTTTCTGCAGTGATAATTCCAACAAAAATAACAGCACTACCTATAACCATTTTAATTGTAAATAATTCTCCCAATAAAAGAATGGAAAAAAGAGTTCCAAATACAGCTTCTAAACTAAGTATAATAGCAGTATGAGTTGAGGTTGTATATTTCTGTGCTATATTTTGTATTAAGAAAGCTATTAATGTGCTAACTCCTCCTAGATAAAGTACAGTAAACCACCCTTGTCCACTTATATCTACATTTATAGGCTCAAGGGGTATTGCAAGAATAATAGAAAATATTGCTGCAAAAATAAATTGTAATATTGTAAGAACTATAGGATCATGTTTTTTTGCAAAATGACCTATTGATGTTATATGTGCTGCAAATAATAATGCACATAAAAGTGTAAGTAAATCACCACTATTTAATGCTACTCCACCTTCAAGAGTCAAAAATCCTATTCCTACAAGTGTTATAAAAGTAGCTAATATTTCAAGATTATGTGGCTTTCTTTTACTTATAAACCAAAAAAGGAAAGGAACCATTACTACATTTGTAGCAGTTAGAAACGCTTGCTTGCTAGCTGTAGTAAATTGTAAGCCTACTGTTTGTGCTGCAAATGCTGAAAATAAAAAACTACCTATTATAGCACCTGCTATTATATCACTTTTATTTACAGTTTTAAGCTTTTTAAAAAATACTACACTCATTAAAATAGAAGCTACAATAAATCTCATAGCATTCATAAAAAGTGGTGTCATATCATCTAATCCATTTTTAGTTACAACAAATCCACTACCCCATATAATGGCAACTAATACTAATGCCATATCTGCATATAAACTTTTTTTCTTATCTAATTTTACCACTACATCACCTCTTTATATTTAAGTTATAATTACATTATAGTGCATATCATATAAAAGGTAAATGAGAAAAAAGATATAAAATACCCTTAAGAATAAATATTCTTAAGGGTAAATATTAATTAAATATACTATTAAAAAATTCTTTTATAGCATCTATTATCTTTCCAATAAATGATCTTGCTTCTGGATTTTCATCTAATGCTTTATCAATCTTATCTCCTAAACCTTTAATTTGATTTTTTATTTCATTTAAATCTAAATCAAGTCCAGATATCTTATCCATTAATTTTGATATATCATCAATTTGTTCCTGAGTTAAATTTATATTTAATTCATTTGCTTTATCTTCTACTACTTCCTTTATTTCATTTACATTTGTAATATTATTATTTATAATATAAATTTTAATTTCGTTTATTAATTCTGTTGCCTTTTCTTTTCCTATGTTCTCATCTTTACCTAATTCTGAAGTTTTTGCTAATTCTTCTGATGCTATTTCTTTTTCTTCTTCAGATATTTTTTCACCTGATAAATCTTCAAATGCCTTTATTATCCCAGTAAGGGCTGCTGTACCTGTAACTTTCATAGGACTATTTACCATTACTTTAGCATCTTTTATTCCTACTGTTACTAAAGCATTTTTATACATTTCATCAGTTACCCATGTAATATTATTACTATCTACTTCAATCCCTGCACCATCTTCAAGTTTTTCAACATAAACAGAAGACAATGCTTTAGTACCTATTATACTTTCATCAATATGTTCTAAAAAATATTTTCTCTCTTCTTCATTTGTCACTTCAATAACTCTTACATCTTCACCTACTCCAAAGTATTCTTTCATTTCTTCTTTTTGCTTATCGGTTAAATCTTCTCCAATACTTACTACATTGTCACCAACTACTGCATCAGCAAAACCAAAAGATGATATAGCAAATATAGATATTAAAAGTATAGACATTATTTTCTTAATCATAAAAACACTCCTTTTAACTTGTTTAAATGTATTATACCATATTGATAATATTTTAATCTATATTTGTAGTTATAATGAAATATGTTATTAATATTACAGAATTAAATTTTCATTACTTTCTGATAATTTGTGATAAATACTATTTATATATGGTATAATTTTGTAAAGGAGGTATTGTATATGAAAAAATATGGTTCTCTTATAGGATTAACTAGCTTATCATTAATTGAATTTATATTTTATCTAAATGGTGGTAGGGATGATTTAGAAACATTCTTTTTGATATGGTCTATAGTTTGGTTAGCTATGATTCTATTTGGATTATTTAATACATTTCAAAAAGGAGGTACATACAATACTGCAAGTCCCATGGGTCATCCCAATGATTTTTTAATTACCTCCTAGCAAAAAACAAAAGGTAATGTAACTAACAATTCACTTACTACAGTATTTATGCTAGTATTTTTATTCGGATTTAATTTACTTGGATATTTGATTTTTATGTAATATAAATGCTAGTTCTAAATTAGAACTAGCATTTAGTATTTATTTAAGTCTTTCAAATAATATATTATTTTCCAAATGAATATGCTCAAATAAATCTTTTTCTATAGCTTCTATTTTTTCAAAAGTTATTATATATGTGTTACATCCATCTTCTGGAACTTTAAATCCATCTGTTATTTTTCTCATTTCTTTTAATATATCTCCTGCTGCCTCATGTTCTGATTCTGTTTCTTCTAATACTTTTAAAGCTTTTATTCTATTTTCTTCTGTAGGATCTTTTTCATATTGTTTGATCATAGGGAATAATAATTCTTCTTCTTTTATTAAATGCTCTTCTATTTCAGCTTTTAAGCTATTAAATAATTTGTGTAATTTTGATAATTCAGTTCCATGTGATACATAATGCACTTTTAATATTTTTGAAAGTAATTCCTGTGTAATAGGCATTTCTTCTTTCATAAATGTATGATGTTTGTTTACAATATAATCTATTTGTTCACCCATAGTTTTTTCTTTGAAATTGTAACTATTTTCTACTTCATCTTTCATCTTTTCATATTCACTATTCAATCTATCTAGTAATTCTTTTTCATTTAAATCTTTTTCTTCTATAGCAATACTAAGTGATCTGTCTCCGCCACAACAAAAATCTATTTCATAATCCATAAATATATTTGTAGCCCCTGGAAAAATTGTTGCTATATCACCTATTCTTTGCTCTTTATTTATTGTTCTTTCCATTGATATTACCTCCTTATTTATTAGGTGTAAAACTACAATATCCTATTTCATCACATCTATTCTTCATTTCATCCCAAGTATCTATTTTTTCTATTGATTCTAAAGCTGTAGGATACAATATATAATTTTCTTTAAATATATGATCCCTTAGATTAAAAACTATATATTTAGATACTTCATCTAACTTGATTTTAAATCGTTCAAAGTTCATATTCTCTACATTATGAGAAATTTCTTTTAATAAATTTTTTCTTTCTCTCAAATTATCATGTTCCATTCTCATAATTCTAGTTGGTCCTGTAATCTCTCTACCTTCCATTTCTAAAAATAATACTTCTTCTTCTCTTTGATGATGCTTTTCAGCATCTAATATATTAAGTGATAACTGTCTTAACTTTTTAAATTCTTCTCTATCTTTACTATAATTAGTCATTTCTTGTATTTTTAAATTTAAACTATCTAACTCTGTTAAAAATTCTAATATTCTATCATGTTCACTTATCAATGTTTCTAATACATGGCCTTCATCTATTTTTAACTTAAGTTTTTCTAACTCACCTTTTAACACTTCCATATGAATATCACATAAATGTCTTAAATCTTCTGGTTTCATTCCTTTGTCAATCAATTTTTGCTCAGCCATTGATAATTCTAAAGGATTAATATTTTTAACTAATTCTAATGCTTCATTTCTTAATTCAGGAGTTATATTTCCTTTGTTAAGCTTTTCTAATATATTTGATAATTTATCTATTTTATTCACTATAATCACTCTCCTTAACTTACTAATATATCTTTTATTACTCGTGTAGAAGCTTTCACTTCTTCTATATTTTCCTTATCTGGATTAAATTTTACTCTTATTGGAAACTTGATATTATCCATACCCGTTGTTTTAATTACATATGAACTATCTACTAATTTTATATTTGTATCTTGTAAATAATCTTTTATAACTTCTACTGCTTCTCCACTCCATCCATAAGATCCAAATGCTATTCCTAATTTTTCTTCTAAATTCATATATTTTAATATTTTTAATACTTTTTCTATTCCACCCACCATATCAGCATATCTTGTGGAACTTCCAAAGAAAATAGCATCAGAATTCTTAATTTTTTCTTTTACATCATCCATATCTACATTTTCTTTTATATTAATCATTTCTGTTTTTATTCCTTGTAATTCTAGCTCTTCAGCTATATGTTTTGATATTCTTTTTGTATTTCCTGTCATTGTAGAAAAAAGTATAAGAGCATTTTTATCTTTATTTGGCTTGCTCATTTCATCATATAAATCAATATATTTCTTAGGATTATCTCTTAAAATATATCCATGGGATGGAGCTATTATATCTATATCAAGTCTTCTAATTTTTTCTATCATATCTTGAACATATGGTCTGTGAGGATGCATAATCAAACTATAATAAACTTTAAAATCTTCTGTAATATCATATGGAGCTAAGTCATTAAATAATTTATCAGTAGCTACATGAGTGCTAAATATATCACAAGGATATAATACTTTATCTTCCACTGAATAAGTTATCATTGTTTCTTCTGTATGAAGGAAAGGTGTTTCAAAAAACTGAAGTGTTTTGCCTCCTATATCCAAAATATCTCCATCTTTTATAATCATAAATTTTTTATCATGAAGTTTATACATTTCCTTAAGCTCTTCTGCTCCTAGCTCTGTTGTAACTATTGTAGCTTGTTTAGCTTTATTAATTAATGCTGGTAATCCTCCAGAATGATCTGGCTCAACATGATTTATAACTATATACTGTATTTTTTCTAATTCTATATAATCTTTTAACTCTTCAACAAAATTTCTTCCAAAACTTATATCTACTGTATCTATAATTGTTGGTTTTTCAGTATCTAAAAAATAACTATTATAAGTTGTTCCTTTTTCTAATGTTAATCTATGGAAAGGTACCTTTCTGTCATCTACATATCCTACCCAATATGAATCTTTAGCTATTAATTTATCGTTCATTATAATACCTCCTAGAGTTTTTTCTCTGTATCTTTAATTACATTATAATGGCAAATAAAATATAAATCTGTGATAAATATCAAAATCCCGATAAAATTAATCGGAATTAATTTAAAAACTAATTATATGCATAAAAAATGCTAGATATCAATTTTTGATATCTAGCATAATAAAAACTCTAATCTATAGGTATATCAATAACTTTATTATATTCTTTGGAATACGTCATTCTTCTTATATCTAACTTATAGTTTTCTCCAACATCTTCAAATTCTAAAGTTCTAGTATAAAGAATTTTTCCATCTTTTAACTTCTTATATTTTCCATCAGTTATTCTATTTAATTCTATCTTTTTATCCTCTATTAATAGATATAATTCTGAAATAACTACATCTTCCTCAGTTGTAATAGTAATTAAAGTTTTTCCTTTTTTTTCTTCAATATTATTTATCAATACATTTTGATTATATATTTTAAAATCTTTATTTTTAATTTCCTTATTTATATCTATAATCTCATTTACATCATGATCCCCAGAAAAACTAACTAATTCCAATTTTAGAGACTTTAAATCTTTTGGTAATGAATCGTATTCTTTATGAAATGTAATACCCTTAAGATCTGTACTACTCCCTCCCCCTTGCGATTGGAGTTCTTCATCATTTGCATATAATTTTATTTCTATTCTATCCGGTCTTAATCTTTCATTACTTATAGTGTCTTTAGCAAGTTCAAAAATATTTTGTATTGAACCTTTAATAACTGTTCGTGTAGGAGAAGCCAAAACAGAATCAAAATGTATGTCCTCTCTGTCTATTTTAATGGTTTTATTAATAGAAGATTTTAGAGTATTTCCCATAGCTTTATCTCTATCTATTTTAAATGAAATTTCTCCTTCTTCATTTATATTTTCATTAAATAAATGAATTTTAAAATCTAATGTTCTTTCAAAAAAATAAGGTGTCTCAAAACTTTGTATATACTTAATCATTGTTCCTTCCTCATTAGATTTTCCTTGTCCTCCTTCAGGAGAATACTCATTTATTAATCCTTTTAAGCTTAATTGGGGTATCATATCTTGTGCATTTCCACTGGGATCTTTTATGGTATAAAATGCTAATAATTGACTGTCATCTATCATAATAGCATCTAATGTTACAGAGACATCATTCTCAAAAATATAACCTTTATTAATAATTTGACCTTTACCTTGTTCATTTAGATCTTTTATGGCGCCATTCATTACATTGTCATATCCTAATATTTTTTTACCATAAAAGGCTAAAGCATCAAAGTTATACCCAATTAATAAAAACACTAAACTTGCAGCTATAATTCTGATTAATTTACTTTTGTTTCTTTTTGGAATTTGCTTATCTTCTAATGCTTTTGTAAGTCTATATTCTAAATTATCTGGAGCATTAATTTTATCTAATTCTTTTTTCTTGTTTTTTAACATCTTCTCTATATTATTCAATATCTTCACCTCCAATTTTATCTTTCAATTTCTTTATAGCATTAGAAATTCGAGATTTTACCGTTCCTAAAGGTATATTCAATATTTGTGATATGACCTTATATTCTAAATCTAAAAAATATCGTAATCTAATTACATCTTGGTACTTTTCTCCTAATTGTGATATGTATTTTTCTAATATAATTTTATTATCCCTTTTTTCAATATCTCCCTCGTAATATAATTCATTTATAGAATTTAATGGAATTGTTCTTTTTCTTTCCTTAAGAAGCCTTTTACACCTATTAACTAATATAGTCTTACTCCAACTATAAAAAGATTCATGTTTTTTTAACTTATCAATATTTTCATATAAAATTATAATCATATCTTCCATAGCATCTAATGCATCTTCTTTATTTTTAAGATAAACATATGCTAATTTATAATATTCATCTTTTTGGTACATAACTAATTGAACTAATGCGTTTTTATCTCCAGCCTTTGCTTTTTTCACTAGAATTTTTGTCTGCATTATTTCACCTCGCTTTCATATATAAGAGTATCATCTATATTAAAAAGTTCAATTTAATTTATAAATAGAACAAATTAGGTATATATCTTAAATTTAAGATATATACCTAATTTGTTTATCTTCCACGTCATCTTCTCTATGTATTAATGCTATTTATATACTACTTCAAACTCTTCAAATACTACTGGCATGTCTTTTGAAAATTTCATATTATATTCTTCTAATTCTTTTTCAAAGAAGTCTATATGAACTCTTCTCCAATATTCTAAAGACTTATCCCCTTCCCCTTCTATTTCTGCCATTTCTTCATTTACATCTTTAAAAGGAAGAATAATTATTTTTTTAATTCTTATAATACACTGAGCAGCTCCATCCCAATTAGTAATTATACTATAATCATAAACTTTAGGTAATTCTTCATCATCTATATCATAAATATCATAAAGTGATGCAGTTCCTCTTTTAGTCCCTTGTAGTACTAACTTTGCCAAATTATCAGCACTTTCTTTATCGCTACAAAAATACCATGATGTATAAGATTTATTAGTATCTTCTATATCTTCCCCTATAGAAAATAAGTAATCTTCCCACATTTTAATTACTGATGCATGTTCATTTTCCATATTTTCAATCCTCCAATATTTATTTTTATATATATTTCTTAATACTTTCTATATATTATAGTAATTATGCTATTTTAATTTAAAAATTCATATGCATACTCTATTTGTCTTTCAAATCCCATAGATTCATATGTTTTCATTGCAGATTTATTTAAAACTGAAGTTACTAAAATTGGATTTTTATATTGGCTAATTGCAATATCTATCATATGTCCAATTAATTCCTTTCCTAATCCTTTGCTTCTATAATCTTTATCAATATAAACACTTGTAATCTATGCAAATTTTCGTGTTTTTCCTATAAACCTTGCCATTCCTATAGGTTTATTTTCATAATATAAAATATAAACTCCCATTTTTACCTTTTCTAATATTTTTTCATTATTAGTAACAGATTTTATTTCTTGTTCTGTTTCTGCTTCTAAAAAAGATACTGTAAATTTCTTTATTACTTCTAAATCTTCATCACTAAAATTTGCAAGTCTAATTTTAGTTTTATATTTTTTATGAATATTTTTATATTTGTCTTGATTTAACTTATAAAAAATATTAGGAGTTATATTTCTTTTATAGCCTAAAATACTAATTATATCTTTAATATCTGCCATTTTTCCTGATAATAAAATTCTTTTATAATTTAATTCACTAATTTTAAATGCAATATTTTTTAATCCAATTTTATTTGTATATGAAAAATTAGTTAAATATGAATTTCCATCATTTTTTATATGCAAAATATCAATTATTCTTTCTTGAGTTTTATTAATATATAATTCACCTATATTTTTTATATTATTTTGAATCAAATCAATTAATATTGTATTGTATATTTCATCATTATATAAGAATTTTAATATTTTATTTTTCAAATTATCTGTTATAATATTTATTCTTTCCATATTAATTTTCACCATATTCTAAAAAGTATTTCTTAGATTTTTTTAGAATATCCCTTTCTTTTTCATATTCTAACACCCATTGAGGATTATAAGTTTCAAGCTTTACTACTCCTTTTGGTAAGCCTAACATGGCAAAACTCCTTTTTATTTCTATTTGTATTTTTAATCCTATTAACTCTTCTAATTTTAATATTATTTCATATTACTTTTAAATTCTACATTTGTTTTATAAAACCTTTATATATATAAGAAAAAAAGATTGAATTTGAAAAAATTCAATCTAAAATTATAATCTATTCATTTTTATCATTCAATGGTTTTTAAAGGTTTAAATTTTTCATCAGATAAAATAAAGTTAACTTTATTGTTATCGAATACATTAACTGATATTTCATTGCTCAAATACTTTGCTGACTCTTGTAATTCAGTATCATCTAGATAATCTTCATCAACAACAAAAGAAAGCTTATAAATGTCCTCGCTTTTATCAATCTTTAAAAATACAGGTGAACCACCATCAAATAATCCTTGTTGACTTAAATAATTCCCTAGTTCTTCTGCTTGCTCTTCAGTAACGCGTTCTGTATAATACAATTCACTTTCATTATAAGTAATCTTATTATCAGGTATATGTATTGTAGTTATCAATAGAAATATTAATATTGCTGATACAATTAAACTAATTATAACTGGAATTAGATATGATGCTTTTCGACCTCCATTGTCAATATGTTCTTTAAATAAATTAGATTGGTCGTGATAAGCATATATTGCTACTCCAATATTTAAAGCTGTAAATATAATCCTATCTATTCCTCCATCAATTAAATACTCTAAGGCTATAATAATAAATACACTTATAAATGTAATAGCTAAAGAATTTCTTTTCTTTTTACGATACCCTAATTTTCCACAATTTAATGAATAGAGAATTGCAACTGGTAAAAAAGAAAATATAGGACCCAAAACTAAAAAACCTCTTGGATTCCATAATTTTTTTCTTTCCTTTTCATTTCCTTGTTCAACTATATCTTTATCATATTCCATAAAATCCCTCCATATATTCAACCTTACTTATATGTTGTTAGTTTTACATTATATAAATTTATCTCAATTTATATATCCCCTTACAACTATTGATTTAAACCTTAATTTGGTTATTAACAATCTTAAGATTAAACTATCATCTATGATTCGGTTAGATAATAATTTTTATATTGAGTGATTTTATATATGGAGTTTTAAAAATTATTACATAATTTATTTACTATTTATATTTGTAATCCTATCTAGTTCTTCTGATTCCATACCTTCTGATTTCAATATTGAAGTTATTAATTCAGTTTTTCCTTCAATATATGAATCAATATCATTAGTATATTTATCTGCTAATTTTCTCTTTAATTTACTATATAACTCAACAGATTGCTTATTATTTCTTAAATGATTTCTTAATAATAAATGATTTATAAGGTTTTCACTATCCTTCATACAAACATATAAATGATGTTCCATCCAAGTTATTTTAGGATTATTTGGATCATATTTTAACATTTGTCTTCCTTCTATACCTAAATTCCCTATATGCTTATATCCAACACTTTCTAGTAATTCTATTGATTTCTTAGAATCTTCTTTATTTTCAATAATAATATCAATATCTAAAATAGGTTTTGCCCAAAGTCCTTCAACTGATGTGCTTCCTACATGTTCAACTTTCATATTTATATTTTCTAGTAAATTTTCATAAAAGCATTTTGCTTTATTAAATTCTTCTTTCCACTTAGGATTATATGGTTCAACTATTATTTTTCTCATTTCTTACTATCTTTCCTAAATAACGATATTCCTCCAAAGCCACTTATAATTGCTATATAAAATCCAAAGTCATAAAACCATCCTGTATTCATAGTTTCATATACCCTTATGTTTTCTTTAAATATCCCTGCTATAAGTGATATTGGTGCAATCCATCCATGCCAAACACCCCAAAAGAATCCAGCAGGATCCGATTGGGTATATGTACCATCTCCTGGAATACACCCGGATAATATTAAAGGTACTCCTAATGATACAATAAATAATAAAGGTAATTTTTTCTTCATAATATTCTCTCCTTCAAAATTATATTGATATACCAAATCCTTGTGCTATTTCCTTAAGCCCTAGTTCAATCTCTTCTCTAGAAAAATCATTTTCCTCAAGGAATTCATCACTTAGATTGTTAAGTCTATCATAAAAATCTAAAGCTAACAATATATGATCCTTATTTCTAACATCTAAATTCTCAAATAATAAATTTTCAGCTTCATTTATTTGTCCTTTTCCTATAAGCAATAATAATTGATTATGTATATAATCAGTGTGAGTATAATGCTCATTATTTGTTATTTCATAAGTAACAGTATCTTTATTTAAAAGGACTTTAGCTAAAAACCTTATTATATTTCTTATAATTCTCATTACATAGTCTTGCTCAAACATTAATACCACTCCTAATTGTGAAAATCATTACTTACTTAAGTTATAAAATTTAATTTATATCTCTCTGCTTAATCTTATCATATCTATACATCTTATCCCATTTTCTATAATCTCATCAGGATAATGTTTAATAAAGAAATCTCTATCAATTCCAATTATACGAAACCCACACTTTTGATATAATGCTAATTGTTCTAAACTAGAATTACCTGTTCCAACTTCTAAAGTTTTTTGTCCTAGTTTTTTTGTTTTTTCTATTGCATCTAAAACCATAATTTTGCCTATACCTAGTCCTTGTTTTTCTTCCTTTACTGCTATATTTATAAGTTCCATTGTATATGGTCTAGTCTTTAACAAAATGTACGCTCCAATAATTTCGTCATGCATCAATGCAATATAGCAAGTTCCTCTATTAATATATTCATTTATTGCATCTTTAGAAGGATCTGCTAAAAGTAATAATTCAATTGGAATTTTATCATCTTTTCTTAATTTACAAATTACAATATCATTATTAATTTTATTCATATATGAACACCTCTTATATTTAACTAATCATCAGATACTCCTGATTCATTAATTTTAAATGTTTTATTATCACAATCTATTTCTGCTTCAACTCCATAAGGTAATATACACATTGGAGAGGTATGTCCAAAATTCATATTATACATAATTGGTAAATCATATCTTTTTGATTCATCCCTTATAACTTTTAAATATTCCTCTTTATATTCTTCATAATATTTTTCATCTTGAGGCTTACCTATAATTAAACCATTTATTTTATCAAGAATACCTAGAGCATTATATGTTCTAAGATACCATTTTATATAATTTGGTGTAGGTTTATCTTCACTAGTTTCTAAAAATAAAATTTTATTTTCCCATTCTTTTAAATCAGGCCATAATTCTGTTCCTCTTAACCAGTCAAGTACCTCTATACAACCACCAATTAATTTACCTTTTACTTTGCCTTTTCCTTGAAGAATTTCATAACCTATTTTTTCAGTTTCTAACTTTCTTTTTATTTTACTATTTTCTTGTCTATCCCATGTCAACCACTCAGAAGTCCAATATTCACTTCCTTTTATTTCACCTATCACTTCATCACTAAATAATACTTTTTTAATCCAATTTATAGTATAATCATGCATTTCTACACTTTCAGCAAATTCTGCTAAGATACATGGTCCATAATAACTAGTTAATCCTGCTTTATAACACATAAAATGATTTATAGTTGTATCAGAATATCCCATGAATATTTTAGGATTATTTCTTATAACCTCAAAGTCTATATATGGTAAAAGTCTAATCGTATCATCTCCACCTATATTAGAAAATATTGCTTTAATTTCTTTATCTCGAAATGCATCCATCATATCTTTAGCTCTTGCCTCTGGATTTTCATTTAAATATTTACTACCTTTTAAACTATTTTTCATTTCTACAACTTTAAGTCCAAATACCTCTTCTAACCTTCTTTTTCCTATTTCATATCTATATCTAAATTCTTTATCTCCTGCTCCCCCCCATGATAAACTTACAATTGCTACTTTATCTCCTCTTTTTAGTTTCAAAGGTTTAATCATAATTATCTCTCCCTAGTACTATTTATAATTTCAATGCTTTAGTTGCAATAAATGTATCTATATATTCATCTAATAAATCTCCATGACCAGAACTATCTTCATAGAAACCACCAATTAAAAATCCTGCATCAATCTGTGCACCAATTTGGCTTTGTAAAGAATGTCCAAAGTCTAATGTATCATTATTTTTTATTCTTTCTTCTAATTGTTCCTTAGGAAGATCATCTATATCTGAATATGGTATACTATTTGATACAATTAATTTATTATTTTTTTCCCATTCATATAAATCAAATATAAATGAAATAGGATTTACAAATCCAGATATTAATACTCCACCTTTTTTTAATATTCTATAACATTCTTTCCATACTAATTCAATATTTGAGATAAAACAGTTAGAAACAGGATGGAAAATAAAATCAAAGCTTTCATCTTCGAATCTCGATAAATCTCTCATATCTCCTTGTTCTAATTTTATAGATAAATTATCTCTTTCTGATACCATTTCATCTTTTTTTAACTGTTCTTTACTATTATCAAAAACTGTAACATTAGCTCCTAATGCTGAATATATAGGACCTTGTTGTCCTCCACCAGACGCAAGACATAATACATTTTTACCTTTTATATCACCAATCCATTCTTTAGGAACAGGCTTTGTAGGAGTTAGCAACAATTCATATTTTCCTTTTTTTGCATCTTGTATTTGAGCTTTAGTTACAGGTATAGTCCATTTATTCCCTAATTTAACTTCATTATCCCAAGCCATACTATTATGTTTTAAAATATCCATATTTAAATCCCCTTTGTTTTTTATTACCTAATAATTCATCTCTTCTTAAATTCTCTATTTTAATCTTTCATAATCATTTTTAGTTAAGTTATAATATAACACATTTACTTTTTTATTATCTAATAATTTTATGTTTTCATTACGATTAAATTTATATCTAAAACCACATTTTTCATTAACTCTTCTAGACCTTTCATTGAAATCATAATGTCCACACCATATCAAATCTAAATTCATTTCTTCAAACCCATATTTAATTAAACGATTTACTGCCTCTGGAATATATCCATTTCCCCAGTATTCTGGATTTAAAACATAACCTATTTCTCTTTGTTTTAATTCTTTTAATTTATTATCTGGAGTTCTTTTATGTAATCCTATTCCACCAATCACCTTACTTTGTGACTTTAATTCTATGGCATAGACATCATTATTTTCTATAAATATTTTTATTATTTTTTTACTTTCATCTTCATCTTTATGTGGTTTCCATCCTGCATTAGGTCCAACTAAATTACTCTTTGCATATTCATACATATCCTTACTATCAGATTCTACCCATTCTCTTAAAATTAACCTTTCACTCTCTAATTTTTTCATAATATCTCCCTTCTTAATATTATAGGCTGTCCTATTTTAAAAGAATCTGTTAAATTAATTTATTTTACTATCTATGAAATCAATTACTCTATTAATTTCTTTATTATAATTATTATTTATTTCAAAATAATTAACTCCATTTTTATAACATTTTGCTCTAAATTTATCATGTTCATTAATAAAATCATCAACAGACCTATTTTCTTTATAAATTCTAGTTTCAATTATATTTCTATGTGAAATTATTCCTGATTCAAAATTTTGAATAATATACTCTCTAGAAAACCCTAAAAACACATTTATTATATTATCCTTATAACAATCTTCAAAGTCATTAATAAGACTTGGCATTAAATAACAACCTTCAATAATTATATTTTGATTATTTTCAACACATGTCATTATAATTCCTTTAATTATAGACCATAATTTCTCTGCTATTAATTCATCACTATCTGTAGGTTTAAAGCCAAAATCTATCCCACTTCTATACAATCCCATTTTCATATGATCAATTGAATAATAGGGTATATTATATTTTTCCATTAATATTTGAGAAAGATTTGTCTTACCAGTACAACTGTTACCTCCAATTAATATAATCATTATTACCATCCTTTAATTGCTTATTATAAAATTTAAATCTAACTGAATTTAAAATTTTAATAAGTGATATTAAAATAATATTTTTTTCAATATAAATTCCTTGAAAACAAATTATGTAGAATAAATATGATATATCATATTTATTCTACATTTATCCTTAATAACCCTTTTATTCTAAAACTTTTTTCTATTTCTCATACTTTGTTAGATTTTTCAGAGATATTCATTATCTCATTAAAACTAATATTAAAACTTATTCGTATCTCTAAAAACTGTATTTATAAATTTATTTTTTCTCAACAGGAATCCATATTTCACAAAAGCAATTTGATTTAAAATCTTCTGAATATAATTCAAAATCAGTATCATCAATCATAGTATACTCTGAGCTAGGAAGAAATTCGGAAAAAATTCTCTCCCATGTTGAACCTATACAATCTGCAGTTTCACCAATACATTTAAATACAGCCCATAATGTAGGTTTTACATCCCATATAGCATATCCATCAGGTATACTTTCACCATTGAACTCCATTCCGATACCATAATCAAAATATTTACTTTCCTTTGATATTGGTGCACAAACACCGTAAATATCATTATTAGTAGTATTTTGTTTTAAAGTATCAAATGTCCCATTGGCACCACATTCTTGCCAAAAATCTGGTATTTCAGTATTTCCCTCCTCTGAAATTGATTCATTTCTAAATTTTCTGACCTTAGCTAATAACTTAAATTCTTCTCGCTTCTCAATTCTGTAATCCATAATAGTACCACCTTCCAATTTAATTTTAATTACAAGGCGATTAAATGATTTTAACTTCGTACCTACACGTTTTGCCATACTTGGTGTAATGCCATGAAATCTTGTAAATGCCTTTGTAAAGCTTTCAGGTGAACTATACCTATATTTTAAAGCAATATCAATTACTTTTGAGTTAGATAGGGAAAGTTCTTGACCAGCCATAGACAATCTTCTATTTCTAATATACTCATTAGATGTAATGCCAGTAACTAAACTAAATGTTCTATGAAAATGATAACTTGACATATAAATGTGTTTTGCAACATCTTCATAAGTAATTGATTCTAATATATTATCTTCCATATAATCTATTGCCTTTTGTAAGTTTTGAAGAAAATCCATTTTCTCACCTCCTATATAAATTGTACTAAAGTGTAGCTATTATTTCCTATCTTCCCTTGCTTTTATCTGTCTTTATAAACTGTAGGATAAGAATTTTTATAATAAAGAATGTAAATATACTATTTTTTATACCTTCTGAATAGTTCAATAGAAGTCAATATACATACTATTAACATAAAAATACCGTTAAAATATCTTCTAGAGCTTATATTAAACACTCCAACAATAAGTGAAATAATTGAAGACAAAGTAAGTTATATTTTCCCTTGTTCTTTCTCTCCATTCTTAATAATAATTCTCCTTTTCATTTCTAATATAAATATTCTATTATCTCTAACTATAATTATTCTACATACCTTATTAAATTCATTTTTAAATAGAATATTAATATAGTTTCAAATAAAACTATACTAATATTCTCTATCTACAACATGTAAAACCTTATGATTAGATATTAAATTTTCATCTTTAAAAAACTCTGGATATACTTCATAATTTTTTATATCTTTAAGTGGAATCCATTCCAATTTTTCTTTAATACCATCTTCTGTTAAACTTTCATTAATTAAAAGATAATTATCTATTGGCTTCATATAATAATAAATGGATATTTCATGAAAATGTTCCCCAGTAGAGTCTAAGGTAAAGAAATTTTCATGAATATATCCCATTCTATCTATTTCAAATAATATTCCAGTCTCTTCATGGACTTCTCTTATTACTGCTTGTTCCATACTTTCATGTAAATTTACACGTCCACCAACAGAATAATAATAAGGCTCCCTATTACTTTTAACCATCAGTACTTTATTTTCATTAATAATAATTGCTCCAACACGATAATTAAACTTACCCTGTTCTGTTTTAAAAGTACAATCCATTATAAACTTTCACCATCTTTCTTATAAATATATGATTATTTTTATAATTCTAACTAAATTATTATATAAAAGTATATAACCGATCTATATCATCACTACAAATATAAGGCAATGCTTCATTGATTTGTTCTATTTCCCAATTCCACCATTTAATCTCTAATAGTTTTTCTATATCTGAAGCAGAAAATCTCTTTTTAATAACTTTACCAGGATTACCACCAACTATAGTATAAGGTTCTACATCCTTACTTACTACAGCTCTTGCTGCAATTATTGCTCCATCACCTATTTTTACTCCTGGCATAATAACTGCTTCTGTACCAATCCATACATCATTCCCTATAACTGTATCTCCTTTACGTCTAAATCCATCTTTAGCATTTGGAAATATTTCAGAATCAAAAGGATATACAGAAATCCATTTATTATTATGTCCTTGATTACCTGCAAGTAGAAAACTTACACCTGAACCTATTGAACAAAATTTCCCTATTTCTAATTTATCAAATAAAAAATCTTCCCCATAAATTTTCTTATAATTTTTAGTGCTTCCATCTCCCAATAAATATCTTACACAAATATCTTCAAATTCTTCTTTATGATAATATCCAGAATAATATGTAAAATCTCCAATTTTAATGTTTGGATTCTTTATATTTCCCTTTAAATATTTACTACTTAACCAGTTTTCAAATTTATTTTCCACTTAAATCTACCTTTCATGTTTTTTTCCTGTTTCATCTAAATTTTTTTACTATCTATAAACTAAGTTTTATAAAATATCCATTCTGCCCATTCTCCACTTTCATTAGACTATTCAATATATTTTACTAATTCACTTTTTAATACTTTAATTAAATTTTCAAATTCAGTAAATAACCTATACTATGTTTTTAATAAGTAATTATATTATGCTTATTATAGAGAAAATTCTAATTGATAGTCTCTAGGGTCACTTTCATAAAATTCTTTATTTATTTCCATTGCCTCTTTACATCCTATTGCAAAATAAAAAGCAATTGTTTCTTCAGCTGACCCTGCACATATATAAATTTTATCTACTTTCCATCCTCTTGCTACATCTGCTGAAAGCATGAATAATTTTTTTCCTATACCTTTACTTCTACATTCCAAAGTTATAAAAAGTTGATCTAATAAAACATAACTATATTCTTGTCCAAAAATTTCACGATTGATAGTTGAAAATCCTAATAACTTATTATTACTATCAAAAGCACCAATTGCACTCCCACCATTTTCAATAGTATCTTTCAAATTATTGTAATGATATTCATATCCATTTGGCCAGTCTAGATCATGGTAATTAATTTCAACTAATTGCTGCTTACCATTTACTTTCCTCCATGCTTTTCCAATATATTGAGATGGATCCATTTCATTTATGCACTTGCAATCTTCTATTGATAATTTTCTATAAATAATATTCTCCATTTAATTTTTACCCCCATATACTTATAAAATTATTAAAGGCTATTTAATCTGTTTTGTTTTAAAAGTAAACATATCTAAAATCACAAAAATAGTACAGATTATTCTTTAATTCCTTTAGCAAGTAGAAATTCTCCATTATCAACCATTGTTCTTTTAGTATAGGTTTTAAGTTCAATATCAATTATAGTTTCTAATGCTTTTTTATCTTTACATATTTCTTCAATTGATTGTGCATTGCCACAACTAAAACATGGACTTCCTCCCAATGTAATATTTTTAAAATCTCCATCTGTTAATAATTTTTGTAACTCTTCTCCTTCAAAAAAATGTCTAGGTGGATGAGTAATCTTTTCATGTTTAAGTAAATCGCCAGTCTCCATAACTTTATTTAATAACCAGTACTCCGGATTGCTAAAAAAGTCTAAATTTTGATTTCCCAATAACATTTTTAAAATTCCCCATTTATTATTAACACTTAATGCAAGTACCCCTTTGTGTTTTAATACTCTATAAAATTCAGAAATAACACACTCTCTATCATCTATAATATATGAAAGTGGAGCACCGTAGCAAATTATCATATCAAAACTTTCATTTTCAAAAGAGGATAAATCCTTAATATCTCCTTGAAAAATTCCTTCAATATTGTGATTCACATTTTGTTCATTTATCTTTTTCTGAGCAATTCTAAGTTGTTCATCAGATATATCAAACAATGTTACTTTACAACCCATATTTGCAAATTCAATACTATATCTACCCGCTCCACAACCTGCATCAAGTATTTTCATACCTTCATGTAAATGTTCTTTTATAAAATCCATATGAAGTATAAAATTAATTCTGCTATATATATCTTCTTCTAATCTATTCCATTCTCGAATCCCATACTCGTTATAAAACTCTCTTATTTCATTATCCATACAGTACGCTCCTTATGATTTTAAAGTTTTAACTCATAATACTCCTCTTTTTCATCTTCTGATATTTTATAGAATCCTACAGATGTAAACAGTCTTTTTGAACGTTCATTATATTTATATATACCTTTTAATTTGATACATGATAACCCAATATCTTTTGCTCTTTCAATAAGGACAGTTAATACTTTTTTTGCAATTCTCTTTCCCCAGTATTTTTTATTACCAATAACTATTGGCATCATTTTATCTGATAATGTTACATCACCAATGGGTATCCATGATTTCTCATGTGATATTTCTATAAAATACAACTCTCCATTATCACTTAAGTAAGTATACATTCTATTTATTATTTCTAAATCGTAAGTTTTTTCCGTTATACCTTCTGAATAATATAATACTTCAGAATCCTCATACCAAGGCAAGGCATATTGCCACTCATTCTCACATGATTTCCTTAATCTTAACTTTTCATCTATATTTATAATATTAGGTTGTACAAAATTCTCTATTGCCATTTTAATCACTCTTTCATTTACTTAAGAATCTTCTATTAACTTGTCCCTCTTATTATTCCATTGCTGTTCTGTTATTCTCCAAACATCATTAGGAATGTATTTATATCTTGAGTATCCTAATTTCTTTGCGTTTCTGTTAGCCATTTCTATAAATTCAATATTTCTATTTACTCCTTCCCTTAAACTCTGAACTACAATTCGTGACCAAATCCCACCCTTATGATATAAATCTTTAATTTGAAAATCTTTTTCTAATCTATCTATATCATATTTCACTTTATGATGTTCAACAGTCCATTCATCATTTGACCATGATAGGATTGAGAATTCTGCTGAAGTCTCCTTATTAAAATGTCCTCCAACTGATCCAGGATTTAAAACAAGTTTGCCATTTATAAATTTACTCCATTGTTGATGAGTATGACCACAGATTAATACTTTTTCATCTATATTATTTAGAATTTCTACAAGTCTATCCTCTTTGTGGGGATAAAGATGTTCGTAAATATCTTCTGTAGAACCATGAACTACTCTAATAGAGTCAAAATCTTGAATTTGTATTGTTTCTTGATCAGATAGTTTTCTTATAAACTCAATGTTATGAGATTCTAATTCATCTCTAGTCCAAACCATAGAGTCTAATTGTCTATATTTATTCCAATCAACAGTTGTATCATCAATAGTTCTAAATATGTACTCTTCTCTATTACCACGTATAATCCATCCCTTTAATTTAGATATCCTATTAAGAACTTCATTAGGATGAGGACAATCACTAATATGATCACCTGCTATAATAAAATACTCAATTCCTTGATTCATTGAGTATTCAATCACCACTTCTAGTGCAGTCAAATTTCCATGAATATCTGATAGCACTGATATTTTCATTTTTTCACCTTCTTTAGTATTCCTATAATAATTAATCATCAATTTTTATTACATTGCCAATAACTTCTATATTATCACCATTATATATCAATCCAGATTCATCAGATATAGCATATATTATTTTATTTTTTTCTTTCAAGATTGGAAATTCATTTTTTAATGGACTTCCTTCATAATGTACTTCAATATAAAAATCTGAGCTTGTCAAGCCAAGTCCTTTATAAAAACTAAATTCAGTGTAATCTTTATCAGGAGTGCAGAAATATTCAGGCAACTGAATCAATGCTCCGGCACTTGCACCCATTACTATACCTTTAAAAGATTTGATGATATCAACAAGCCCCTTTTCTCTTAGACGTTCCATTGCTTTATCAGGTAATCCTCCTGTCAAAAAAATGACATCAGAACTAGAAATCTTTCTTTTCATTACATTTAAATCATCGTTATAATAATGAACTATATCAATATTACTATCAGAAACTCCCAACTTGCTAAATTGTTCTGCAATTAATTCATAGTACTCTCCACCTTTATTACAATAGCGATCATACTCTGAAACTGTAGGCATTTTTTGTTGTGAGTGTGAAAATGGTATAACCACTACTTTCATACTATCGTTAATATAATCTAATAGTTTTTCTCGTAATTCTCCTTCACCAAAATCATAAGAACTAGTCAATATATTAATCATTATTTACACCTCATTTATAGATTTTTTCTCATTTTTACAAAATCATATTTCTCTCCATTTGTCTCCTGTATGTAATCCTCTACTATATCAAACCCTATTTTTTGATATGTTTTTATTGCCCGTTTATTAAACTTTGCAACTGCTAACATCAAATAATCTCTAATATAATTGAAATGTTTTACTCCAAAATCTATGCCAGATATGACAAAACTAGGGCCGTACCCTTGTCCTGTAAATTCAGGTTTTAAACCAAAACCAATCCACATGATATTATTTTTAAAATAGTATGAATAAAATCCAATTAATTCTTTATTTTTATTTAAAACTGCAAATTTATACTTCCACTGTTTTGAATCTAAAAATTCTTCCAAATCTTCTTTATCTGCCGTCATATTGTAAAAAGAATAATCCCCTTTATATTTCCAGTTATATGAAATTTCATTTGCATATTTCTCATTCATTGGTATAAAATTATACTCCATAAAAAATCAACTCCTATATATAAATATTAATTGCTAAAATAAAAAATTTATAAAGAAAGAAATAATAAGACCAAATAGAATACTATAAAGAATCATTTCTAATTGAAATTTTAAAATAGCTTTTTTCTTTAAATATTCACTTTTAAAGTAAACGTAACCTTCTATATTGTCTATAAAGGGTGATGTTGAAGCTATATGTGTATATATGAACATTAGACCAGAAAAGAATAAAAATTTTAACATAAAAGAAAATTCTACTAAATTATCTATAAATGGATATAAAACAATTGACATTAAAAACCCTCTTAAAATTTGTGCAGGCATAAAATATCGTGAAACATATAAACTTTCTTCTTTATTTGACATATCCCTTAAAAAACTACAAAGTCTTTTTCGACTTTCATAAATATCTTTGCTAATTTTTAGAGCTATTACTCCCGCAATTAAATAGGATACTACATGAGACAAGATAAAAAATAAGCTAAATTTTATATATTCCATAATATCCCCCCAAATATTTAAATAGTATTCTAACCAGATTACTCTAACTATACAGTATTTTTCTTAATCCTATTTCTCATATTCACGATTTAACTCATAGTCTACAGTAGATTGTAGTACCCCCAGCTGGTCTTTCCATGAATCAATTCGTATGCCTTTCTTTTTAAAACCTATTTTCTCATATACATGCTGTGCTCTTGTATTATTAAGATTAGTATCCAATATAATTTTATTTACTTTCATATCTTCAAATAAGTATTTTATCAACAGTTCTATAGCCTTTGTTCCATACCCTTTCTCTTGATAAGTAAAATCACATATTTTAATACCTATTTCAGCAATTTTATTTACTATTTTATAACTCATCTCACCAATTTCTTTATTATCAATTTCTATTATTAACCTTCTCGCATTACTAGTTTCATTACTTAAAGTATCAATTAACTCATCAATATCAACGTTAAGTCCCTTTGGAAAACCAGCATGAGCCATTATTTTTCCATCATTCCACCATTTGCAAAGAATTTTAGCATCATTTTCATCTGCTTGTCTTATGACTAAATTTTCATTTTTTAGATACATATTAGTCCCCTTAAATAATTAATAGTTTTAAATAATATTTTTGATTAAAAGTTATTTTGAATTAATTGTTATAAATCTATAAATTAAAATATTCTTCTATTTTAACTTTTGAATTAATTATATCTTCTGAACTCTGCACTATTTCTAAGATTATCTTTCCATCAAATTCATTCAATATATTAGTGAAAATATAACTATAATCAATATTACCTTGACCTATAGGTAGATGTTCATGGACTAACTTCATACGTCTATCTGCTACATGTAATATTTTAGGAATCTTTATTTCTATCATAGATTCAAGATGTTCATAATCATCTATATGAGCTATATCAAGAATAAATTCTAATTTAGGATTTTGTTTGAAAATAATTTCTATTTCATTTGTTGTATTAAATACACGATCTAATCTACTGTTATTTTCCAAATATAAGGTGATATTTTCTTTTTCTAATTTTTCTAAAGCAAATGTCATTTCATCTGATAGTTTATAGATTGTATTCCTATCTATTGTTTCACTTTCACATATTGGATGTATTATTAAATCATCATGTCCTAAATATTTTAATATTCGGACTAATTTTGGTACATGTTCCCTAAATTCATTTATATCTAAAACCGCATGAATTATTGTTGGAAAATTATTATCTTCAGCAAACTTTACTTCTTCTTTATAGGGATTAAAATATCTTGCTAAACATCCTATTTGCATAATTTCCCCTCCATGTAATTATTTAATTTTAAAATTATTATTTTTTATTTAATATATATAAATTCATATATTTCATTGTTACCTGAGAAATTGTATAGATAGTATTTTCCATTATATCTTCAACTACAAATTTCTTTACCATAATCTTTCATTTTTATTTAACTTACCCTATATTGTTTTTGCATATAATAAATTATCATAATAGTTCTTATTAAATTCTACAGCCTTACTAAGTAATCCTTCTTTTATATAATTATTTTTTATGGCTACCTTTTCACTTGCCTTATTTTTAGGATCCATTCTAATTTCAAGTCTCACTAAATTTAATGTATTAAAAGCAATTTTTTCTAATTCTTTTACTACTTTAGTAGCTATGCCAAATCCTGAGTAATTTCTATCTATAAAATATCCTATTTCACCTATATGGTCATATTCTTGATAAATTGTAATTCCACATCCTCCAACAACTTTCCCTTTAAATATAATTGCATAATTATATTCTAAGTTATTTTCTCTTTTATATCTCCTTCTTTCTATCCATCTACTTTCCATTTCAATTGAATCAGGTATAGTTGAATAATAATATGTAGAATCAATATTATTTAGTATTTCATAAAAATCTTTAGCATCTTCTAGTTTTGGATATCTTAATTCTATCATTTTAGCCTCCTAATTAATGTTGCCTTATGATATTTAAATGATTCTTTAAAAAATCTATATTAGAATTATAAATTTCAACAATATCTTTTAAATCCTCTTTTTCTAATAAGTCTACATAAAAATCTTTGTTTTCAAAAATCATATTAATTACTTGTACTTGTAGCTGCTACTGTAGAAGCAGTTATTGCAGCAATCATTGTAGCTTGTTGAGCTGCAATAATAGCTTGAATTGAAACATTAAGAGTTGTATCAACAACCATGTCACCTGATTTCTCTTTAATATATTCACTAGTAATAATTGCTGAAGCCATTAGTAAATTCATACCTTTTCCTAACCATTTATATCTCTTTTGATTTTTTAAATAAGTAGCAATTTCAACTAAATCGACCATTAATTCATTTTTATCACTGTCAATAAGACTTATTAATCCAATAGCAGGATAATAATCTGCATAAATTTTAAATTTATTTCTCTTCAAATAATTATATATATTCTCACATTTATCAACAGAATATCTGACATCTTTTTTACTGAATGCCATGACATGAGATAACATTTGTAACCCATTACTTTTACTAAATCCTCTACTATTAAGTTCTTGATAATAAGCTTCCAATATATCAGTATTATGCTCTGTACTTGCAAGTAAAATAGAAAGAGCATAATCATCTCCACTAGTTAAAAATGGATGATTCTGCTTCATTTCCTTATATATCTGCATTGCTTTTTCACTATAACTAGATAAATCATCACCTTCATAAACACTTAATAATGCATAGAGTGCTGTTGGCAAATAAGTAGAATTCTTAAATCCAATAGATTTTAAAATCTTCTCATTATCAATCATAAATTTAAACTGATCTTTAGGTGAATCTGAATTAGCGCATAATAAACCACTCATAGCAAACATCATGTGTCCTCTAAAAGGAGAAAACATACCTGTGTTACTTTTAATATAATCTTTGACTTCTTTAATCTGAATAGTATCCAGTTCCTTTTCTTTCATCGCATAAGTTAATGCAACTAGATGTCTTGCCATATCATTTTCCCATTTAAATGATTCCCTTATATCTTCATAGTATTGCATCATCTTATTAAGTTTGTCTTCATATCTTGATTTCATAATTACCTCCTAGATTATTTAAAAAATATATAAGCCTTTCAAATCTATAATACCTTAACTTATTCATTTAAAAAGGATCTATCTTTTATATCATTTATAAATAAGAAAAGTTATTAATATAGATACCATAATATATATAGTAAAATCAATAATTTTCAAAAAAAACACATCACTCTATCATTTTTGATAATTTTTCATCATTAAAATATTCTAACTTTAATAATTCATCATATGGATTCCCTTCTATATTCAAACATTTAGCAAATGCTGGCTCTGTTTTTATACCTTCTTTCTTTAATTGTATTATTTTTCTTTTAAAACTATCTCCACCTATATTTAATAACCTTTTTTCTATTAACATATGCTTATATCCGTTCTGTTCTACAGTTGGTAATGACTGTCCAAATATTTCAATGATAAATTCATCACATATAAATTTTGAAACCATATTTTTAATTCCATCTTTTTCATATCTGTTTATTTTGAATTTTTTCATTTTATAAAAATTAGTCCGTAAAACTTTTTCAAATTCATCAAAATCATATACTTCACATATAATATCTAAATCACTATTTTCTATGTCTATATTAATTGGAATTGTCCCTACTAAAATTGGATTGAACTTTGTTAAAACATCAAATACTTCTATTTTTTTCAAAACTTTATATGCTCTTTTCTGTTTATCATTTCCCTTTAATAAATATGATATATTTCCAAATATATATGACATTACTTTCTCCTTTATATTTCTATATAATGCTTTAATCTAATTTTTCAATTTCTGTTAATTCTAAGATATTTTAAAATATTTATTATGTGTAACATCTCTTCTTTGATTATAGATAATTCCTAATATCACAGCAACAATAAATTCTATAATATATAAAATAAGTATTTTAAACCCTATATCTAATCTTAAATATCCATCACTACCTATATATACTGCTAGACCAATACAAGCGTTATACCAAGCGTGTGCTACTACACATAAAGTTATATTTTCACTATACTTATATAACGTAGAAAAACTAAAACTTAATATAATTGTCATTATAATATACAAACTAAAGCTAATTTCACTTTGAACTGTTCCCTTTATCATCCACAATGGAAAATGCCATATAGCCCATATAACCCCTACAACTATAGTGGCAGGTATATAACTAATTACTCTTTCTAGTTTTGGTTGAAGATAACCTCTCCATCCTATTTCTTCAAATCCTCCACCTACTATCATAAGAGGTAAATTAATAAACATATATATAATTGAAACAGGATTTTCTATTCCAAGACCAAACCAAACCATAAAAAATCGCCATAAAATATATAATAAAAATAGTAAAACAACCTTTTTAGTAATATTCTTATTAAATATAAAATCTCTAAATGAAGTAAATGAAAATTCTTTAGGATATTTTTTATAAAGTATATAAAAACTCATCATAGGACCTAATGCTCCTAATAAATAAGGAATCCAAAATAACATTTCTCCGTACCAAAGTGTATTAAAAAAATTATTTCCTATTATAATCAGACCCCAAAATAACCATGTTATAGTAAATGTATATAGCAAAAACAATAATATTTTCTTTTCTATTTTATTTTTCATATCAATAATTATCCCCCCAATCTATATCCTATTTTCCAAATATACTCCGTTAATTATTTATGCTTTCAAATCTCAATTATATAGATAAAAACTTAATGACTTTTATTATTGATTATTATGAATGTGTACTCTGCTATATAATAAACCATCTACCCATTTATCATTTATTTTCATAACTTTCTTCTCACTACCTACCAATGTAAATCCATTTTTCAATAGGACTATTTGTGATCCAATATTTTCTGTAGATGTGCCTGCTTCAATCTTTCTCAAACCATATTTAGTAAATCCTTGTTCAATAACTTGTTTTACTGCTTTTGATGCATAACCCTTTCCTTGATACTCTTTTCCTATGCGATAACCTAACTCTGCTTTTCGTACATGTTCTCCTTCTATAGAATGAAGATTTACTCTACCTACTATTTTCCCAAAATCATCACGAATAATATGCATATAACATTTACCACTTAATTGTTCTTCTATTAATTCTTTCATAATTTCTTCAAATCTTTCAATTTCAAAATATCCTTCTGGTCTTGGAGGAAGTACACTTTCAAAATACTCTCGATTTTCAAGCTCAAATTCATAAATATCTTCAATGTTTTTAATATTTATATTCTCAATTCTTATGCTCATATAAAAACCCTTTCTTATGAATTATTTATATTTATTTGAAGTGTTACTAAACTTCTTTTATAATACTCATATTCTTTTGTTAATTGTATAATGTTACTGAAACAATTACCTCTGTAGACTTAATTTCAAAACCTAAACTTTCTGCAAGTTTAACAGATGGGATATTTTCAATATCTACTAAATAAATTGGCAAAATATATTTATCTAAGCACCAGTTTATGCACCCTTTTACAACTTGTTTCCCATACCCTTGATTTCTATATTTAGGGTCTGTAAATACTGCAATATTACCACCAAAAAAATCTATATCAGATATTTTTGCTGAACTAACAATATTATTTTCTATTAATACTACATACTTTCTACCTTCCTCAATTTCTTTTCTCATCTTATTCCATATCATTATTTTCTCTTTTTCATTCATGTTTTTATTTGATTCAAATAATATGGACTTTGTAAGTGGAATAGCTTGTCCATTATTTAAATTCATAATATTTTCTTCTTTCAATGTTAGTCTATACACTTGCCTTACTTTAAAATCATTAAGTTTTGATTGAAAGAAATCATGGGAAATTTCTATTACTTGATTTAAACTCTCTATATTTTTTCCATTAATAAATTTAGTAAAGCTATTATAAAACTCTGGAGCAATTGAAAAAACAACACTGTCTTCTAATACAGTAGCAATCATTTTATAAACATACTGAAAGTTCAAAGGTACATTTCTCTGAACTGAGGAAAAAACACTTTTGCCACTTTTAAATTGTTTTTCATCTATTCCAAGATAATCATTATAGTACTTTTTAAAATCAACTTTCAATAAATTATCTCATTTCACATTATATTAATAATGTCTTATTACTTGTCCTAATTCTATCCTATCAAACTTCAACAATATTAATAAGGTTTCCAGTGTTCTTATCCCTGTCCAATCTTTTTTAGCTTTTTCCCATTCACTAAGGTATCTATCCCATTCCCATGTGGGACTAATTTTTCCATATTCATTTAATTTATCTATTAAATAATCTAATTCTTTATTTAAAAGTTCACTATCTATTCCAAAATAGTTCTTTGAATCAAATTCTATAAATCGTAGTGGAGTGGGAACATAATTTTCCCATTCAGATTCATTAGTATTAATCAATTGCTTAATTGCTAGTTCTAGTTTATCAACTAATTGATTTGAAAAATCTTCATCTAAAGCATTGTATAAACGAATATAACAATATATTTCATGTTCTGATTTAAACTCTGTATGACTATTCAATTTATCAATTGCATATTTTATTAAAGACTCAATATCTATATTTTTAAGATGTTTTTTATATCTATATAGATATCCTATTAATTCAGCTGTTGGATTCCCCCATGAATAATCAATAACTGTCATATTAATATCTTCTTTATACTCCCACCAAGATGCATGTGGATACTCGTTTACTTTCTTAGAGACACTATACCACCCATTTCTTTTACTATCAAAAGTTTTTTCTAGGTATTCAACAGCTCTACATAATATTTCTTCTGCCTTTTCACTATAATCGATACTACTTAAATATTTCAAACCAATAGATGTAGCCATAGGTGATGATTCTATTAGTTTAAAATCTGGTTCTATACCATTCCCGAAACCTCCATCATCATTTTGAAATTGTTTCAATGAGTTCAGTATATTATCTGCATTTCCATCGTTAAAATAATAATTGAAAATATCTCTTTCTAGTGGTCTACTTTCTTTATTCATATATCCATTTAATCTTTTAAAAACAGTTTCAGATAGTTTCTTCATATTTAAACCTCCCATTTTTGAACCAATACACTTTTCAAATATAAGTTATATAACTTCATATAACATTTTAAATTAAGAAAAATATACTTAAACTGTATTAGTTAAAGTATTTTATCAATCTCTTGGTAATGATTCAAACTCTGTAATATTAACAATTGTTTTATTATTAGATCCAGCAGAAATATAAACATCTTCTCTGTTATCGCTATACCAGATTTTCCAATGTATATATGCAACCCCTTTTTTACTTAAGGAAATTATTTCATCTGCCTTTCTTTCTGGCAAATTAACATCATTATCCCATACTAGATTAGATTGAAATTCTAGCCACACTTTCGCTATATTTCTGTCCCTACTAGAACTTGATAATTCCCACCAATCCTCTGTATAGATATCTTCTACAGTTATACCATCTGCCCCTTTTGTTTTTTGTTCCTGCTCAACATATGTACGCAAATGGTAACTATTAGATTTGCTCCAATTATTTAAAAAATATATAGACATTATTATTATTGCTACTAATATTATAATTAAAATATTTCTCTTATTTTTCATAATACTCCTTTCTTAATTAAGTAATATTAAAGTGATTTCATTTCCCGTTTATTAACATTTTTCTTTTCAAATTGACTACTATACTCTAATATATCTTTAACTATTCTAAGCCAGGTAATTTTAATTGTTCATACTGATTTTTTTCCTCAAATTTATGAAGATAATTGAAGCATTCCTCAACACCATACAATATGCCATTGGATTCACATGCTCTTTTCACCATATTCATTAATCTATCATTATTAGGACTTGGTATCTGATATGCATATCTATATTTTTCTATATATCTACTCTTCATTCCCGGAAAATATTCATCAAGTTTTTTATAGAAATATTCTCTATTTCCTTCTCTTAAGGTTAACCCCATTCCGAAACAAATAATGCCATGTACCTTAGCTTCTATACAATAATCTAAGATTCCCCTTATATTCTCTTCTGTATCATTGATAAATGGTAAAATAGGACTTAACCAAACTATAGTAGGAATTCCATTATCACGCATTATTTTCAGCACCTCAAACCGTTCTCTTGTAGTGCTTACATTAGGTTCTATAACTTTACATAAATCTTCATCATAAGTGGTTAATGTCATCTGAACTACACATTTTGTCTTTTCATTGATTTTTTTAAGTAAATCCAAATCCCTTAGAATTCTTGCAGACTTTGTTTGTATGGCCAATCCAAATCCATAGGAATAAATGAGTTCAATACACTTTCTAGTGTTCTCTAGTTTTTCTTCTAAATGGATATATGGATCCGTCATTGCTCCAGTACCTATCATACACTTTTTTCTCTTTCTTCTAAGCGAATCTTCTAGAAGTTTTGGCGCATTAATCTTTACTTCTATATCTTCAAAATCATGATTCATCTGATAACATTTACTTCTTGAATCACAATAGATGCAGCCATGAGTACACCCACGATATATATTCATTCCATTTTTAGCTGATAATATCCCTTTTACCTTTGTTTCATGCATAATATTCTCCTCATTTTTAAATACTTTTTGCTCTAAATTTTCTTTTAGAAGAAGTTAATTCTTTACTAATAGTAATTTCTCTATTATTAAATATATGTTCAATGGCTTTTGTAGTACTATCTATATAACTATCCATTTCTTTTTTTGTTAAATAGTTATATTCCCTATCCAAGTCCCCTTCAAAGTCTTCATAAAAATTAACTATATATTTTATCTTCGTTATTATAGAGTTTTCAGGAAAGAACTCCAAGTACTCTGGGAATACATCTACATATTTAAGTATTCTATAAAAAATTGATTCTTTATTATTCTTAAAATACATATGATCCAGATCATACCAATCCTTTTTCACTTTCCATATAAACTTTTCATCTGTCTTAAGCTTGTCATATATATTACTATTTTGATTTTGCAACATCTTTGACCATTCAATATCTGATAGTAAATGTGCATAATATCCTATTAAAAATGATTCTTTTTCCTTGTTTTTATAATCTTGTCTTAAATATGAATCATAGAATTTCTCTGAATCTATTTTTCCATTTTCATTAAACCAATGAGTTATTTTCTTAGGTGGTTCAAATTCACTCCAATCTTCATTAGCTTGATTACAATCTGGTCCTAGATTACCAATTAAAAAGGCTTTTTCATCTAAATCAAAACCCAAATCCAATAATTTTTCTGCAATTCTTATATGTGATCCCCATGTTGCCATTATATTTCCTCCTTTATTTCATTACTGCTAATAAAATGTTATGAACTGTATATAGACTATATATTGTTTATATCTATAGTAATGAATCTTTTACTTGCTTTAAAATATTTTTAATTAATAATTTTTCCCATAACTATCGTATTTAAATATTGGTTATTCCCAATATAATGGTCATCTATTTTCTTTCCCTCTACTTTGAATCCATACTTTTTATATAATTCTATACCTCTAGTGTTTTCTTCTACAACATCTAATTCTAATCTTCTTAATCCAATTGATTGAGACCAGTTTAACATTTCTTCCATAAAATACTTAGCTATTCCTGTACCCCAATACTTTTTCTCTACTCCTATGACAAAACTTCCAATATGCTTAATTCTTTTTAAATTTCTTGATGATATCGCAAGGAATCCTACTATTTGATTGTCTACTAGTGCAACTAGTAATAGTCCTTTATCACTTTGTAATAAATTTTCTATCTTTTTTTCTTGATCTTCAACTTCCGTATTAATTTCATCAGGTTCTCTCATCATAAACTTAGTTTCACTTGCTAATTTTTTTAATAGTTCTACCATTTTGTAAGCATCAGAAGTTACAGCATTTCTTATTTCTATCTTCTTGCCATTTATTATATAATCCTTTGAATTAATAATTGCCACCATAATCTCCCCTTTTACAATCATATTCTTAATCCTAGAATAATAAATATAAAGTTAATGGATTACTTTATCTAAAATAATCCATTATTATATTTTTGTTGAGCTTTAAACATAATAACAAATCCTATTACAAAGGAGATTACAAAAATTAACCAACCATAACCAGTATCTGTAATAAAATTAATTATCCCTGTAACTATCATTACTATTCCAATAAGAATGTATGATTTACCTATCTTTTCAGTATAAATTTTTTTGTTATTTTCAGAAATTTTTGTATGGTGATATTTATGAATTAGATTAATTTTTTCTTTTTTCCATATATACCATCCTAAAAATAATAATAGTAACCCTAAAACTAACATTAATATCAGCCCAAACACTCAAATCACTTCCATTCAATAATTTTAAACTAAATCTATTTATCAATACTATGATATATATTTTTATCAAAATAGTATAATTTCCCTGATTAGTTCCTAAATATTTATTAACTTTTCTATCATTGTTTAATTTATATAAGAATTCATTATCACCATACTTAAAAGATTTTAAAAATAATCTTTTTGAAGTTATCATTAAACTATCCCCCTTGTATTCTAAGATTTTACTATATTATTTAGTTACCAATATATTTTGCTAAAAATAAGCAGGGGTTCTCTAAATTCCAAATTAAAGGAAATACTTCTAATGGATAAAATCCATTTTTAAAATAAAACCTCCTTGTTCGTTCATAAGGTTCATATTGTATTGATGAGTCTAGTGTTTTTACTGTAATAAATTTATACCCACTTTCTTTACAATAATTTTCAGCAGTAATTAGTAGATTATGACCTATACCTTGTCCATGATATTCTTCTAATACTCCTAAATTATATATACTAACTGTATACTTATTATGTACTTTTAAAGCAATAAATCCAATAACTTTACTTTTATCAAAAACTCCAAAGAATAACATATCTCTATGTTCAATAGACTTATTTTTAATATCTTCTGGTGGACTAAACCATTTTGGCAATGCATTCATAATTTTAAGTGTAATACTGGTTATTAAACCTTTATCAACTATTTTTTTAATCTTAATCAAATTCATTTCACTCCTTATAATTAAAATGCTTTTTTATTTAAAATAATAGCCCAAAACTTTATTAGCATTAAATATCTTTATATATATTCTAAAATAGTTGTTCTTGGAAAAAATCCATATCTAGCATAAAATTTAAAAGCTTCCTCATTTCCTGATGCAACTCCAATTTTTATTCTTATTACACCATTATTTCTAATCCAGTCTAATGAATTTTTCATAAGAGTATCTCCTATTTTTAGTCCTCTATAGTCATCTTCTATATAAATTGAATTAATTTCTCCAATACTTTCTTTTAATATAGATGCTATTACATATCCTATATATTTACCTTGTATAATATCTTTTGCCAAAGTTATAAATACTTGTTTATCTTCACTTTTCTCTATAACTTCTCTTCTATCTTTAAAACTAAACTTTTTAAACCTTTCTTTAAAGTGAATAGAATTTTGCATATGGTGATCATTAAGTTTTTTCCATAAAGGTTCAACAAATTCTAACAACTCTTTTCCACCTTCTATATAATCTATAGTTTTCTTATTGAAACTATTTTCTTTTACATTCCTCACTTTAACACCTCACTTATACCATCACTCAAATCCATATATTACATATAGATTTTTGATATTCTATAAACTTTTTTTATTATCCAAGTTTTCTCTATATTCATGAATTTCACCTTTTATCTTTACGTGATTCATTGTAACACTCCATTCAAGTAATTGATAACACATAAAATATAATAACCTTTTTCAAAAGACATTAATAAACTTTATAATCATATTTTATTTATTTTGGTAGTTTATCAAATTTAGTTACCTTATCTAAGTCATTATCCCAGTTAGCTTTACTTTCTAAGTAAATATGACCTTGAGGTTTAATAGGTACTTTGCTATCAAGAGATCCTGCTGGAACAACCAATAATTGTCCATCCATCTGAATATTTGGAAGTGCAGATCCACAATTAGAGCAAAAACTTTTTATGTGTCCACTAGATTTATAGTTAAAAATTTTTGCTTTATTTTCACCAGATAACCACTTTAACTTAGCTGTGGAAGAAAATAGATTTGCAGCATGTGCTGATCCAGTATCTTTACGACAATACTTACAATGACAAAGAAAGAAATTTTCAAAATCCCCTTCTACTTCAAATTTAATTTCACCACAAAGACATGATCCTGTATGTTTCATAATTATTGCTCCTTCTTTAAATTTTTCGGGGGTTAATTCATCTGCTATACTTTTATATTCTTCATAATACTCCAACTCAGAATAATATTTTCTACTTTTTATTTTAAATGTAAAAGTTTATCTAGCAATTTTTCTGTATTATTGATTTTATTAATATGCATTTCATTTAAAAGTTTTTCAAACTTTTCTTCTCCAATTTCTTTTTCTAATTCATGTAATAAAATACATCCCTTTATATATAAAGTATCAAATACATTTTTATGTCCCCTATCTATTCCTTTTATTGGTGGTAGTTCCTTGGAATTTTCTATGTATTTATCAATTATGTCTTTAAATTCTTTCTCACCATAGTATTTCCTTATAGCTATTAAACTAGAATACTCTGCAAAAGATTCATTTAACCAATCTTCCCATGTATTTATATCAGCCTTTGACCACCAAAGATGTGATATTTCATGAGCAAGATACTTGAAATTTCCAATTTCACCAGATAAATATTTATAATGAGTAAGTGCTTGATTTACTTTTAAATTTGGAAGAACAATTAATCCTGGTCTATTATAACCTCCACCATCTTCTCTAGGTAGAATTACTATTGAGTAGTCTTGATGGCTTATTTCTCCAAATTTATTAGTAAAAGTTTTAAATATGAAAATGGATTGTTCACTTAATTTCTTAGCAATTGTCTTATGTTCCTGATTAATATAATAAACTTTGATATATACTTGTTTTATTTGGCTACTATATTGATTCTCAATAAAATATTCTGAAGCAAGAAAGGAACAATCAATAAAAGGGACTTTTTGTTCTATAATCCACCCCTTGTCCACTTTCTTTGTAATATTACTACCAACTACAGCATAATTACCTTCTTCAAATAAAATCTTAACTTTAAAATACGCTTTATCAAAGCTTTCAACTAAAGGAAACCATGGAGCATATACTCCAAGCTCTATCCATTTTTCTGTAATTCTATTAACACCTGAACTTCCTAATCCTCTTATTTGTCCACTATAATTAAATTTAATATCAATTTTATCTCTTTTAAATAATGATTTATTAAAATAAATAGTAACTTTTTTAGACTCAGAAATAAAGGGGTTCCAGTTTGCTATATCTTCTTCAACTCTATACTTAACTAAATTATTGCAATTTATATTATGAATAATTAAATCTTTATGTATATAAAAATTTAATCTGTTTATGTTTTCTTCATTACAATAATAAGTTAATTTAGTATCAACTTTTATTGATTGTTTTTTGGGATTAATACTTAATTCAATATCATAGTAATTATGTTTTATCATATTCTCTTACTCCTCATTTTAGCTGATTATTTAGAATAATATACTACTATATTGCTACAATTCACATGATTCTAATGAACTATATACAAATAATATGTTATGCATACTACATATTATTTACATTGTAATATGCCTCTTTGGAAGGCTACTTTATCATTATTTTCTATTCCAAATAACGCTTCTTGCAAATCAAATGTACTAGCATAGAATTTTGCTCTTTTTATATAGCTATCTATAGCTCAATGATGAACTCAATATTTGAATTTTCATTTTCATCAATTTGCTCAACATATATCTTTTCAACTACTGTTTCAAAAATATTCACTATATCTTCTGTTTCACTAAATGCTGACTCAAATTTACTTATATCATCTAGTTTCCCAACTGTAAGATGAGGAAAATACGTGAGTTTCTTATATAAAAATTTGTTTAAAATTCCTGTATATAATTTATCATGTATTTCAATTATTTTATCATTACCCTGTTTAATATTTAAAAATAAATAATAATCTGATGTTCCTGTTATACCTCTTAACCTAATTTTAAATTTATTTATGTCTTTCAATATTTCTATCATATGTTTTTTAAGTTCTTCTGTATTTATATCACTTTCAAATGGAAAAACTAGAGTAATATGAGGTTTAATGCAAGTATATAGTGGGTCATATTTACTTCTAATTTCTTCTATAATTTCAATATCATTTAATTTAGGAAAAATAATTATAGATCTTTTTTTCATGTTTTTCACTTCCTTATGTTTTACATGTTTTATTTTTATAAATCATTCATCACTTTCTCATAATAGACAATAGTCATTTTGTCGTTTATCTTCTTTTCTTTTCCAGTCTTTTTGTAACCTAGTTTTTCATATAGATAACAATGTCCTTGTTCTTGTAAAATTGTGTCAAGTTTCCACTTTCTAGCCCATGGATATGTTTGTTCTATTATCTTAAATACTTTTTGTGCAATCCCTTGACCTTGATATTTAGGTAATATAAATACAGGACTAATTCTACACATGTTCTTACTTTCGTTTCTAATTACTCTTATTGCTCCTAATACTTTATATTGACCTTGAATTAAATAATAGTCTGTAAAAGATTGATTAAAACGTCTATATATATCATCAATTTCTTCATTTCCTGGATTTGTATCATAATCTTGATATTTTTCAAGTAATGAATTAAAAGATTCCCTCTGCATATTATAAATAGTCTCACAATCTTGTATGTTTGCTTTACTAACTGAAACCTCCACAGTTGTTCCTCACTCTCTTTAAAAACTTTCATCTGTTATATGTAACTCTATATAATAAGTTTCAATATATCAAAATAATATCCTAATATTTATCATTCAATTTGAAATTTTCAATAATTTCATTACCTTCTTTAATTCTATATTTTTTTCTAAATTCCTTTTTATTTATAAATTAGAATTAATTCTATTATATATATTTAATTACTCACATATAAAACTTTTCCAATAATTCCAAGCTTCCAAATACTTAGATAAATCTTGAGGATGATGTTCAGTACAAGTTGCTATTCTATTATATAATATAATTAAAACATATTTATAAACTACGTCTTTTTCATAGTTATTTATTTTTAAGTAATTTATTGCTGTATTTAAAGTTTCTATTGTCAAGTCGTCTGGTGATGAACAAAATGCATAAAGTAAATCATATATAGGCTCTCCTACTATAGGTGTAGGATCAATGACAGCACATAAATGTTTCTCACAAAATATAAAGTTATGTATGCCACAATCCCCATGAAGAAAATATTTATCTTTTGCATTAAAATTACTTGCCAAATTTCTTACAAGTAAATAATCTTCTTCTGTTAACGTAATTTTAAGTCTTTCTTTTGAATAATCAATATTTTCAATAAGAAATTGTTCCCATGAATCAACTAAATTTTCAGCCCATCCCCATCCTTTAAAATGTGAAATAGATCTGTATTGATTAATAAGGCTTATTACAAGTTTCTGCAACAAATAAGATTTATTATAAATTTGACTTTTAATCTCTCCTTCTATAAATGAATAAACAAAATATTTTTTTGATGGTTCAACATAAACTAGCTTAGGAAGTATTTTAATATTGTTATAAAATTTAAGAAAATATGTCTCTAGACAAATGACAGTAGAGTTATTTGCTTTTACAGCATACAACTGGTCTATCATTATAAATAAGAACGAATACAGTGCTAGTTGTTCCTCCAGTTAATAGATTATATTTCTATTTACTTGTGTCAATTATACCTTTTGATTTCAACTCATAAATAATATTATCAATTGTCATATTATTTACCCTCCTCTTAAAATAGTTAGTTTTTTTAGTTCATATAAGTCTGATTTATTCATCATTAATATGTCTTATATATCGTACTTCATTTAAAATCTTTTCTATTTTTATTTCTTTTATTACTCCATCACAAGTAAATCCTAGTTTTTCATAAAATGCCCTAGCATTTAAATTTTCTTCAAGTACCCAAAGAGATATACCTTTGTAACCCCTATCGTATAATTTATTAATTCCCCAGTTCATTAAAATGCTTCCAAAACCTTTGTTCCAATACCGAGGTAATAGATATATTCCCCATATTTCACCATAAGCATCATCTAAATCATTATCTCTATTCATTCCTAATGTAATAAATCCAATAACTATATTATCTAATACCATCACAGCTATTTCTTTCTTTTTCTCTTTTAGTAATTGTTTAAAATAATCTTCTCTCTTCTTTACATCAATTTTATCTAATACTTCATCAGATACGATGTTTTTATATGCAGTTTTCCATGATTCTGAATGAATAATAGATAAATCTTTTGAATCTTCTTTTTTTGCCCATCTTATATCCATATCAATTTCCCCCTAAAGATTATTTTCAGGTATTGTTTTAACAAATTTTTTTTTTTAGTAAAACTAATAGTGGTATAGCAATAAATATATTCAGGAGATTAAACAAACCAAAAGTTATCACATTTATATGGAATATCAATGCCACTTATTAATCCTATCTTAATCCATATACCTTTACTAATTATTAATATAGAAAATATAATTTAAGAAAGTGTAAAGAATATTGTTATAAGATCAGTATCAGCTAGTGTAGAAATCATTTCATATTATGTTAATACTAGAACTAAGTTAATTATACTTGTGCAGATATACATTATTGAAGATAGTAGTCTAGTTATATTATATTATCCAATATGTATCACCTTTTTAATTTTAGTTTTTTCTTATACTATATTTTATTCCACAACCCATCTTCAAACCCTCTTTTTTCACACAAAAAAAGATTGAATTCCAACTGGAATTCAATCTTTTACTAAACATCTTCTTTTATTGATTCACCTAGAGCATGCCATGCTAATACTGCACATTTTACTCTTGCTGGCATATTTGAAATGTTTTGAAGTATAAATGCATCTTTTAATTTTTCAAATTCTCTTTCATCTGTTATTTCTTTTTTAATCATTCCTATAAATAATTCTACTAAATCATAAGCTTCTTTTTTTGTCTTTCCTTTTATTAGATCTATCATCATTGATGTGGAAGCCTTGCTTATTGCACATCCATGACCAATAAAAGTTGCGTCTTTTATAATATCTCCATCAAATTTTAATTGTAATGTGATATCATCTCCACATGATGGGTTGTGTCCTCTTTCACTATGGTCTGGATTTTCTAATTGTTTTTCATTATGTCCACTTGTATTGTGTTCCATTATGAGCTCTGTGTATATTGAATTAAGATCCATATCCTAACCACTTCCTTACATTTTTTAAACCTTCTATAAATATATCTACTTCCTCTAATGTGTTATAAATATAAAAACTTGCTCTACATGTTGCATTTATTTTTAAATATTTCATCAAAGGTTGAGCACAATGATGTCCTGCTCTAATTGCTATTCCATAGCTATCTAGTATTGTAGCAACATCATGTGGATGAACATCATCTATATTAAATGATATAACACTACTTTTTTTATCTAAATCTTCTGTGCCATATATAGTTATATAAGGTATCTCTTTCATCTTCTCTAGAGCGTATTCAGTTAATTTCATTTCATGTTTCTTTATATTTTCTAATCCTATATCTTCTAAATACTCTATTGCTCTCTTTAATCCAACTGCTGCTTCTACATTTTGAGTTCCTGCTTCAAATTTATATGGGAGTTCTGCAAATGTTGAAGATTGTTCTTCTACATATTCAATCATATCTCCACCAGATAGAAATGGACTCATTTTTTCTAAAAGTTCTCGTCTTCCATATAATACTCCTATTCCCATAGGCCCTAACATCTTATGTCCTGAAAAAACATAGAAATCTGGATTTAATTTTTTTATATCTACCTGTGTATGAGGTGCAGCTTGTGCTCCATCTATTATAGTTATTACTCCTTTTTCATGAGCATAATCTGTTATTTCTTTTATAGGATTTATAGTTCCAAGTACATTTGATATATGTGCTGCTGCTACTATTTTAGTTTTTTCTGTAACTTTACTTTTAAAGTCTTTCATATCAACAGTATAATCATCATTCAAATATACATATTTTAGTCTAGCTTTGTTTTTTCTTGCTACCATCTGCCAAGGTAGTATATTGCTATGATGCTCTGAAATTAAAACTACTATTTCGTCGCCTCTTGTTACATTTTCAAGTGCATATGAAAATGCTACTAAATTTAAAGCTTCTGTTGTATTTTTAGTAAATATTATACTTTCAACATAGGGAGCATTTATGAAGTCTTTTAATTTTTTTCGTGCACTATCATACATCTCTGTTGCTCTTATGCTTAGAGTATATGCTCCCCTGTGTATATTTGCATTTGATGATTTATTGTACTTTTCCATAGCGTCTAGTACACTAATTGGTTTTTGAGTAGTTGCTGCACTATCTAAATATACAAAGGTATTATCATTTACATTCTGATCTAATATAGGGAAATCTTTTCTGATTTTTTCCATATTAAAACTTTTCATTTGTAATTCTCCAGTCAATATCCTTCTCTATTCTCTCCCTTAAATCTTCGAAAGGAATTAAATCTATTATAGGTCTAAATGATGCTTCTATTATCATTTTTTTAGCATCTTTTTCACTTAAACCTCTACTCATAAGATAAAATAATTTAAGTTCATTAATTTGCCCAGCAGATGCAGCATGTTCTCCTTCTACATCATCTTCTCCACATATAAGAGCTGGTATTGCATCTGATTTTACACCTTTGTCTAAAAGAATAACATATTCGCCTTCTTCTCCTTTAGATCTAGTTGAACCTTTTTTGAAATCTAAATTTCCTCTAAATACTTTTTTTGCTTTGTCTTTTAATGCTCCTTTGGTTTCTATATTACTTAAACATCTTCTTCCAAAGTGATTCATTGTATATTCTAAATCTAATCCCATTTCATCATCACCAAAGTATATACTCTTAAGATTTGCTGATGAATTATCTTCTAATAAATTGGTTATAAAACTAGTTGATGTTATTGCACTGCCTAGTTCTACAGATATAAAATTCACTTCTGCATCTCTACCAACAAATGCAATATTTGAATCAAAATTATGAGATGTTTTACTCATAGTTTGAACTTTTATCACTGTTATATTTGAATTGTCTTCTGCATATATTTTTGTAACTCCATTATGAAATGATTTTTCTGTTGAAGTATAATCCATAACTACTGTAACTTCACTATTCTGACGTGCTAATATTAAATTATGGTCTAATACTAATGATTCTTCATTGTTCATATTGAAATCTAATCTTACAGGTTCCTGTATTTTCTGACCTCTTTCTAAATCAATTATTACTCCTGTATTAAAGAATTTTTCTGTTAATTTCACTAATTCTTTATCTACTCCAAATTCACTATCAACTTTTAAATACTTTGTATAATTATTTATTTCTTCTTTTGTATTTATATGTTGTATATTTAAATCTTCTATTTTAGGAATATTTAACGATTTATATTCTCTATGTTCTGGTATTTCTACATCTTTTAGCCTTATTCTTTTCCACTTAGGTAAGTCAACCTCTTTATATTCTTTTAAGTTCATATTTTCACCCCTTAGCCTATTGTTCCTTCGAGCTCTAATTTAATAAGATTATTAAGCTCTACTGCATATTCAAGTGGTAATTCTTTGGCTATAGGTTCTACAAATCCTCTTACTATCATAGCCTTTGCTTCTTCTTCATCTATTCCTCTACTCATTAGATAAAATATTGCTTCATCACTAATTCTACCTATTTTTGCTTCATGTCCTATGTCTATATCATCATTTTTTAATTCAATTATTGGTATTGTATCTGAATTAGATTCATTATCAAGCATAAGTGATTCACATGATACTGTTGATTTACTTCCATGAGCATTTGGAGCTACTCTTAAAAGTCCTCTATAGAATGCATATCCACCATCTTTTGATATAGATTTTGAATTTATATTTGATGTTGTATGAGGTGCTGCATGAACTACTTTAGATCCAGTATCTAGATATTGTCCACTTGCTGCAAATGTAATTCCTGTAAATTCTGCTTTAGCTCCTTCTCCTCTTAATATACTCATAGGATAAAGCATAGATACTTTGGAACCAAATGAACCTGATATCCACTCTATCGTTCCATTTTTATCTACGGCTGCTCTTTTAGTATTTAAATTATACATATTTCTAGACCAGTTTTCTATTGTAGAATATCTTAATTTTGCATCTTCCTTTACAAACAACTCAACACATCCTGCATGAAGATTGTTTACTGAATACTTAGGTGCTGAACAACCTTCAATAAAATGTACCTCTGCACCTTTTTCTACAACTATAAGTGTGTGTTCAAATTGTCCTGCTCCTGGAGCATTAAGTCTAAAGTATGATTGAAGTGGTATATCTACCTTTACTCCTTCTGGTACATATACAAATGAACCACCTGACCATACTGCTCCATGAAGTGCTGCAAATTTATGATCATTTGGAGGTACTAATTTCATAAAATATTCTTTTACTATATCTTCATAATCTTTTATAGCTGTATCCATATCTGTATATACTACACCTTGATCCACTAATTCTTTTTTTATATTGTGATAAACCACTTCAGAATCATATTGAGCTCCTACTCCTGCAAGTGACTTTTTTTCTGCTTCAGGAATACCAAGTGAATCAAATGTCTTTTTAATATCTTCTGGCACATCTTCCCAACTAGTACTCATATCTGCATCTGGACGTATATAATTAACTATATTTTCTATATCAAGCCCTGATAAATCTGCTCCCCAAGTTGGTACTGGCTTAGACTTAAATATATCTAATGATTTAAGTCTAAAATCTAGCATCCATTTTGGCTCATCTTTTTCCCTTGATATTTCCTTTACTATTTCAGGAGTTAATCCTTTTTCAGTTTTATATTTATATTTAAACTCATTTTTTATATCATATATGCCCCGATCTATATCTGCTATATATGTTTTCTCTCTTTTTTCCATTATTTTCACCTCTTATGAAAGATCTTTTTTAAATTCTTCATAACCTTTTTGTTCAATTTTATCTGCTAATTCTGGTCCTCCAGTTTTAACTATTTTCCCATCTACTAACACATGTACATAATCAGGTTCTAAATAGTCTAAAATCTTATTATAATGTGTTATTACCAATATTGCATTTTCATCATTAGAATAGGCTTTCACGCCTTTAGAAACGATTCTAATTGCATCAATGTCAAGTCCTGAATCTGTTTCATCTAGTATTGCTAATTTAGGCTCTAAAATTGTCATTTGTAATATTTCATTTTTCTTTTTTTCTCCACCTGAAAATCCTTGATTTAAATATCTCCCTGCATAATTTTCATCCATTTCAAGTAATTCCATTTTTTCTTTTAGAACTTTCCTAAATGCAAAAATTCCTTGCTTTTCATCAGTGATAGCTGATTTTGAAGTTCTAAGGAAATTTTCTACTGTAACTCCTGGTATTTCTTCTGGATATTGAAATGATAAAAATAAACCTTCTTTTGCTCTTTTGTCTACTGATAAATCATTTATATTTTTATCATTAAATATTATCTCTCCATCTGTTATTTCATGTTTTGGGTGTCCCATTAGTACATTTGCAAGAGTAGATTTTCCTGCCCCATTAGGTCCCATAATTACATGTATTTCACCTTTGTTTATTTTTAAATTTAAACCTTTTAATATTTCTGCATCTTCTACTTTAGAATGCAAATTTTTTATATCCATTATTTTTTCCTTCAAATCTTCCATCTCCTTATCCGTTAATCAATTCCTAGTAATTCACTATGAATTAAACTCTAATTATATCCTACTATATTACTTGGTATTAGTCAATAAAAAAATGGGAACATTTACTGTTCCCATGGCTTTATTTTAATTGTTCTCTATGATTAAAAAAAGTTTTATAACCTAACTGTAAAAATATTATTACAGTTAATGATACACTTCCTATTATTCCAAGCATAATAGCTATTTGATACTTTATTGATGTAATAGGAGATATACCTGATAATATTTGCCCTGTCATCATTCCAGGTAAAAATATAATCCCCATACCCATCATAGAATTTATAGTAGGCATAATTGCAGAATCAAATGCATTATTTACAATTTTTTTAGATGATTTTTTTGAATTAGCTCCAAGCATAAGAGCAGTTTCAACTTCATCATATCTTGAATTAAACCCATCTATAAGTCTTTCTACTCCTAAAGAAATACCTGTCATAGAATTTCCTATAAGCATACCTGCAAGTGGTATAAAATATTGAGGCTTGTACCATGGTTCTATTCCAACCACTATAAATAAGAAAAAAAGTATAGATGTAATTGTACCTATGGTCATTGAAATTGCTATTATCTTTTTTAAACTATTTGATATGTCAGTTTTTACTCTTTTAAATATATTAAATACAGCAAAAGTCTCCATTATAAGTATTATTATAATTGTAACTAAAGGAGATGGGTTTTCAAATATATATACTAAGATATATCCTATAAGTCCAAGCTGTAAAGTCATTCTCAAACTTGCAATTAATATTTCTCTTTCTCTATTTATATTTTTTATTTTTACTATAAATAGTAGTATAAGTACAAATACATAAGCACTGGCAAGTTGTAAAAGAGTTATATCTACTATTTTATCTGTCATCTATAACACTTCCCTTATTTATTCTAATTATATCGTCACCATATTCTTCTGCTATTTTAACTGAATGAGTAACCATAATAACTGTTTTATTATTTTTTTTTGCAAAATCAACTATACTTTTTATTACGAATCTTTCTGTTTCATCATCAAGTGATGAAGAAGGTTCATCTAGTAAATATACTTCTCCATCAGATAAAAGAACTCTTGCAAGTGATAACCTTTGTTTTTCTCCACCAGATAAATTTTTAGCATTAGTATCTAATGATTTATTTAAATTTGATATTTCAAGATATTTATTCAATATATCATCACTTACTCTTTCTTTTTCTTTGAATTCTAATGCTAAATTCAAGTTTTCTCTTATAGTTCCATCAAAAACTACAGGATTTTGAGATAACATTATTACTTGTCTTCTTAAACTTACAGGATCTATATCTAATATGTCATTATCATTATAATAAACTATTCCTCTATCTGGACTTTTTAAATTGTTTAAAAGTCTAAGTAAAGTAGTCTTACCACTACCACTTTGTCCTAATATGCATGTTACTATATTTTCTTTTATTCTTAAATTACCAATGTCTAGTATATCTTTATATTTCACTTTTTCTAATTTAAAAATGTAGTTCATTATATCACTCCTAAAGTATTGGGGATAATATTCTTCCTATTGCTTCTTTGAATTTTTGTAAAGCTCCTCTTTGTTCATATTCTTCATAATTTATTCGATCACAATTTTTAAAATCCTTTAGAAAATCTTTTTCAAGTCTATTTGCTATGTCTTTATCATATACAAATGCATTTACTTCAAAATTTATATGAAAACTTCTATTGTCCAAATTAGCTGTTCCTACAGATGCTACCATATCATCTACAAGTAATGTCTTTGCATGAACAAAACCTTTTTGATATCTATATATTTTCACTCCTGCTTTTAATAATTCTGATACATATGATCTAGAACCCCAAAATGCAACAATATGATCTGCTATATCAGGTATTATTATTCTTACATCTATTCCACTTAACGCAGCAGTTCTAAGAGCCACATTCATGCTTTCATTTGGTATAAGATAAGGAGTTGTAATCCACACTCTATCATTTGCATATGTTATAAGCGAAAAATATGATTGCATAATTGATTCCCATTCAGTATCTGGTCCACTTGAAGATATTTGTATTAATTGTTCTCCATAGTATTTTAATTTAGGAAAATATTTTAGATCTTCCAAATTCTCTTTTGTACAAAAATACCAATCATTTAGAAATATATTTTGAAGAGCATATACTGCCTCCCCTTCAATTTTTATATGAGTATCTCTCCAAAAACCAAATTTCTTGCTTTTGCCTAAATACTCATCTCCTATGTTTATACCCCCAGTAAAAGCTATATTACCATCTATTATTACTATTTTTCTATGATTCCTATAATTTATATCACGACTTAACCCAGGTAAAAACACTGGAAGATAACCCTCAACTTTTACTCCTGCATCTTTCAAACTCTTTATATATTTTTTTCCTAACCTCCAACTTCCTGCACTATCATATATAAATCTTACTTCTACTCCTTCTTCTGCCTTTTTTATTAATATATTTTTAATTTCATTTCCTATGTTATCATTCTTAATTATAAAGTATTCTATATGTATATGTTTTTTGGCATTAGATAAATCTTTTTTTAATTCCTTAAATTTTTGCTTTCCATTAGTCAATATCTTACTTTTATTATTTATTGTTACTGGAGATTTTGAGTTATTTAATATAAGGCTTATAAGTTTTTTCTTTAAAGAATGTTTTTCTTCTGAAAATATTTTCGATTCTTTTACTGCATTTAATTGAATTTCTGCTATATCTTCTAATGATTTAGTTCGTATATTTTCTTCTTTTTGAAATATTTTTTTCTTTCTTATATTTTGACCTAAAAATAAATATAAAACAAAACCTACTACAGGAAATATAAATAAAACTAAAAGCCATGTAATAGTTGTTTGAGGATCTTCATTTTCAATAAAAATTATTACCCCTATTGATATAGTGTAAAATGTAAATAAAAATGATAATATACTTCTAAATTGAAACATAAATTCTCGAACCATGTCTACTATTCCTCTTTGAGCTGAATTTTTGTCAAAAAGGGACAGTATATTTAAATCTAATAAAAAGTTAGGCACTACATATATTATAAATAATATTATAGCTATTATTAAAAAGTATTTTTTAATTTTATTCATTCTACCAACTACTTTCTCATATGTATTCTTAATATAATTATACCATTATATATTCATATTAACCTATATATTCAATTTTATTAACCAAAACTTAATACCAGAACTTGTAAAACCTAAATCCCATGGTACTCTAAACCTATCTGTATTGTGTGAATGTACTAATCTATAACCTTTTGAATCGATTCCACTTACTACACATATATGAACTACCTTTCCTTTTTTTTCATATGCTACAATATCTCCTTTAGATAATTGATATGAAGCCTCTAATACTTGACTATAATCTCCATACTTTATTGCCTTACTACGTCCACTATAAATTATATAATCCTTAAAAGCTTGTGCATTTACCCATGATTTTGTACCATCTTTTTCATAGTTCCATGAATATGTCTTTTTAAACTGTCCACCTTCAAACAATGATTGAGATGCAAAATTAGCACAGTCTCCACCTATTGAATTATAATCTTTATACTTATTATTATATTTATAATTATTTTCTCCATTATCTGCAGCACCTAGATACTTATCCATATATTTTACTATTTCTTCTCTTCTATCATTAGTTTCTAAGTTTTTATTTCCTTTTGTTATAATCGTTTTTATATTTTCTATATCATCTTTTTTTATGCCAAGATTATCTCCAAAAGGATCATCATACCAATCTTTTGTAATAATCCATTTATTATCTCTTTTTTCTATATCCATAGCATGATAAGTTCCTATTCTAAAAGTATTTATATTTTTTATATCATCTTTGTAAACATACTTATATTCTGTAGATAAAGTAATATTCAAGCTTGCTTTTTCATCATATTCTTTTACCCAATTTATTATAGGAGTAGCTTCTATAGATATTATTTTTATTCCCTGCTTTTTTGACCAACTATGTAAATAATTCATTTTATTTATTTCATGTTCATATGCCCAAACTCCATATTTTTTATCTAAATCATAAAGTTTTTCTATGGTTTTTTCTTTTTCTTTTAATATGGCATTATTTCTAGTATCTATATTATTTTTTATTATAGTATTATAATCAGATTCACTTAATACATCTATAGTTTTATTTGAATAGAATAATATAATGCTTATACATAATGCTATTATAATTAAAGATACTATTAATATTTTCTTTTTTATCACTATAATCATATAGATTCCCCTTTCATAATATTAATTTATGATTAAAAATATAATTATAGAATAAAAAATAAGAATTACCCTGATTACTAATCAGGATAATTCTTATTTAATGTATTTTTTCTTTTATAGTTTACAAATATTATCCCTGAAGCTACTAAAACTAATGCTCCAAACATATATATTGTGAATTCTTCTTTTGGTAAAAGTAATACTGATAAAAATGATCCAGTAACTGGTATTACAAATTTAAACATTGTTATTTCTCCAGCTCTATTATATTTTAAAAGGGCATACCATAGTGAAAATGCTGTTGCTGATAGAAATGCAGAATATAATAATAATCCTGAAGATACTGGGTTAAAATTTAACATCTCTTCTGCACCACTATAACCTACTATAAGTAATATCAATGAGCCTAAAAACATTTGCCAAGCTGTTACTATAAATGGATGTATTTCTTTTGATAATTTTTTAGCTAGAATTGTTCCAAAGGCAGAAACTAGTCCAGATATTATAAGAAATCCTTCACCTCTAAAAGTAAAGTTTAAATTAAAACCACCTTTTCCCCAATTAACTAAAATTATTCCTAACAATCCTGAAATTAATCCTATTGTTTTTTTAAAATTCATTTTATCATCATGATATATGAAATGTGCAAGTATTACTACAAAAAATGTTCCACTTGAAGCAAGTATAGAACCTTTTATCCCACTTGTATATGCTAAACCATTGTAAAAGAAAAAGTATTGTAAACTAGTTTGAAGTAGTCCTAAAATTAATAGAGATATCACAGTTTCTCTTTTTATTTTTATTGGTATTTTTAAAAAAAGCATTACTACTACAAAAATTAAACATGATGCTATGAAAAATCTCATTCCTGCAAATAATATTTTAGAATATATATCAACTGCTGCTATCTCTAGCTCACTATAGCTTATTTTAAGTACAGGAAATGCACTTCCCCAAAGCATAGAACAAAAAATAGCTATTATTGTAACAGATACTTTATTTTTTAATAATTCACTTTTATCCAACTTTCTACACCTCTTTTATTTTCTTTAGTTATTCAATACTACAATCATATACTATTCAAAATGTTTTATAAATCCTATGTATATAGCCCATGCTATCTTTTGTTGATATTCTTCATTATTAAGTAGTTTTTCTTCATTTGGATTAGATAAAAAACCACATTCAACTAATACAGAAGCAGAGTCTGCTTCTCTTATAAGATAAATACTATCTCTAGGTTGTGGTACTCTTTCATTATTTTTATCTAACATTCTTCTAAGTTCTTTTTGTATTCCTTTTGCTAGTACTTTACTTTCTTCAGATCCTTTTTTATAAAATGTCTGTGCACCATAATATTGAGACTGAGGAAAACTATTTAAATGCACACTTATAAAAATATCTGGTTCAGAACCATTTATTAATATTCTTCTATTTCTTAAATCTTCATTTTTTTTCTGCCTATATGTTTTAGATTCTTCAGTATCTAAGCCTTCATCTATATCTCTTGTAAGTACAGCAATCCCTCCGCCTTGTTCTATTAATCTTCTCAATTTTAATGTTATTTCTAGATTTATTTCATCTTCTTTTTTAGTCAAATTTCCTATTGCACCTGGATCAAAACCACCATGACCAGCATCTAATACTATTATTTTATCCATTAAAGGTGTTGAAGTTTCTAATACTATATCTTTTTCGTTAAAAAAGTATAAAGATACAGCAAGTATTATTATAGGTATAAAAATTATATCTCTTTTTCTTATATTCAGTTCTCTCAATATATATCACCTTCCTTATATTATAAATATTTTTAAGGAAGTATTTATATTACAGAAAAATAGAGAAGTAGATATCTACTCCTCTATTTAATATTTACCTACATAATCCCAACCTAATGGTATACCAGGATTACCTGGCTTCCATCCTGCTTGAGCCCCTCTTCCAGTTCTTCTATTGAATTGTAAAGCCATTATTATTCTGATAATCTCATCAATATTTCTAGCTACAGGCTGAGGATTAGTCATCCATGCTTGAATTTTTCCTTCTGGGTCTATTATAAATGCGCCTCTCCAATCAAAACCTTCATTTTCATTTAATATGCCATATTTTTTAGATACTCTTTGAGTCCTATCTGATAATAATGGAAAGTTTATTTTTCTCCCTGATGGAGAAGTTTGTTGAAATATCTTATGAGAATAAATACTATCTGTACTTATTCCTAATACCATAGTATTTAATCTTTTAAATATTTCATGTCTGTCAGCAACTGCTGCAAGCTCCGTAGGTCAAACAAAAGTAAAATTTGATCCATAGAAAAATAAAACTACCCAACAACCTAAATAATCTGATAGTGATACATTTTTAGGTTTTCCTTTTACAATACCTTCTAATGTGAAATTAGGTGCTTTATCTCCTATGTCAAAATATTTTATATTATTTTTTTCATAAGGTCTACAATAAGATTTATATTCAAAACTATTATTCATTTTCATACCTCCCACCTATAATAATATATTATGATTTTATTATTATAAGAGTTCTATTAAGTAATAAAAAAAGACACTCATTTGAGTGTCTTTTATCATATATATTATCTCTTTGAGTAATATGATTCTAAGTTTTAAGTATATTACATCCGTTATAATACTTCTATATACTTATTCTATAGAAGTATAAATAGATAAAAAAATATAGAAAAGGATTAAGAAGGATATTAGTTGAACCAATTTGCACCATAATAGATGTTAGTTGAATACAATTATAAAATAAATTAATATATTTTTACTATATTATAATTATTTTATTTATGTTGATGCTTTAATATTTTATTATTAGTAGTATTTTCATTTTTCCATTCTTTAATAATATTATTTATATTCACTTCCCATTCCATATAATTTGATACGTTGAGTGCATTTTTATTAATTTTAGATATAAGTTCAATAAAAATATTAATATCTAATTCATATATATATATATGGGAAATAACATCAACATACTGTTCTATTGTAATAGGAATTACTGGTACATTCCTACCTATCCAACTTTCTTTATTTAATATAAAGAATTGCCATATTAATCTAACGTTCATTTTCTTTGATATAAATATTCCATATACATCCTTTTCTTTATACTCTTCTATAAATTTCAATACATGATCAATAACAGATGATCCTTCATGTTCCCATTGTCTTACACCTGACATTAACGATACTTCAGGAATTATAATAAACCCATTAAAATATACTTCCATGTCAGGTGTGTTCCCTCCTCCTGGTGCAAAACTTTTTGGTGTCAAATCTTCTTCAATCTTAAAGTTTCTTTTTACTTTATGTTTCCCATTAATCGCTACTAAAGATTTCCAAGTGTTAACTTCTAACCATAAAGCTGCCATATCCTCATTTCCTTTATTAATATCTTCAAATTTATTTATTATTTCTTTTCTTGAACTTCTTCGCTTAGATAAAGATTGAATAAATATTTGTTCATTTATGTTTAATAGACTTTCTGATAATTTTTCATCTGCAATTACTAATTTTTTATACTCTTTAGATTGTATTAATTTTTCAATTTCTGGTAAATTTTTAATGAAAAACTCTTTATTAATTTGTTTTTCTTGTTTAATAATATTTTTATAATTTTTCATTTTATTATTTACTATAATTTTTCTATCTTCTTTGTTATCCCACGGTAATATAATATTATACGGGGACCCAAAATATTTCATATATAAATCTAGATTTCTTTCATTATTGTATATAAATTTATATTTTTCTTGTAATAGCTTTATTTTAACTTTAGAATGTTCTGGAATATAAAGTTTAGTATAAATACCCCTACCTCTAGTTAAAAAAAGTCCTGTATATGTAAGCGCTCTTATAAAAGCATCTGCATAGTCTATATATGTCATTGGCTTATTTTTAATTTTAGGATAAGTGTTTTTTAAGATGTCTTTATAAATTTTCATAACATCTTTTGTTTTTAGTTTATTTGTCAAATTATTATATTTATTGCGAAACTTTTTTATTGCTTCAATAGTTATATCTACTTCTTTTATATCCATACATCCAAATAATAAGCCTATTTCTAACTGAGTTAAATATTTAAAGTGTTTAAACACTTCAATTAAAATTTCCATAGCAAAAACATGATTACCTTTATATTTCTTTTTTACTATAGGAGAAGGAAACTGTAATTTTAATAACTGTTTTAGAAGAAATTCATCATTCATTTTTTTATTTACAATTAGTTTTCCTATATCAGTTACTTTTACAATATTTTTGTTATCTACATATCCAAAACCAAAAAACTCAAAAGAAATTTTATCATTTCTTGCTGCACTTTCAACATCCACTTCATCATATTCTCCCGACATAAATTCATCATAACTTAGTTTTAGCCCTTCTTTGTGTGCATTATATATATATTCTCTTCTTATAATATTTATAGGCTGTTTTGTATTTTTGCTTTTTTTATATTCATCTTTTAAGTTCCAGTTCTTGCCTTCTAATGCTGCAAAATACGGAAACCATTCTATAGTTCTAAGAATACTTCGAGGTTTCATCCTAAACCACCATGAATTCATCTAAAACTCTCCTTTAAGAAATATGTTTATTTGATAGTTTTATAATTCGTTATAATCAAATGTTCTGCATTTTTATCATTTCTATTTTGAAAACTTACTAAATATTTTTTATCAAAAGGTTTTATATAGAACTCTTTGTATAAAGAGTAAATAAAATCAGTATTTTTTATTATTACCATAAATTTTGCTTGAGTTTTTTTAAGGTAATCAGCAAGTCTTTCTTGATCGTTATGTTCAAATTTATTTTGAGCATAAGTTGAAAAATCACTATCATATGGAGGATCTAAAAAAATAAAATCCTTAGTAGTAGGTTCAATTTTATTTAAAAATTCTTCAAAGTCTAAATTTTCAATTTGCGTCTTATTTAAATGCTTAATTAATTGTGAGTATCTTAACTTATTTATTTTTGATTTAAAGTCTTTTCTATTGTATGATATTCCTCCGTAAGGAACATTGAAGTTCCCTTTTTTATTGTACCTAAACATTGATGAATAACAGTATTCTCTTATGAAGTAAAATATTGCAGTTTCAAATGAACTATTAATTTTATATACATTAATATTATTATATAAATGTCTAAAATGCATATAAAAACCACTTTTAAACGCGGCTTCATAGTTATCCAAAATATCTTTTTGTGATAATTCACCTTTTTCTTTTTCAATTTTCTTCATTCTTTTAGTTTTATTTTTTAAATTTCGTTCAAGTTCATTTAAAAAATTTTTCAGATTTATATTAAAACTTGTCTCAAGTAATCCATTTAATTCTTTATTGTGTTTAATTATAAAACTAATTACAAAATCTTTAAAATCTAAATCTGACAATTGGTTATTTCTAAACTCTATATATTTTTCAATTAATTCTTTTTCATTTTTTTTTACAATTTCTTCTAATAATAACCAGTTATGATTTATAGCTTCTATTTTATTAAAAAATTCTTGATCTTGATTTTTTATACACTTATATAAGTTTATTAATTCGTTTGATTTATCATTTATATAGTATTCTTTAGCAGAATTTATGTCCAAATATACAGCTCCTCCTCCAACAAAAGGCTCAATATATCTGTCAATTTTCTTTGGCAAGTTAGGAATTATAACCTTAAGTTCTTCTTGTTTCCCCCCTGGCCATTTTACAAATGGTTGCATATTACTCCTCCTTAATTTCTACGAAAAAGATAATTAATACATTTAACATATTTTTTATTTTATCATATTTAAAATTTTATTTAATACATATATTCTTTTTAACATAATACTGATTTATTTATCTTATTTTATATGTTTTTTTACATTTCTTAATATATATAGAAAACAAAATGTATATTAAAAGATGAATTTTAATGTGTTATAAAAAAATGATATTTTTACCTCTATAATTAATGTTTTTTATCATTTATATATTACAATTCATACATTATATTATTATGATATCATATATGCTCCAATAAACAATTATAAAAATAATTCTAAACAAATATTTATATAATAATTTTTTATTTATTAAATATTACTTTTTATTTTTTATTTTTAATATATATTTTATTTTCTATATACTCTATAGCTTCACCTATTTCTTCACGAGAAAAATCTACTATATTCCTTAAACTTCTAATTGCTAAATTTTTAGTTAATTTTTGAGAATCAAATTCTATATTAGGGAATAATTCTTTAAAACACATCCTCAACATATCGTCTTTTATAATTTGTTCAGCTAGTCCTTTATAAGAATCTATTGAAGGTATTGTGTCCTCTTCTATCTTTTCGTAAGTTCGATGAGAATTATATTCTTGCTCCTTATCTATTTCAATTTGTGCTCTTTGTTCAAATTCACTCTTTTGTTTGTATTTATATTGAAGATCTCGCAATCGATTTTCTTTTGCTTTTTCTAATTTTAATACATCACTCTTTTTATATCTTATATCCTTATTTCTTTTCGGTTTAGGTTGAATACATTCTATATTTAATTCTTTCAGCCAATTATATATTGTCTTAGGTGTTACAATAGCTTTTGTTTCATATTTTTCTTCAAAGTAATTTAATATCTCTTTTGGTGAAACTTCTTCATTTAATCTGATGTAATCTTTTCCCATCTTCATTACCCCTTTTCTACTTTATTTCATTTTTTCTTGATGATTATTTTATTTTCCATATGATTTCATTGTAGCATAAGCATTTTAATTCATCAAGAACAATTTTATATTTCTTGATGAATTACATTGATTCATATAGAATTTCTTGATAAAATATAAATAAGTTAGAGAAAGGAGGTGATTAAATTATGTGGTTCAAAGGCTATCATAAAAGCAAGCTTTCTTGGTCTTATCCAGAAATAGAGAGTATAGACTATTTTTTAGAAGATTTTAAAGAAGAATTAACTGAAATTAATTTAGAAGATAATATTCTATTACTTGAAACATACAGAGATGAATTAAAAACAAAACCAGTAATTCTTACTTTAGGAATTTGTGAGTTAGAAATTCAAGGATTAGACGAAGCAGTAACGGTATTAAGAGGTCTTAAAAGTATGCATTAGAAAATTATATTTAAAAATAAAAAAAGGAGTGAAATTAAATATGAAAAAATTAAGACAATTTAATAAATTTGATTCAGTAGAGTTTTTTAAAGATAAAGATGTAAGAGTTATGGCCCACGAGCCTTGGAATGAATATGATGATGGGCAAATTACTAAACAGTTAGGTACAAAGTATAAATGCGTTATAGCTACAGATAATACGAAATATGATGGTACGAATGTAGCCCCTGATCTTAATGCTGGAGAACAAATCGATGTGAAAGTGCCACATCCTCCAAAAGATTATAAAAAGTTCAGCAAAATCAAGTTCATAGATGCTAGTGCATCTGTTTACGGTACTTTTATGTCAGAACTCTCTGTAAAGGCAGATGATGTAGATATTCAATCAAAATAATAACTCTAAAGAAATTTTATTATACTTTAGAACTTTTGTCAATAAATTGTAATGTATGTATCCGTTCCTGAAAAAGGGCGGATACATATTGATTAGGATGTGATTTGTATTAAAAAAACTTATAGGATGCAAAGAGGTTTAATGTCATTTTTATTTATTACCTTTTTTATTTTATTATGGTTGTTTTTTAAAAATATTTATCCATTAATAGCTGAATTCATAACTATAATAAATTTACCTTATATTGAATCAAATATTTTCTTAATTCCTGCTAGTTTTATGGTAATCATCATATTAATGTGTTGGTCAATTCGCAATAAATTGTGGCTTGGTTTATCCTTTTCTATCAATCATTATTTTATGGTTAAAAGAATAAGAAGACATATTAAAGATGCGAGATTTGAAGATGAAAGGGAATTTGATAATTTAACCGTTAAATTACCCACCATTAAAATAGAATTTGATGATACTACTTTAAGGACTACTGGAAAAGTATATATAAAAAATTCAATTAAATTTGATAAGAAACTTGAAGATATGAGAATTGATTCATCTTTAAAAGGATATATCAGTGAACGTAAATACTTATCTAAAGATAGAAATTGGTATATATATGAATTTTATTCAATCAATTCTCAAAAACAATTTGAAATTAAATCAAAATCTGATTTTATTGAATGGTCGAACGAAACTTCAGATGACTATTCATTACGTTTAGATAATCGTACTACTGTTCCATTACATCACATGGGTTTAGTAGGACAAACTGGTTCAGGTAAATCATTTTTTATTCAAATTTTATTGGAACAATTGTTATCAAAAAATGTAAAACATGAATTATTTGTTATTGACCCTAAAAGAACAGATGTCTATCAGATAGCTAAGCATAATATAGGTAGTAATCAAACTGCTGATAAATCAAATGCAATTGAATTAATTAAACACTTCCATGAAAAAATGAAAAGTCGTCAAGATGAATTACAAGATTTTTTTAAATCAAATCCCAACAAAACATATAAAGATGCAAATTTATCAGCTTTAATTTTACTTATTGATGAATTTGGAGCATTAAGAGAATCATGGAAAACTTTACCTAAGAAAGAACGTGATGAAATTGATAGCATATTATCAGATGTTGCTTTTATGGGTCGTCAACTCGGGTGTATTCTATGGATAGCAACTCAACAAATGAATGCACAGACTATGCCTACAGCAATTAGAGAGCAATTAGTTTTAAAAATAGCTCTTGGTGATAGTGATGAGCAAACATATAGAACATTATTTGCTTCTGGAGTTGACATACCACCAGTTCAATTTTCTGCTGGACAAGGTGTATATAGCTATCCTGTTGTAGCTAGTGTGGATAATCCAAAATTATTAGTAGTACCTTATTGTAGCTTTTTAAATTAAATTCCTTAGCTTTTCTTAAGGGAAAGCAACACAGAGAGTGGAAGGGGACCCGCCTGTTAAGGCGGGGTAAGGTTCCACTCCGTGTTTCACTCCTTTAGAAGAGCTGGGGTATATGGTAATCACCCCAGCTCCACTCAAGAGCAAAGTGCATGATAAACCTTATCCTCACAAGGTTTTTGATGCAAAAAACTTTGCTCAACCTTTTACTAATATATAGAGAGGATTGATAAAATATGATTCAACCAGATATAGACCAGTTTACACTTATACTTAAGCCAACTATCAGTTTTGATTTTGATTGTTGGCGGGATTGGCTCGCTAATAGTTTGATAAATACATTTTTAGTCAATTCTAAAATGTTATCCTTATTTGATTATTTTGATGTGTCTGATGTTAAATTACCAGAAGGATATACATTCGGTTATTCTTTTAATAACTCACCATTTTATTTTTGTATTGCTTATCATGAAGCTTTTTCAAAAATGGGAGTCATTATAAAATTTAGTGCATATGCATGGCATGAATATGTTAAAAGATACAATAATCAATTTAATGAGTCAATAAATTTATACAGTTTTTTGATGATGATTGAATCAGATGAGTATGATTTTAGACTATCAAGAATAGATATTTGTTGTGATTTTTTTAATGAAAAAATCAATATTCCAGAATTAAAGCGTTCAATTGAAGCAGGAAGGTGTGAAGTTAGATATGGCAAATACTAAAGTAAATTATTTAGAAAAAGTGGTTCAAGAAAACAAATTAAAACCTTATAAAAGAAATACTTCTAGAATAACTGATGTGTCAAAAGACTTTAACGCTGAAACAATTTATATTGGTTCTAAAGGTAGAAATACTAAAGTTCATCTTCGTATATATGATAAAAAGGCAGAACAATTATCGTGAAATATATGAGACATATTGCAAAAGAGGTTGATGATTGGGTTCGTGTTGAAGCTGAGTTTTCTGGAAAATATGCACATCAATTAACAGATGCTATATTGAATTGTAAAAATGATGTAGAATTTAAAAATATAATTATTAGTTCTCTATTAGATAGATATATGTTTTTTTATGTCAAATCTAATAGACCTCATAAAATCACTAAATTAATGTTAGAACTTTTAGATGAAAAAAATTTTCAATTTAAATCTCCATCACCACGTAATAATTTATTGGATCAATCTATAGATCATTTAATAAAAGGATCTGGTCTTATACCTACACTATGGAAAGTAGGAGAAATATGGGGAAAAGAAGTAACGCTAGAATTAATGGAACACTTATATTCTCATTATGAAGATTTTGCACCTAATGATGATCATATATCTTGGATTAATAAGTATAAAAATCTATATTTGCTTGAAGGAAAGCCTTGGAGCAAATAAATATATATTAAAAATTTATAAAAAATGTGCATTAAAGGAGGAAAAACTTTATGATTGCTGATATGCCTAAGAAAGATTATCCATATCTTTTGACAAAAAAACAAGCTTCTCAATTTTTAGGTATTGATCCTAAATCATTTGATAAATACATACGCCCTAATAATAATCTAAATCGTTTTATGATTGGCAGACATGAAAGATATACTGTAGAATCTTTAAAACAATTTATTGATTCAAATTCTATTTAATTTATTGATAGTTGATAATATGCTAGATTCGTAATACAATGAATTTGTATTCAACTAGCATCTATCAACTATAGTATGAAAGGAATTGATAGTATGGCTAGTATTATTAAAAGAGGAAAATCTTATAGAGCACAAGTTTCATTATATAAAAATGGAAAACACAAAAAACTTACAAAGTCTTTTCCAACTAAAAAAGAAGCAGAACTTTGGGCATTGGAAATGGAATTAGAAAAAGGAAATGGAAAACAACTTGCTCATGGAAATACAACATTTGCAGATTACTTTGAAGATTGGATATACCTTGTAAAGATTAATGATGTGAAAGAAACAACTTTTCAGTTTTATATAAGGACTTCTAACTTAGTAAGAGAATTATTTAAGGATATTAAATTAAAAGATTTAAATGATATTATTGTTCAAAGGAAAATAGATGAATATGCTAAGACACATTCTAAAAGCACAACTCATACACTTCTTCTTAAAATTAGAACTGCATTAAAGGATGCTTATTCGAGAGGTTATATATCAAATGATTTTTCTGGATTAGTAAAATCCAGAGGGAAAATACTCTCTAAACGAAATAAAGCTTTATCAATATCTGATTTAAAAAAGCTTCGCAACTATACTTTTCAACATCCAGAAAATGAGTTTAATTTATTTGTATTACTTGCATTAGAAACTGGCATGAGACGGGGTGAATTGCTTTCTATTCGTCCTGAAAATATCTTTGAATATGGAATAGAGGTTAGAAACTCAATTAGCCCTACATCTAATGATAAATCATTAAAAACTAAAAGTGCAAAGCGTAACGTTTCTATAAATAAAGAAGTTTATGATTTAATAACTAAAATTCCAGTTAAGCAAAATGGATATATTTTTCTAACTTATGGTTTCAAGCAATCAGAAATGCTCGCTAAATTACTTGAAAAGTTAAATATTGAAAAAACAACTTTTCATGGACTAAGAGATACACATGCATCTTTTTTATTCTCTCAAGAAATAGATTTAGTATACGTATCAAAAAGATTAGGTCATAGTAGCATTCAAACAACTCAAAATTATTATCTTGAATTAATGCCAGAAAAAAAGCACCAGCAAGATGCTGATGCTCTAAAATTATTAAATTCTTTATAAAGTTTATTCTTGATTTGAACCAACTTGAACCAAAATAGTCCATTATATGTTGGTATATCAATGTTTTGCCTATCTCTTTGAGAATTGTGGACTTCTTCTTGCTTTCTTTAGACCATATTTCTTTCTTTCTGTCATTCTTGGGTCTCTTGTAAGCATTCCTGCTTTTTTTAGTGTTGGTCTAAGTTCATTGTCAGCTTTAAGTAATGCTCTTGATATACCATGTCTTATAGCTCCTGCTTGACCAGTATAACCTCCACCATTTACATTTACTAAAACATCATATTTATCAGATGTATCTGTTATAACTAACGGCTCTTTTACTTTAACTTTTAATGTATCATAATTAAAATAATCGTCCATATCTCTATCATTAATTTTTACATTTCCTGAACCAGGAACTAATCTTACTCTAGCAATAGATTTTTTTCTTCTTCCAGTTCCATAAAATTGTACTTTCGCCATTTAAAATCCTCCCTTCCTGACTATATTTCGTAAACTTCAGGTTTTTGAGCATCGTGATTATGTTCAGTTCCACTATAAACCTTTAGCTTTTTAATCATTTGTCTTCCTAAACTGTTCTTTGGTAACATACCTCTTACAGCTTTTTGAACTGCTAATTCTGGTTTCTCTTGCATTAATCTTTTATAAGTCATTTCTTTTAAACCACCTGGATGATTTGTGTGGTATCTGTAAAGTTTTTGGTCAAGTTTTTTACCTGATAATTCTACTTTTTCAGCATTTATGATTATTACATGATCACCTGTATCAACATGTGGTGTATAAATAGGCTTATTCTTACCTCTTAATATTTTTGCTACTTCACTAGCAAGTCTACCTAATTTTTTACCTTCAGCATCTATAATATACCATTTTCTTTCAATTTCATGGGGTTTAGCTATAAAGCTTTTCATTTCTTTCCCTCCTCATTGCACTTTCATTTTAAATTTTAAGTTTAACGTCAATAAAAATCCGGGGCTAGTGGATTTTTATCTTTACACTCCTTTTATTGTAATACAACCTACCATGTGTGTCAAGACTTTTTAATAATAAACTTCCATCAAATATAGTGCATGACTTGGTGCTGTAATACCTGCTCTTTTTCGATTTTTTGCATCAATTATTTCTTTTATATTAGATTTTATTCTGCCTCTAGCTACATCTACCAAAGTACCAACTATTATTCTTATCATATTATATAAAAATCCGCTACCTTTAAATGTAAGTTCTATAATATCATCTTTTTGTTCTATATCTATATTATATATTGTTCTTATTTTATTGTCTGTACCTTCTTTTATAGATGTAAATGAAGTAAAGTCATGAGTTCCTATTAGCATATTTACATTTTGTCTGAATTTGTTCATATCCAATTTATATGGCACATGATAAGCATTATTCCTATATATTGGACTTCTTACTTGAGAGTTATATATTATATATTTATATGATTTACCTTTTGCATGATATCTTGCATGAAATTCATTATTTACTTCTTCTACTTTTCTTATTGATATATCCTCTGGTAATAAACTATTTAATCCCCTCATAAGTTTAAATTCTACTATATCTGAATTAGTAAAAAAGCTAGCAGTTTGACCAAATGCATGTACACCTTTATCTGTTCTTCCAGAAGCTTCCAGTTTCACTTTATCTCTTGTTATTTTAAATATAGCATCTTCTATTATTTCTTGAATAGATATTTCTGTAGGCTGCTTTTGCCAACCTTTATAATTGAAGCCATCATATTCTATTGTTATTTTTATATTGCGCATATTTTACATCCTCTAAATTACATATCTAAATAATATTATTATTACTAAAAGTAAAACAGATATACTCATAGCAAAAAAATCTCTCATTCCAAGGGTTAAAACTTTCATTCTAGTTCTATTTTCTCCACCTCTATAACATCTTGCTTCCATTGCCATGGCAAGTTCATCTGCTCTCCTAAATGCAGATATAAAAAGTGGTACAAGTAAAGGTACTAAACTTTTTGCTCTATTCATTATATTTCCGCTTTCAAAGTCTGCTCCACGTGCCATCTGAGCTTTCATTATTTTATCTGTTTCTTCTAATAGAGTAGGTATAAATCTAAGTGCTATTGTCATCATCATAGCAAGCTCATGTGCAGGAAGCCCTACTTTTCTAAAAGGGTTCAATAATTTTTCTATACCATCAGTAAGTGATATAGGTGAAGTAGTAAGTGTTAATAATGAAGTCCCTATTATAAGAAAAACAAGTCTTAATGCCATAAATGTTGCTTGTCTTAAACCCTCTATAGTTATTTTCAAAGGTCCTAATTTATATAATACTTCTCCAGGAGTTAAAAGTGCATTTATAAAAAACGTTATAAGTATTATAATGAACAAAGGCTTTAATCCTTTTAATATGAATTTTAAAGGCACCTTTGATAAAAATATTGATATAAATATGAATGCTGTAACAAATAGATATGGGGTAAAACTATCTATAAAAAACAACGAAATTATAAATAATAGTGTTATTGATATTTTAATTCTGGGATCCAGTTTGTGAATAACTGTATTACCTGGAAAGTACTGTCCTATTGTTATGTTTTTAAGCATCTCTTTTACTCCTTAAATATTTTAATAACTCCACTTCAGCTTCTTCTACTGTAAGTACATCATCTCTTATATCTTTACCTCTCTTTTTTAACTCTCTCATTAAATACGTTATTTGTGGTATACCAAGTCCTATTTTTTCTAGCGCTTCTACTCTTTTAAATATTTCTCTAGGATTCCCTACCATATTAACTTTACCTTTATGCATAACTATTATTTTATTTACTAACTTTGCTATATCTTCCATACTATGAGATACAAGTATTATTGTAATTCCGTATCTATCATAAAGTGATTTTACTTGCCCTAATATTTCATCACGACCTTTAGGATCAAGCCCTGCTGTAGGTTCATCTAGTATTAATATATCAGGTTTCATTGCAAGTACACCTGCTATTGCTACTCTTCTTCTTTGCCCACCACTTAATTCAAAAGGAGATCGTTCTTTTACTTCTTCATAGTTAAGTCCTACAACTTCCATAGCTTCTTTTACTCTTATTTTTACTTCTTCTTCACTTAATCCTAAATTCTTAGGTCCAAATGATACATCTTTATATACTGTTTCTTCAAATAACTGATGTTCTGGGTATTGAAAAACCAAACCTACTCTTTGTCTTATTTCCTTAAGTTTTACATCTTTTTTAGTTAATTCAGTATCACCTATGAATATTTTCCCAGAGGTAGCTTTAAGCAAACCATTTAAATGCTGAATAAGAGTTGATTTACCAGATCCTGTATGGCCTATTAACCCTACAAACTCACCTTTATCTATTTCTAAATCTACACTATCCAATGCCTTAATTTCAAATGGATTTCCAGGATTATATATATGATTTAAGTTTTCTATTTTTATTTTCATATTAATTTCACCATTTCTTCTACAGTTAATATATTAGTTGGAATATCTATTCCTCTATTTCTTAATTTATATGACAACTCCGTTACTTGTGGAATATCAAGTCCAAAGGCTTTCATTTTATCTACTTGAGAAAAGACTTGTTTCGGTGTCCCTTCAAGTACTATCTCTCCTTGTTCCATAACAACTATCCTATCAGCATCTACTGCCTCGTCCATATAATGTGTAATATGAACAATAGTCTTACCTTCTTCTCTGTTTAATTTTTTTATAGTTTCCATAACTTCTATTCTTCCAGATGGATCAAGCATAGCTGTAGGTTCATCTAATATAATACATTCTGGATTCATTGCAAGTACACCTGCTATTGCTATTCTTTGTTTTTGACCACCTGATAAAAGATGTGGTGCATGTTCTTTATATTTTGTCATCTCTACTATTTCAAGTGCTTTATCTACTCTTTCTCTTATTTGACCTGGTTCAATACCTTGATTTTCAGGACCAAAAGCTACATCTTCCTCTACAATTGTAGCCACTAGCTGATTATCAGGATTTTGAAATACCATTCCTGCAGTTGATCTTATATCCCAAAGTTTTTCTTCATCTAATGTATCCATACCTTTAACATATAAATTTCCTTCTGTAGGAAGTAGTAAAGCGTTTATATGTTTTGCAAGTGTTGACTTTCCAGAACCATTATGTCCTAGTATTACAACAAACTCACCTTTTTTAACTTCTAAATTTACGTTATTAAGTGCAATATTACTTTGTTCTTCATTATTTTTATATTCATATGTTAAATTATTTGCTTTAATCATTATTTCATCCATATTCTTCTTTCCTCTCTATATATAAGAGTATCTTACCTATCCATTTTAGCACAGTAAGTAAGGTAGTTCAAACATTTATATATTGTAAAAAATAAATAATTAAAGGAGCTAAGAATATTCTTAGCCCCTTTAATTATTTATACTAATTCAATTATAGCCATTTCAGAACCATCGCCTCTACGAGGTCCTAATTTCATTATTCTTGTATATCCACCATTTCTATCTTCATATTTAGGTGCTATTTCTTCAAATAATTCTTTAACTACTGTTTCATCATATATATATGCTAATACTTGACGTCTTGAATGTAAATCACCTTTTTTGCCAAGTGTTATCATTTTTTCAGCTAATTTTCTTGTTTCTTTAGCCCTTGTTACTGTAGTTTCTATTCTACCTTCTCTTAAAAGACTTGTTACTAAGTTTCTTAACATAGCCTTTCTGTGGTCAGTAGGGCGTCCAAGCTTTCTTAACTTAGCCATCTCGTATCCCTCCTTCTTGTTAGGGTAATTCTATTCTTCAGATTTTTCTAAACCTAAGCCCAAATCTTTTAACTTTTTTTCTACTTCATCAAGAGATTTTTTACCTAAGTTTCTAACTTTCATCATATCTTCTTCAGACTTATCTGTTAATTCTTCAACAGTATTTATGCCAGCTCTTTTTAGGCAGTTATAAGATCTAACAGAAAGATCAAGTTCTTCAATAGTCATTTCTAGAACTCTTTCTTTTGTGTCCTCTTCTTTTTCTACCATAATCTCTACATCATCTACAGTATCAGTAAGAGTTATAAATAGATTAAGATGTTCATTGAATATTTTAGCTCCTAATGAAACTGCTTCATCAGGTTTAATTGTCCCGTCAGTCCATACTTCAAGTACTAATTTACCATAATCAGTTACTTGACCTACTCTAGTATTTTCAGTACTGAAATTAACTTTTTTAACAGGAGTATAAATAGAATCTATAGGTAATGTTCCTATTGAATCTTCTTCTTTTTTGTTTCTTTCAGCTGGTACATATCCTCTACCTTTTTCCATAACAAGTTCTATATATAACTTGGCATTCTTATCTAAGGTAGCTATGTGTAAATCTTCATTTAAAATCTCTACATCACCACTTACTTGTATGTCACCAGCAGTAACTTCGCCTTCACCTTCAACGTCAATTATTAAAGTTACAGGCTCATCTGTATGCATAATAGCTGCAATATTTTTTACATTGAGTATTATTTCTGTTACATCTTCTACAACTCCAGGTATTGTTGAAAATTCATGCAATACTCCTTGGATTTTTATAGATGAAACAGCTGCACCAGGTAGTGAAGAAAGTAATATTCTTCTTAGGGAATTACCTAAAGTTGTAGCATATCCTCTTTCTAAAGGCTCTACTACAAACTTTCCATAGGTATTATCTTCACTTAATTCAACTACTTCAATTTTTGGCTTTTCTATCTCTATCATTAACTTAACCCTCCCTATCAGTTTTTTATCTATTCTGAGGGCAACCAATTCTATATTTTATTACTTAGAATACCACTCTACGATTAAGTGTTCTTCAATTGGGAGCTCTATATCTTCTCTTGAAGGTTCAGCAACTACTTTACCTTTTAAGTTTTCTGTATCTATATTTAACCATTGTGGCACGCTTCCTTGATGCCCTTCAACTAATTCTTTGAATTTAGCAGATTGTGTACTTTTTGATTTAACTTCTATTTCATCTCCTGTACTAGTTAAATAAGAAGCTATATCAACTTTCTTTCCATTTACTAAGAAATGTCCATGATTTACAAGTTGTCTTGCTTCTGCTCTAGATGACGCAAGTCCTAATCTATAAATTACGTTATCTAATCTAGTTTCTAATATTTTTAAGAAGTTTTCACCTGCAATACCTTCCATTTTATCAGTCATATCAAAGTATTTAGCAAATTGTTTTTCAGATACCCCATAATATCTACGTACTTTTTGCTTTTCTCTTAATTGAACTCCATAGTTTGATAATTTCTTTCTACCCTGTCCGTGTTCACCAGGTGCATAGTTTCTCCTAGTAACTGGACATTTGTCTGTGAAACATTTGTCTCCTTTTAAATAAAGTTTTAACCCTTCTCTACGACATTGTCTACACACAGGTCCTGTATATCTTGCCATATCTTTTGCACCTCCTCTAATCTCTTTCTGTTATACTCTTCTTCTTTTAGGTGGTCTACAACCATTGTGTGGGATTGGAGTGACATCTTTTATTAAGTTCACTTCTAAACCAGTAGCTTGTAATGATCTGATTGCAGCTTCTCTACCTGAACCAGGTCCTTTAACATAAACTTCAACTGTTTTTAATCCATGTACCATAGCAGCTTTAGCTGCTTCTTCTGCTGCCATTTGTGCTGCAAATGGAGTTGACTTTCTTGACCCTCTAAAACCAAGTTGACCAGCACTTGCAAATGAAATTGTATTTCCTTTAGTATCAGTTATAGTAACAATAGTATTGTTAAAAGTAGACTGAATATGTGCTTGACCTCTTTCAATATTTTTACGTTGTCTTTTCTTTACACGACCTCTTTTTACTGCTTTTTTAGCCACTTATAAGTCCCTCCTTTATTTCTTTTTCTTTTTACTTGCTAATTTTTTAGGACCTTTTCTAGTTCTTGCATTATTTTTAGTATGCTGTCCTCTTACTGGTAAACCTCTTCTATGTCTTAAACCTCTATAACTACCAATTTCTTTAAGTCTTTTGATATTCATAGCTGTTTCTCTTCTAAGGTCACCTTCAACCATAATATTATCTATTTCATTTCTAAGTTTACTTACTTCATCTTCAGTTAAATCTTTCACTCTTGTATCTGGATTAATACCAGTTGTTGCTAATATTTCATTTGATTTTGATTTACCTATACCATATATATAAGTTAATCCAATTTCTACTCTTTTATCTCTTGGTAAGTCTATACCCGCGATTCTGGCCATTTAAGCTTACACCTCCTAAACTTATGTTTACGATTATCTATTCATAAAGCAGCCGCGCTCTAATTTTATTAATCAACTAAATATTATACTACAAAATCCTTTATAAAACTAGGGTAAATATTATCCTTGTTTTTGTTTGTGCTTAGGATTTTCGCATATAACCATTACTTTTCCTTTTCTTCTAATAAGTTTGCATTTTTCGCACATCTTTTTTACTGATGGTCTTACTTTCACTGTAATCCCTCCTTGTTACTTCTTTCGCCACGTAATCCTTCCTCTTGATAAGTCATATGGTGACAATTCAACAGTAACTTTATCTCCAGGGAGAATTCTTATGAAATTCATTCTTAATTTGCCTGAAATATGTGCTAATATCTCATGACCATTTTCTAACTCTACTTTAAACATTGCATTTGGTAAAGTTTCTGAAACTGTTCCTTCTACCTCTATAACATCTTTTTTGGACATAAGGTTATATAACCTCCATTTCCTGGCTTTAATTCTCTTTTACTAAAGAAGCCAATAATTTTCTAATATATGCATTGTTGAACTTTTCTTTAGCTTCGATCTTATTTTTTAATTCATCAAAAATTTTATTTGTTTTTTTGATATGTTTAACTTTCTTCTTTTTAGGATTATCTAGCTTTCTTAAACTTCCATCTACTAGTAAAACATAATTTTTATCTATTATATCAACTACGATGAAAAATTTATCACTATCTCTTCCAGCACTAGACTTTACAACTTGACCTAATTCAAGTTCTCCTGTAGTTTCCAAATGCTTCACCTCTAGATTGTTAAAATTTCTGGTTCTCCATCGGTAATAGCTATAGTATTTTCATAATGAGAAGATAATTTACCATCAAGTGTTACCACTGTCCATTCATCTTCCAATACTTTTACTCTAAAGGTACCCTCATTCACCATAGGTTCAATTGCAAGAACCATTCCTCTTTTAAGCCTCGGCCCTTTACCTGGTGGTCCATAATGAGGTATTTGTGGATCTTCGTGCATTGATCTTCCTATTCCATGACCTACATAGTCTCTTACAACTGAAAAGCCATTGCTTTCAACATACTTTTGTATTGCATGAGATATGTCAGATAGCCTGTAACCTTCTTTAGCAAATTTGATTCCTTCAAAAAAACTATCTTTAGTTACATCTATAAGTTTTTTAGCATTTTCACTAATTTTGCCTACACTATGTGTCCTAGCAGCATCTCCATAATAACCATCAACTATAGTACCGATATCTATACTTATAATATCGCCATCTTTTAATTTTTTTAATCCTGGTATACCATGAACTACTTCATTATTTATTGAAGCACAAATGCTACCTGGAAAGCCTTGATACCCTTTAAATGCTGGTACACTACCGTGCTTAGTAATAAATTCATAAGCTGCTTCATCAAGCTCTTTTGTTGTTATTCCAGGTTTGATTAAACCCTTCAAATATTCATGAGTCTTGGATACTAGATTTCCAGCTACTTTTAACTTTTCTATTTCTCTCTTGCTTTTTAAAATAATCATTATTTCTTGCTCCCAAGAGCATCTACTATATCATCAAAAACTTTATCTATATCTTGTGCACCATCTATATTCAATAAAACACCTTGTTTATTGTAATATTCTATAAGTGGTGAGGTCTGATTTTCATAAACTTCAATTCTTTTAGCTACAGTTTCCTCATTATCATCATCTCTTTGATAAAGTTCTCCTCCACACACATCACATTTGCCTGGTATAGTAGGTGGATTAAATTTAATGTGGTAAGTAGCACCACAATCTTTACAAATTCTTCTACCTACAGCTCTTTCTACTAATTCATCTTTTGATACTTTAATGTTAATAACATTATCTAAAGACCAACCTAAATTTTTAAGCTCAGTATCAAGGGCTTCAGCTTGAGCTACTGTTCTTGGAAAACCATCTAATAAAAATCCATTTTCTGTATCATTTTCTGTCAATCTATTTTTTACTAGACCTACAACTAATTCATCAGGAACAAGTAATCCCTTATCCATGTATTCCTTAGCTTGCTTTCCTAAATCAGTACCCTCTTTAATGTTTTTTCTAAATATATCTCCAGTAGATATATGTGGTATATTATATTTATTTATTATACCTGAAGCTTGGGTTCCTTTCCCAGCTCCAGGTGGTCCTAATAATATAAGTCTCAAAATCTCATCTCCTTAGAGAGTTTTCTATTTTAAGAATCCTTTATAATGTCTCATCATCATTTGTGACTCCATTTGCTTAACAGTTTCTAGTGCAACACCAACTACGATTAATAGAGCTGTTCCTCCAAATCCTATTTTTAAATTACCAAATGAAGATAAAATTGTTGGCATAGTAGCAATAAGTGCTAATACTATGGCACCAACCAAAGTAAGTCTTGATATAACCCTATTTAAATACTCCGTTGTAGGTCTTCCAGGTCTAATACCAGGAATAAAACCACCATTTTGCTTTAAGTTATTTGCATATTCAACTGGGTTAAATTGTATTGCAGTATAGAAATAAGTAAAGAATACAATCAATATTACATTTAATATTGAATATATCCATACTCCTGGGCTACCTTGTGGTGATAACCATTTTGATATAAAAGCTGCCCAACTTTCAAAGAAAAATCCTAAAGTTTGTGGGAATGCTAGTAATGATGAAGCAAATATAACCGGAATAACTCCAGCCATTAATACTTTTAATGGTATATGTGTGCTTTGTCCACCATACATTTTTCTTCCTACAACTCGCTTAGCATATTGAACCGGAATTCTTCTTTGTCCTTCTTGTATTGCTACAACACCAGCTATAACAATAACAGCTATTATAGCAAATAAGATTAATTCTATCAAGCTAACAGTTTTAGCATTTAACCAAAGGTTCACTGCATTATATATTCCTACAGGTATCCTTGAGATAATCCCTGCAAAGATTATAAGTGATATACCATTTCCTATACCATTTTCTGTTATCTGCTCACCTAACCACATCAAGAATGCTGTACCTGCCGTAATTGTTATAACTACAACTGCTATAGGAAGTATTCCATCGCCTATTATAGCATTTTGGAATAAGCCTACTGATATACCTATTGCTTGAATTAATGCAAAAACTACTGTTAAATATCTAGTATATTGTGCTATTTTTTTTCTTCCTACTTCGCCTTCTTTAGCTAAAGCTTCTAAAGAAGGTATAACTATAGTTAATAATTGAATTACTATAGATGCGGTAATGTATGGATAAATATTAAGAGCAAAAATAGTCATCTGACCAAATGCTCCACCACTCATTAAGTTAAATAGTTCTAATACTCCTCCACCACTACCTTGAAATAATTCTTCAATAACTTCTTTATTCATAAATGGTACTGGTATATTTGAACCTAATCTAAAAACTGCTAACATTAATAATGTAAATAGTATTTTTTTTCTTAAATCCGGAATTTTCCATGCATTTCTTAGAGTTGATAACACTTTAGATCACCTCTACCTTTCCCCCTGCAGCCTCTATTTTTTCAACAGCTGATTTGCTGAATTTGTGGGCTTTAATAGTTAGTTTTTTGTTTAACTCACCATTTCCGAGTACTTTAACGCCATCTTCTAATTTCTTTATTAGTTTTGATTCCTTTAATAATTCTGGAGTTATTTCTACTCCTTCTTCAAATCTATTTAAATCTTCTACATTTACTATAGCATAGTTTGTAGCGAATACATTAGTAAATCCTCTTTTAGGTAATCTTCTATATATTGGCATTTGTCCACCTTCAAATCCTGGTCTTACTCCTCCACCAGAACGTGATCTTTGGCCATTTTCACCTCTACCAGAAGTTTTACCTTGTCCTGTAGCTGTACCTCTACCAAGTCTTTTACGGCTTTTAGTGCCTCCATTTTCGTTAGGTCTTAACTCATGAAGTTTCATAGTCGCACCTCCTTACTTTAAATTACTCAACTATTTCTACCATATGGTTTACTCTGTTTACCATACCTCTTATTTGTGGATTATCTTCGTGCTCTACCACTTGACCTATTTTTCTAAGGCCTAAAGCTTCAACTGTTTTAATTTGCTTTTCAGTTTTGCCTATTTTACTTCTAATTAATTTCACTTTTATTTTAGCCAAGGTTCTCGCCCCCTAACCTATGATTTCTTCTACTGATTTTCCTCTTAGCTTTGCAACTTCTTCAGAAGTTTTAAGTCTATCCAATCCATCTATAACTGCATTTACCATATTTCTTGGATTACTTGTGCCTAAGGATTTTGTTCTAATATCTCTTACACCTGCAAGTTCTAATACGTCACGAACAGGACCACCTGCTATAACTCCTGTACCTTCTGGAGCTGGTTTCAATAATACATTACCTGCACCAAATCTACCTATTATTTCATGTGGTATAGTAGTACCAACCATTGGTACTTTAACTAAATGCTTTTTAGCATCTTCTATAGCTTTTCTTATAGCATCTGGAATTTCAATAGCCTTGCTCATTCCTACTCCTACATGACCATTTCCATCTCCAACTACAACAAGTGCACTAAATCTAAAGTTTCTACCACCTTTTACAACTTTAGTTATACGATTTATATTAACAACTTTTTCTTGTAAATCTAATTCACTAGCATCTATACGTCCACGCTTCATTTGTTCCCCTCCTTTGTCTAAAAATTAAGGCCAGCTTCTCTTGCTCCTTCAGCTAATTCTTTTACTCTACCATGATAAATATATCCGCCTCTATCAAAAACTACAGATTCAATATTTTCTTTTTTCGCTTTTTCTGCTACAAGCTTTCCTACTTCTCTAGCAGCTTCTTTGTTAGATGTGGATTCTAACTTATCTTTTAAGTCTTTATCAAGAGTGGATGCTTGAACTAAAGTAACGCCGTTAACGTCATCAATTATCTGAGCATATATATGATTCAAACTTCTATAGACATTTAATCTAGGTCTCTCAGGAGTTCCTTGTACTTTGTTTCTCATTCTAGCATGTCTTTTTGATCTTCTCTCATTTTTTCTTACTTTATTAAGCACTCTTGTTCACTCCTTTCTTTCTATTTAGCAGTTTTACCTTCTTTACGTCTTACTCTTTCACCTTCGTATCTTATACCTTTACCTTTATATGGCTCTGGTTTTCTTAATTCTCTTATAACTGCTGCGTAATTTCCTACTTTTTGCTTATCTATTCCCTTAACTATTATCTTAGTGTTTGATGGAACTTCAGTCTCGATTCCTTCTGGATCTTCCATTTCTACTGGATGTGAAAAACCTAAATTCAAGTTTAGTTTTTTACCTTGTTTTTGTGCACGGTAACCTACACCTTGTATTTCTAATCTTTTTTCATATCCCTTAGTAACACCAATAATCATATTATCTATCAGTGTTCTTGTAAGTCCGTGAAGGGATTTATGTCTTTTATTTTCAGTAGGACGACTTACTGTTATTTCATTATCTTTTATTTCTATATTCATATCTTTTTCTAATTGTTGTTCTAATGTTCCTTTTGGTCCCTTAACTACCATGTAGTTTTTATCATCTAATTTAACCTCAACACCTTCAGGTATCTGTATTGGTTTAAGACCTATTCTTGACATAATTGCACCTCCTCATAGATCTAATAATCTATTACCATACGTAGCAGATTACTTCTCCACCTACGTCGTTCTTTTTAGCTTCTTTATCAGTTAATATACCTTTTGAAGTAGAAAGTATTGCTATTCCTAGCCCTCCTAAAACTCTTGGTATTTCATCTTTTTTAGCGTATACTCTAAGTCCTGGTTTTGATATTTTCTTAAGTCCAGTTATTACCTTTTCATTATCTCTGCTGTATTTAAGTTGCACTCTTATTATTCCTTGTTTACCATCTTCGATCACATCATAGCCCTTTACGAAACCTTCATTTAATAATATCTCAGCTATTGCTTTCTTGATGTTAGAAGCAGGAATATCTACTGTATCGTGTTTTTGACGATTAGCATTTCTTATTCTTGTTAACATATCAGCGATTGGATCTGTCATTGCCATTAGAGTTACCTCCTTCCACTCTCGTTTATTCTTACCAACTTGCTTTCTTTACCCCTGGTATTTGTCCTTTATATGCTAGTTCTCTAAAACATATACGACATACACCAAATTTTCTTAAATAACCATGAGGTCTTCCGCAAATTCTGCATCTATTATATTCTTGTGTACTATATTTTGCTTTTTTTTGTTGCTTTAATTTCATAGCTTTCTTTGCCACATAAATCCCTCCTTATTATTTTTTAAAGGGCATTCCCATAAGAGCTAAAAATTCTCTTGCTTGCTCATCATTTTCAGCAGTAGTTACTATAATTATATCCATTCCATTAATTCTATCAACTTTATCATATTCAATTTCAGGGAATATTAACTGTTCTTTTATTCCTAAAGCATAATTTCCTCTTCCATCAAAAGATGTTTTAGAAACACCTCTAAAGTCTCTAACTCTTGGTAAAGCAATATTCATTAATTTATCTAAAAAGTCATACATCCTAGTTCCTCTTAGAGTAACTTTTGCTCCTACTGGCATACCTTCACGAATCTTAAAGTTAGAAACAGACTTTTTCGCTTTAGTTGTTACAGGTTTTTGACCTGTTATAATCTTAAGTTCTTCTATAGCTGTTTCTAAAGCTTTAGGATTATCTTTCGCTAATCCCATACCTATATTAATTACTATCTTTTCTAATTTTGGTACTTCCATTACATTTTTATAATTGAATTTTTCTACAAGTGATGGCACTACATCATTTGTATACTTTTCTTTTAAACGTGATGTCATAACCTATCCTCCTTCCATGAAACTTAGTCGATTACTTCGCCGCTTTTCTTGCTCACTCTTACTTTCTTTCCATTATCTAATGTCTTATATCCTACTCTTACACCTTGATTATCAGATTTACTCCAAAGCATAACATTTGATGCATGAATAGCGCCTTCTTGATGAACTATACCACCTTGTTGCATTTGTTGACTAGGCTTTTGATGTTTAGTTATCATGTTGACACCTTCAACTAATACTCTGTTTTTCTTCGGTATAACTTGTAATACTTTACCTTTTTTACCTTTATCTTTACCTGCTATAACTACAACAGTGTCTCCTTTTTTCACGTGCATTCATTACACCTCCCTTTATAATACTTCAGGTGCTAGTGAGATTATCTTCATGAAGTTTCCGTCTCTTAGTTCTCTTGTTACAGGACCAAAGATACGAGTTCCTGCTGGCTGTTTGTCATCTTTTACAATAACAGCAGCATTTTCATCAAATCTAATATAACTTCCGTCATCTCTTCTTAGACCTTTTGTAGTTCTTACTACTACTGCTTTTACTATGTCACCTTTTTTAACAACACCGCCGGGTGTTGCTGTTTTAACAGAAGCAACTATTATATCTCCAACATTTGCATATTTTCTTCTTGTACCACCTAAAACTTTTATACATAATAACTCTTTTGCACCAGAGTTATCTGCTACTTTTAAGCGAGATTCAACTTGAATCATATATTACCCTCCCTTCAGTTCTGTAAGGATTATTTAACTTTTTCTATAATTTCTACTAATCTCCATCTTTTTTGCTTACTTAATGGTCTAGTTTCCATGATTTTCACCTTATCACCTATGTTACACTCATTATTTTCATCATGGGCTTTAAATTTTGTTGTTTTCTTAACTTGCTTTCCATAAAGTGGGTGAGAAATAAATGTTTCTACTCCAACTACTATTGTTTTATCCATTTTATTGCTCATAACTTTACCTGTTCTTACTTTTCTATTTGCTCTTTCCATTAATTAGCCCTCCTTTCATGGAACTATTAAGCCTTTAATTCTTTTAGTTCGCGTTCTCTTGTTATAGTCTTTACTCTTGCTATATCTTTTCTTACAACTTTTATCCTCATAGGATTATCAAGTTGTCCAGTAGCTAACTGGAATCTTAAGTTGAATAACTCAGACTTTAACTCAGCTAGCTTGTTTTCTAATTCATTTTTTGTCATTTCACGTAGTTCACTAGCTTTCATTAGCTTCACCACCCTCATCACGAGTTACAAATTTACATTTAATAGGTAGTTTATGCATTGCTAATCTCATAGCTTCTCTTGCTAATTCTTCAGATACTCCAGCTATCTCAAACATTATCCTACCTGGTTTTACAACGGCTACCCAGTACTCTGGTGAACCCTTACCTTTACCCATACGAGTTTCAGCAGGTTTCTTAGTTACTGGTTTATCTGGGAAGACTTTTATCCAAATCTTTCCACCTCTTTTTACGTGCCTTGTCATAGCCCTTCTTGCTGCCTCTATTTGATTTGATGTAATCCAACCTGGCTCTAAAGCCTGAATTCCATACTCTCCATAAGTAATAGTATTTCCTCTGGTTGCTTTACCTTTCATTCTTCCTCTATGCTCTTTACGATGCTTTACTCTTTTAGGCATTAACATGACCTATTCCTCCTTCCTTAAGGGATTACTGTTCTTCTTTAACCGGAAGAACTTCTCCTTTATATATCCAAACTTTAACACCAATTTTTCCATAAGTTGTATCAGCTTCTGCAAATCCATAATCAATATCTGCTCTAAGTGTTTGTAGAGGTATAGTACCTTCACTATATCCTTCAGTTCTTGCCATATCTGCACCATTCAATCTACCAGCTACTGAAGTTTTAATACCTTCTACTCCAGTTCTCATTGTTCTTTGAATACTTTGCTTCATAGCACGTCTAAAAGATACTCTTCTTTCAATTTGTGATGCAATATTCTCTGCAACTAATTGAGCATCTTTTTCTGGAACTTTTACTTCCTCAACATTTACAACAACTTTTTTATCAGTCATTTTTTCTAAGTCTTTTCTTAGTGCTTCTACACCTGAACCACCTTTACCTATAACCATACCAGGCTTAGCAGTGTAAACATTAAGTTTTATTCTGTTTGCTGCTCTTTCAATTTCTATTTTAGAGATTCCAGCGATAAACATTTTTTTCTTAACATATTTACGTATCTTATTGTCTTCCACTAAATAATCCGCAAAGTTTTTCTTGTCTGCGTACCATCTTGAATCCCAATCTTTTATTACTCCAACTCTTAAACCATGTGGGTTAACTTTTTGACCCATTCGTATCCCTCCTTTTCTTATTCTCTTTCTTTAACTACTACACCTATATGACTAGTTCTTTTTCTAATTTGAAAAGCTCTACCTTGAGCTCTTGGTCTCCATCTTTTAAGTGTTGGACCTTGATTTGCATAAACTTCTGATATATATAAATTATCTCTATCTAAATCAAAATTATTCTCAGCATTTGCTACTGCTGATTTTAGAACCTTTTCTAATTTATCTGCGCCTTTTCTAGGAGTGAATTTTAATATAGCAAGTGCTTCATCTACATTTTTTCCTCTTACTAAATCAGCAACTATTTGAACTTTTCTAGGTGAAATTCTAACATGTTTAGCTATTGCTTTAGCTTCCATTTTCGTCCCTCCTCACATCAAAATCCTTCTTATATTATCTAAGTGATGTTTTCTTTTCTGTATCTCCATGTCCTCTGAATGTTCTAGTTGGAGCAAACTCACCTAGTTTATGACCAACCATATCTTCAGTAATATATACTGGAACATGCTTTCTTCCGTCATAAACCGCTATAGTGTGTCCTATCATTTGAGGAAATATAGTTGAACGACGTGACCATGTCTTAATTACTTTTTTATCATTCTTCTCATTTAATTCTTCAACCTTTTTCATTAAATGATCATCTACAAAAGGTCCTTTCTTTAATGATCTACCCATTAAAGTGCCTCCTTTCAACTGTTATTATCTATTTGATTAATTACTTTCTTTTTCTTGATCTTACAATATACTTATCAGACTTCTTATTTTTCTTACGAGTTTTATATCCAAGTGTAGGCTTACCCCATGGAGTTACTGGAGATGGTCTACCTATAGGAGTTCTACCTTCACCACCACCGTGTGGATGGTCGTTAGGGTTCATAACACTACCTCTTACAGTAGGTCTAATTCCCATATGTCTCTTTCTACCAGCTTTACCTATAGTAATATTTTCATGATCTATATTACCTACTTGACCTATAGTTGCTCTACATTCAATTCTTACCATTCTTACTTCTCCAGATGGTAATTTAACTTGAGCATAATTACCTTCTTTAGCAGTTAATTGAGCAGAGTTACCTGCTGAACGAACTAATTGTCCACCTTTACCTGCTTTAAGTTCTACATTATGAATTGTTGAACCTACTGGTATAAATTTAAGTGGTAATGCATTACCTATTTTGATATCTACATCTTCACCTGATTCTATAGTATCTCCTACCTTTAATTTATTAGGAGCTAATATATATCTTTTTTCACCATCTGCATAATGAATCAGCGCTATATTCGCTGTTCTATTTGGATCATATTCTATTGTAGCTACCTTACCAGGTACGCCATCTTTATTTCTTTTGAAATCAATTATTCTATATTTTCTTTTTGCTCCGCCACCTCTATGACGTATAGTTATCTTCCCTTGACTATTTCTTCCAGACTTTTTATTTAAAGAAGTTAAAAGTGACTTTTCTGGTTGGTCTGTTGTTATTTCATCAAAAGTAGAAACTGTCATTTGTCTCAAGGCTGGTGAAGTAGGTCTAAATTTTTTAATACCCATTATGTTTCCCTCCTTCTTACTAACTATTTATTACATACCTTCGAAGAATTCAATCGCTTTACTATCTTCAGTTAAAGTTACCACAGCTTTTTTCCAGCTTGGTCTTCTTCCTATATTTCTTCCCATTCTCTTAAGTTTTCCAGTCATATTCATTGTATTGACCTTACTTACTTTAACATCAAATATTTTTTCAACTGCTTTTTTTACTTCAGTTTTATTGGCTCTTTTATCCACTACAAAAGTGTACTTACCTTCAGCCATATCATTCATACTTTGTTCTGTTACTACAGGTCTTCTTATTATATCATGTGGATTACGCATTAAGCATACACCTCCTCCACTTTTTTAACAGCATCTTTAGTTATGATAAAAGCATCATATTTTAATATGTCATATACATTTATTGTATTAACTAATGCAGTTTGCACACCTTCAATATTTCTTGCTGATTTAATTATATTTTCATCTTTTCTATCCATAACTATAAGAGCTTTTTTGTTTGCATTTAAATTTTTCAAGATATTTGCCATTTCTTTTGTTTTAGGTTGATCCATTTTTATTTCATCAACAACAAACAGTTCATTATCTAAAACTTTAGAACTCAAAGCTGATTTCATAGCAAGTCTTCTAACCTTTTTTGGTACACTATATCTATAATCTCTTGGTTTTGGAGCGAATGTTACACCGCCACCTACCCAATGTGGTGCTCTTATACTTCCTTGACGAGCTCTACCTGTACCTTTTTGTCTCCAAGGTTTTCTTCCTCCACCTCTTACTTCAGCTCTAGTTTTAACAGATTGAGTTCCTTGTCTTTTATTAGCTAATTGATTTTTTACTACTTCATATAATACATGCTTATTTACTTCTACTCCGAACACATTATCATTTAATTCTATATCATCGATTTGCTCACCTGATACGTTATATAAAGCTACTTTAGGCATTTCATATCCTCCCTTCTATAGAACTTATTTAGAAGCCTTTACGCTTTCTTTTATTGTTAATAATCCACCCTTAGGTCCAGGTATTGCACCTTTTACAAGTAGTAAATTATTTTCAGTGTCAATTTTAACTATTTCTAAGTTTTGAATTGTTACTTTTCTATGACCCATATGTCCTGGTAATTTTTTACCTTTAAATACTCTTGATGGATCTGATGAAGCTCCCATTGAACCTGGTCTTCTATGATATTTTGAACCATGTGTTTCAGGTCCTCTTGATTGTCCGTGTCTTTTAATAACACCTTGGAACCCCTTACCTTTTGAAACACCACTTACATCAATCATGTCTCCTGCTTCAAATAAGTCAACTTTTAATTCGTCTCCTACATTGAAATTAGATGAATCTTCAACTCTAAATTCAACTAAATGCTTCTTAAGATCAACTTGAGCTTTACTAAAATGTCCCTTTATAGGTTTATTCACTTTCTTTTCTTTTATTTCTGAATATCCTACTTGAATAGCATTATAACCATCAACATCTGTAGTTTTAACTTGCACTACATTCATCGGGCCTGCTTCTACAACTGTTACAGGAACTACTTTTCCTTCTTCAGTAAAGATTTGAGTCATTCCTATTTTCTTTCCTAATATACCTTTCATTCAATACACCTCCTGTTTTCTTACAGCGGATTACCGTTACAGTAATCATTCTAAGTAAGGTGTTAACCATACTTATTCAATTTAACAATTATAATTTAATTTCAATATCAACACCTGCTGGTAAATTAAGTTTCATTAATGAATCAACAGTATTTGGTGTTGGGCTTAAAATGTCGATTAATCTCTTATGAGTCCTTTGTTCAAACTGCTCTCTAGAGTCTTTGTACTTATGCACAGCTCTTAATATTGTGATAACTTGCTTCTCTGTTGGTAACGGTACTGGACCTGAAACCTTAGCACCAGTTCTTTTAGCAGTTTCTACTATTTTTTCAGCAGATGCATCCAAAACATTATGATCATAAGCTTTTAATCTTATTCTTATCTTTTGTTTCCCTTTAGAACTATTAGCCATTTACGATTCCCTCCTTCTATCGCATGTTTATTTACATACGACAAGGTTTTACCGATACACTTATCCGGGTGTTTTCTAATGTAAAAAAGATAAATGTTCAGGCAAAGCCTGCCGCCCAATTAGTAATTGGACATTCTCAGCAAAAATTCCCTGCAAGATGCAGCTACCTCTTGCCTCATCGCATGTCAACCGCATACTTTAATATTTTAACTTAAAAATACACAAATTACAAGGGTTTTTTTCATTTTTTTCATTTTTTTTATTTTTTTTATTAAATTAAAAGAAGGGCTTCCCCTTCTTTTAATTTACTTATATTATTACTCTATTATTTCACTAACTACTCCAGCTCCAACTGTTCTTCCACCTTCACGTATAGCAAATTTAAGTCCTTTTTCCATTGCTATTGGTGTAATAAGTTCAATTGTAAATTGTGCGTTATCTCCTGGCATTACCATTTCTACGCCTTCATCTAATTGAATTGAACCTGTAACATCTGTTGTTCTAAAGTAAAATTGTGGTCTGTATCCGTTAAAGAATGGTGTATGTCTTCCACCCTCTTCTTTGTTTAATACATATACTTCTGATTTGAATTTTGTATGTGGTGTTATTGAACCAGGCTTAGCTAATACTTGACCTCTTTCAATATCATCTCTTTGTACACCTCTTAATAGTGCTCCAATGTTATCTCCTGCTTGTGCTTGGTCTAGTAACTTTCTAAACATTTCTACTCCTGTTACTACCACTTGTCTTGCACTATCTGCTAATCCTACTAATTCTACTGTGTCTTGTACTTTTAGTACTCCTCTTTCTACTCTTCCTGTTGCCACTGTTCCTCTACCTGTAATTGAGAATACATCTTCTACTGGCATTAAGAAGTCTTTGTCTACTTCCCTTTCTGGTGATGGAATTGTTTCATCTACTGCTTCCATTAATTCCATGATCTTATCTCCCCACTCACCACTTGGGTCTTCTAATCCTTTTAGAGCTGATCCTATTATTACTGGAATGTCATCTCCATCAAATTCATATTCTGATAATAATTCTCTTACTTCCATTTCTACTAATTCTATTAATTCTTCATCATCTACCATATCTGCTTTGTTTAAGAATACTACTATTTGTGGTACTCCAACTTGTCTTGATAATAAGATGTGCTCTCTTGTTTGTGGCATTGGTCCATCTGCTGCTGATACTACTAGTATCGCTCCGTCCATTTGTGCTGCTCCTGTTATCATGTTCTTTACATAGTCAGCATGGCCTGGGCAGTCAACGTGTGCATAATGTCTGTTTTCTGTTTCATACTCAACGTGAGCTGATGATATTGTTATTCCTCTTTCTCTTTCTTCTGGAGCTTTATCTATGTTGTCAAATGCTGTTGATTCTCCAAATCCAAGTCTTTCATGTAATACTGCTGTTATTGCTGCTGTTAATGTTGTTTTACCATGGTCAACGTGTCCTATTGTTCCAACGTTAACATGTGGTTTAGTTCTTTCATATTTTGCTTTTCCCATTATTAATCCTCCTCAATTTTTTAAATTATTTTCCCATAATTTCTTCTGCAATACTTTTAGGAACTGCTTCAAAATGATCTAATTCCATAGAATAGTTTCCACGACCTTGAGTATTAGATCTTAAATCTGTTGCATATCCAAACATTTCAGAAAGTGGTACAAAAGCATTTATAGCTTTAATTCCATTTCTATCTTCAAAATTCTCAATTCTACCTCTTCTAGAGTTGATATCTCCCATTACATCTCCCATATATTCATCAGGAATAAGAACTTCAACTTTCATATATGGTTCTAATATAACAGGTTTAGCTTTAGCCATAGCATCTTTAAATGCCATAGAACCAGCTATTTTAAATGCCATTTCTGATGAGTCAACCTCATGATATGATCCATCATATAATGTGATTCTAAAGTCAGATACTGGGTATCCTGCAAGTATACCTGTTTGAGCTGCTTCTTGAATACCTTGATCAACTGCTGGAATATATTCTTTTGGAATAGATCCACCTTTGATTTTGTTTTCAAATTCATAGCCTGAGCCTGGTTCTAATGGCTCCATGATAATCTTAACATGACCATATTGACCTTTACCACCAGACTGCTTAGCATATTTAGACTCAACATCTGCTTTAGTTGTAATTGACTCTTTATAAGCAACTTGAGGGTTACCTACATTCGCCTCTACCTTAAACTCTCTTAAAAGTCTATCTACTATTATTTCCAAATGAAGTTCACCCATACCAGAAATTATAGTTTGACCTGTATCTTCATCAGTATAAGTTCTAAAAGTAGGATCTTCTTCTGCAAGTTTTGCAAGTCCTATACCCATTTTTTCTTGACCAGCTTTAGTTTTTGGTTCTATAGCTACAGAAATAACCGGCTCAGGGAAGATCATTGACTCAAGTATAATTGGATTATCAGGATCACAAAGTGTGTCACCTGTTCCAGTTGATTTAAGTCCTACTGCTGCTCCAATATCTCCAGCATATGCAATATTTATCTCTTCTCTACTATTCGCATGCATCTGTAATATACGACCAATTCTTTCTCTTTTATTCTTAGTTGAATTCAAAACATATGAACCTGACTCCATAGTTCCTGAATAAATTCTAAAGAAAGCAAGCTTACCTACATATGGGTCTGTCATTATTTTAAACGCTAATGCACTAAAAGGCTCATCATCTGATGATGGTCTTTCTGAAGGTTCTTCCGTCTCAGGAAGTATACCTTGAATAGGTGGAACATCTAATGGTGAAGGCATATATTCAACAATTGCATCAATTAATAATTGAACACCTTTGTTTTTATAAGCTGAACCACAAAGAACAGGAACTATTTCATTAGCTATAGTAGCTTTTCTAATTCCTTCTTTCAATTCTTCTTTTGTTATTTCTTCACCTTCTAAATATTTCATCATTAATTCTTCATCAGCTTCAGAAACTTTTTCAACTAAATTTTCTCTAAGTTCTTCTGCTTTTTCTTTTAAGTCTTCAGGGATTTCAGTAACTTCAATTTCTTTCCCTAAATCATCTTTATAGATTTTTGCATCCATTTCTATTAAATCAATTATTCCGCTAAAGTCATCTTCAGCACCAATAGGCATTTGAACAGGTACTGCATTTGCCTTTAATTTTTCTATCATAGTGTCTACAGACATAAAGAAGTCTGCACCCATTTTATCCATTTTATTTACGAAGCACATTCTAGGAACCCCGTATTTATCTGCTTGACGCCAAACTGTTTCTGATTGTGGTTCAACACCACTCTTTGCGTCAAATATAGCAACTGATCCATCAAGTACACGAAGAGATCTTTCAACCTCTACAGTAAAGTCCACATGCCCTGGTGTATCTATGATATTTATTCTATGGTCTTTCCAAAATGCTGTTGTTGCAGCAGAAGTTATAGTAATTCCTCTTTCCTGCTCTTGCTCCATCCAGTCCATTTGAGCGCCACCTTCATGAGTTTCACCTAGTTTATGAACTTTTCCTGTGTAGAATAATATTCTCTCTGTTGCAGTTGTTTTACCTGCATCTATATGAGCCATTATCCCAATGTTTCGTGTTCTCTTTAAAGGATAATCTCTTGCCATAATTGTTTCCTCCTTCCTGCTTCTGTTATATTATTACCATCTATAATGTGCAAATGCTTTATTAGCTTCTGCCATTTTATGTGTATCTTCTTTCTTCTTAACACTTGCTCCAGTATTGTTGTTAGCATCCATTATTTCTTTAGCTAATCTCTCACTCATAGTTTTTTCTCCTCTTTTTCTAGAGTAAGTTGTTAACCATCTAAGTCCTAATGTCTGTCTTCTTCTAGGTCTAACTTCTATTGGTACTTGATAAGTAGCCCCACCAACACGTCTAGCTTTAACTTCTAATACAGGCATTATATTTTCTAACGCATTATGAAATACTTCTAATGGTTCTTCACCTGTTTTTTCAGCTATTATATCAAACGCTCCATAAATTATCTTTTGAGCAACTCCTCTTTTACCATCTAACATAATAGAGTTAATTAGTTTTGTTACTACTTTATCCTTATATATAGGATCTTCCATTATTTCTCTTTTTTGAATATGACCTTTTCTTGGCACGTCTCTTCCCTCCTTAATAATCAAGATTAATTCTTAGGTACTCGATTCCGAAGAATCGTGGTGCACATAATGTATATATTAAGCTATAGGCTCCTGAGGAATCATAGCATTACATTCCGCGCTTTTACCATAATACTATTTTAGTTTTTTGGCTTCTTAGTACCATACTTAGATCTTGCTTGTCTTCTTTCATCAACACCTGATGTATCTAATGTACCTCTTACAATATGATATCTAACTCCAGGTAAGTCTTTTACTCTTCCACCTCTTATAAGAACAACACTATGTTCTTGAAGATTATGGCCTATACCTGGGATATAAGCTGTAACTTCATGTCCATTTGTAAGTCTAACTCTTGCTATTTTTCTTAAAGCTGAGTTAGGTTTTTTAGGTGTAACAGTTTTAACAGCTGTACATACTCCTCTTTTTTGTGGTGAATTTATCTTTGTAGTCTTCTTCTTTAATGAGTTAAATCCATCATTTAAATGTGGAGAGTCAGATTTTTTAGTTACTTTCTTTCTACCTTTTCTTACTAATTGGTTAATAGTTGGCATATGGGCACCTCCTTCCAAATTTACTTAAGTATAGCTACTGTTGCAGCTCTAACATCAATTCCACAGGCTTCCCCTAGCTCTTTCATGCTTTTTATAAAAATGACTTCTACTGATTTTTTATTAGCTTCTTCTAATAAATCACTAGTAACCTTTTTATCTGCATCTTCTGCTACATATAAAAGATTAACACTATCTTTCATTAAAAATCTTTTAGCCTGCTTGGTTCCTACTACTTTGTTCTTATCTTTAATATTAGATAACAAAACAAGTCTCCTCCTTAAAATACCGATAGGATTATGGAATAAACTTATCCCATAATCACTATCAATACTAAAAAGACAATCAAATTTACATACTCAAATATTGTAACATCACATAGAATAACTGTCAAGAATTATAAGTTATATTTCCAAATCTTCTTCTATTATTTTTTTCTCTTCATTGTCTTCTATAATTTGTACATCTTTTGATTGATCTAAGTCCTCTTCTAAAGGTTCTGTTCCATTCACTGCAATAGATTTATATTTTCTCATACCAGTACCAGCAGGTATAAGTTTTCCAATTATAACATTTTCTTTTAATCCTAATAAATGATCTTCTTTTCCTTTTATTGCAGCTTCTGTTAAAACTCTTGTAGTCTCTTGGAAAGAGGCTGCTGAAAGGAATGAATCTGTAGCTAAAGATGCTTTAGTAATTCCTAAAAGAACTCTTTTACCAACTGCTGGATCGCCACCATCAGCTTCAATTCTATCATTTTCAGATTGGAATTCAAATATATTTACAAGACTTCCTGGAAGTAAATCTGTATCTCCAGAATCTTCGATTTTAACTCTATTTAACATTTGTCTAACTATTACCTCAACATGCTTATCGTTAATATCAACACCTTGCATCTTATAAACTCTTTGAACTTCCTTTACAATGTAATTTTGAACTCCAATTACACCTTTAATCTTTAGTATATCATGAGGGTTAACAGATCCTTCTGTTATTTCATCTCCAGGTTCTATTTCTTCGTCTTGTCTTACTTTTATTCTAGAACCATAAGGAATTGTATAAGTTTTAGATTCTTTATCCTCATTTGTAACAACTACTTCTTTTTTCTTTCTGGTTTCATTTATACTTACTTTACCGGCTATTTCAGATATTATAGCAAGTCCTTTAGGTTTTCTAGCTTCAAATAACTCTTCTACCCTTGGAAGACCTTGAGTTATATCTCCACCAGCTACCCCACCAGTATGGAAAGTACGCATTGTAAGCTGTGTACCAGGTTCACCTATAGATTGTGCTGCTATTATACCTACAGATTCACCAACATCTACTTTTCCACCTGTTGCAAGGTTTTTACCATAACATTTAGAACATACACCGTGCTTAGATTCACATGTTAAAGCAGAACGAACATCTAATGAAGTTATTCCAGCATCTATTATTTCTTTTGCTTTATCATCATTTATAAATTCTTGTTTTTCTACTATAACTTCTCCTGTATTAGGATTTTTCAAAGTATCTAAACTGTATCTTCCAACTATTCTATCATATAGTTCCTCTATTACTTCATTACCATCCATAAATGCCTTAACATTTATTCCTTTTTCTGCTCCACAGTCTTCTTCCCTTACAATTACATCCTGACTTACATCAACAAGACGTCTTGTAAGATATCCTGAGTCAGCAGTTCTAAGCGCTGTATCTGCAAGTCCTTTTCTAGCACCATGGGTAGATATAAAGAATTCGAGTACTGATAAACCTTCTCTAAAGTTTGATTTAACTGGTATCTCTACAGTCTTACCAGAAGCATTCGCCATAAGTCCTCTCATACCAGCAAGCTGTCTTATCTGGTTTTTACTACCTCTAGCCCCTGAGTGACTCATAATAAAGATATTATTTAATCTGTCTAGATTCTCCATAAGAGCGTCAGTAACATCTTCTGTTGTTTTAGTCCATACTTCTATAACTTTTTCATATCTTTCTTCATCTGATATAAGTCCTCTTCTAAAAGCTCTCTCATATTTCTCAACCTTTTCTTCTGCTTCTCCTACAAGTATTCGTTTAGCTTCTGGAACAATTATATCACTTACTCCAATTGTTACAGCTCCTATAGAAGAATAATGGAATCCTAGGTTTTTAATGTGATCCAGCATAATAGCAGTAGTAGTATTTCCATGCTTTTTAAAACATTTATCAATTATTACTCCAAGTCCTTTTTTAGTAACAAGTCCTTTATTTTGATCATTACCAGGGTCATCATTTAACCCATCAGTTTCAAGAAAATATTTATCTTTACTTCTATCTATAATTCCTAAATCTTGTGGTATATTTTCATTAAATATAAATCTTCCTACCGTACTTTCCACAAGTTTACCTTTATCATTCTCATCTAATTTAACTAAGACTTTAACTTTAGCATGAAGTCCAACACTTTCATTTTGATAAGCATGTAATAACTCATCATAATCTTTAAATATCATACCTTCACCTTTTTCACCAGGTATGTCGATAGTTAAATAATAAGTTCCAAGTACCATATCCTGAGTTGGAGTGGTTATTGGGCTACCTGCTTGTGGTGCTAATATATTATTTATAGAAAGCATTAAGAATCTTGCTTCAGCTTGTGCCTCAGTAGATAACGGAACGTGAACAGCCATTTGGTCCCCATCAAAGTCTGCATTATATGCAGTACATACTAATGGATGAAGTTTTATAGCTTTACCTTCTACTAATATAGGTTCAAATGCCTGTATTCCTAAACGGTGAAGTGTAGGCGCACGATTAAGTAATACTGTATGATCTTTAATTACTTCTTCTAATACTCCCCATACTTCAGGTTTAATTTTTTCTACCATTCTCTTAGCACTTTTAATATTATGTGCAAATCCATCATTAACAAGTTTCTTCATTACAAATGGTTTGAATAATTCAAGTGCCATTTTTTTAGGTAAACCACATTGATAAAATTTAAGATCAGGACCTACAACAATAACAGATCTACCTGAATAATCTACCCTTTTACCAAGTAAGTTTTGTCTAAATCTACCTTGCTTACCTTTCAACATGTCTGATAGTGATTTTAAAGGTCTATTACCAGGTCCAGTTACAGGTCTTCCTCTTCTACCATTATCAATAAGTGCATCTACTGCTTCTTGTAACATTCTTTTTTCGTTTCGAACAATGATATCTGGTGCACCTAAATCTAATAATCTTTTAAGTCTATTGTTTCTATTTATAACTCTTCTATAAAGGTCATTTAAGTCAGATGTTGCAAATCTACCACCATCTAATTGAACCATAGGACGTAAATCTGGTGGTATAACTGGAACTGCATCTAGTATCATCCACTCAGGTTTATTTCCAGATTGTTTAAAAGCCTCTATTACTTCGAGTCTTCTTATTATTCTAATTTTCTTTTGTCCAGAACTTTCCTTAAGTGCAGCTTTAAGTTCTTTTGACTCACCTATTAAATCTATCCTCTTTAGAAGTTCTTCTACTGCTTCTGCTCCCATTCCAGCAGTAAAACTATTTCCATGTTTATCAATTGCTTCCCTATATTCTTTTTCACTTAATAATTGTTTGCTTGATAGTGAAGTTTCACCTGGATCAATTACAACATAAGAAGCGAAATACAATATTTTTTCAAGTGATCTCGGGCTCATATCAAGTATAAGTCCCATTCTACTTGGTATTCCTTTAAAGTACCAAATGTGAGATACAGGGGCTGCGAGTTCAATATGCCCCATTCTTTCTCTTCTCACTTTAGATTTAGTTACTTCTACTCCACACCTATCACACACTACACCTTTATATCTTACTCTTTTATACTTCCCACAATGACATTCCCAGTCTTTTGTAGGCCCAAAAATCTTTTCACAGAATAAACCTTCTTTTTCAGGCTTTAATGTTCTGTAGTTTATTGTTTCTGGCTTTTTGACTTCTCCTCTAGACCACTGTCTAATTTTTTCTGGAGACGCCAACCCTATTTTTATTGAATCAAAATTGTTAAGTTCAAACAAGGGGCTTTCTCTCCCTTCCTTAAAGTTTTATAAAGAAAATTACTCATTATCATTATCATCTTCTGCTTTAAGTCCTAAATTTAAATCGTTAATCTCATCGTCTACTGATTCTTTAATCTCAATTTCATCATTATTTGTAAGAACCTTTATGTCTAACGATAAACTTTGGAGTTCTTTTATAAGTACTTTAAAAGATTCTGGAACTCCTGGTTCAGGGATATTTTCCCCTTTTACAATAGCTTCATAAGTTTTAACTCTACCAACAACATCATCAGATTTAACTGTTAATATTTCTTGAAGAGTATGAGCTGCACCATATGCTTCAAGTGCCCAAACTTCCATTTCTCCAAATCTTTGTCCTCCAAATTGTGCTTTACCACCAAGTGGTTGTTGAGTAACAAGTGAATAAGGACCTGTTGATCTAGCATGTATTTTATCATCTACTAAATGATGAAGTTTCAGCATATACATATATCCTACAGTAACTGGATTATCAAAATACTTACCAGTTCTTCCATCACGAAGAGAAATCTTTCCTGTTTCAGGAAGTCCCGCTTTTTTCAATGCCTCAAATATATCTTCTTCATTAGCACCATCAAATACAGGAGTAGCTATATGCCAACCTAATTCTTTAGCAGCCATACCCAAATGAACTTCCAATACCTGACCTATATTCATACGTGAAGGAACTCCAAGTGGATTTAATAGTATATCAAGTGGTCTACCATCAGGTAAAAATGGCATATCTTCTTCAGGTAATATTCTAGATATAACACCTTTATTACCATGACGTCCACACATTTTATCTCCAACATTAATCTTTCTTTTAGTACTTATATATACACGAACTAATTCATTAACTCCTGGTGATAATTCATCTCCATTTTCTCTCTTAAATACCTTAACATCAATAATTATACCCGTTTCACCATGAGGTACTCTTAGAGATGTGTCTCTAACTTCTCTTGCTTTTTCTCCAAAAATAGCACGTAAAAGTCTTTCTTCAGCAGTAAGCTCAGTTTCACCTTTCGGTGTAACTTTACCAACTAAAATATCTCCAGGTTTTACTTCAGCACCTATTCTTATTATTCCTCGTTCATCAAGATTTTTCAGAGAGTCTTCTCCAACATTTGGAATATCTCTTGTTATTTCTTCAGGACCTAGTTTAGTATCTCTAGCATCTGCTTCATATTCTTCTATATGAATAGATGTAAGAGCATCTCTTTTAACTAAGTTTTCATTTATTAAAATAGCATCCTCATAGTTATAACCTTCCCAAGTCATATATCCTATAAGCATATTTTTACCTAAAGCTATTTCACCTAAGTCTGTAGATGGACCATCAGCTATAACTTGGCCTTTTTCAATGCGTTCACCTTTTTCCACTATAGGCTTTTGATTTATACAAGTACCTTGGTTTGAACGTTTGAATTTGAGAAGTTTATACCTTTCTAATCCACCATCTTCATCTTTTCTGATTGATATTTCATCAGCAGATACATTTTCTACAACTCCAGAAACTTTAGATACTATAGCAACTCCTGAATCTTTTGCTGCTTTATATTCCATACCTGTACCAACTATAGGTGATTCAGACTTAAGTAATGGCACTGCTTGACGTTGCATGTTTGCTCCCATAAGAGCTCTATTAGCATCATCATTTTCAAGGAAAGGAATCATCGCTGTAGCTACAGAAACTATTTGCTTCGGAGAAACATCCATGTAATCAACCTCTTCACGGCTCACTGCATCATAAGTTCCATCTTCAGCTCTAACTACAACTCTTTTATTTAAAAATTTACCTTCTTCATCTAATGGCTCATTTGCCTGAGCAACAATAAATTTATCTTCTACATCTGCTGTAAGATAATCTATGTCCATTGTCATTCTTATTTTTTCTTTATCTGCTCTTCTATATGGAGCTTCAATAAATCCATATTCATTAATTCTTGCAAAACTTGCAAGTGAGTTTATAAGTCCTATATTTGGACCTTCTGGCGTTTCAATAGGACACATTCTTCCATAGTGAGATGGATGAACGTCACGAACCTCAAATCCAGCTCTATCTCTACTTAGTCCACCAGGACCTAATGCAGACATCCTTCTCTTATGAGTAAGTTCTGCTAATGGGTTGGTTTGATCCATAAATTGTGAAAGTTGAGAGCTGCCAAAAAACTCTTTGATAGAAGCCGCAACTGGACGTATATTAATAAGAGCTTGAGGAGTTGCAATATCAATATCTTGTATTGTCATTCTCTCTCTAACTACTCTTTCCATTCTAGATAAACCAATTCTAAATTGATTTTGTAATAATTCTCCTACTGAACGTACTCTTCTATTACCTAGATGATCTATATCATCAGTTTCTCCTATCCCTTGGAAAAGATTGAATTCATAACTAATAGAAGCTATTATATCAGGAATTATTATATGTTTAGGTAATAATTCTCTAAACCTCTGTTCTACAGCTTCTTTTATATCTTGAGTGTCTGAATATTCATCTAATATTTCTTTAAGTACAGGATAATATACTCTTTCTTTTATTCCTAATTCTTCTAAGGATATAGGCAAATCAAGTGCTTTTACATCTACAAAATGATTACCTATAACTTTTATTATCTTATTTTCCTCTGATAATATATCAACTTTATTTATGCCTGCTGCTTCTATTTCTAAAGCCTTATCTCTAGTGATTTTATCACCTTTAGAAACTATTATTTCTCCAGTTGATTCATTTACAATATTATCAGATGAAATTTTATTAACAATTCTTCCGCTTAAAGCAAGTTTCTTGTTAAATTTATATCTACCTACTTTTGCTAAATCATATCTCTTTGGATCAAAAAACAAAGTATTAATAAGTGATCTTGCACTTTCTACAGCTGGTGGTTCTCCCGGTCTAAGTCTTTTATATATTTCTAAAAGACCTTCTTCTTCATTTGTAGTATTGTCCTTTTCAATACTGTTTAGTAAATGTTCTGATTCACCTAAAAGCTGTAATATTTCTGCATCAGTACCATAACCAAGTGCTCTTAAAAGAACAGTTACAGGTAATTTTCTAGTTCTATCTACTCTTACATATACTATGTCATTTGAATCACTTTCATATTCCAACCATGCCCCTCTATTAGGAATGACCGTAGATGAAAAGAGCTTATCTCCAGTTTTGTCTACTTTTTCAGAATAGTAAACTCCTGGTGATCTAACTAATTGACTAACTATAACCCTTTCTGCACCATTAACTATAAAGGTACCTTTGTCTGTCATGAGATGGAAATCTCCCATAAATACTTCTTGTTCCTTTACTTCTCCAGTTTCTTTGTTAATAAGTCTAACTTTTACTTTTAATGGAGCTGAGTAAGTTGCATCTCTTTCTTTACATTCCTCAATACCATATTTGGGTTCATCCGACACATAATAGTCTACAAATTCTAGGATTAAATTCCCAGTATAATCCTGGATTGGAGAGATATCATCAAACACCTCTTTAAGTCCTTCCTTTACAAACCATTCATATGATGTTTTTTGAACCTCAATCAAATCGGGAAGTTCTAATACTTCATCAATTACTGAATAACTCATTCTAACCCGTTTACCATACGAAACAGGATGCACCATATTATTCACCCCTTATAAAAACTAATTCCAAAAGGTAATGGAACTCCTTTGGTGGAAAATTTTTCATTACATCTATAATACTATTGCCATAAAAATTATTTTTATACAATTTTCATGCCAAATATTCATTATTTTGCATCTTATAATGCTATCACACAACATGCAATATGTCAAGAAAAAGAAATAGCATTAAAAAAGGTACCTTTAAGGTACTTTTTATTAAAATAAATTACTTAAGCTCTACAGTAGCTCCTACTTCTTCTAACTTAGCTTTCATTTCTTCAGCTGCTTCTTTTTCAACGCCTTCTTTAACTGGCGCTGGTGCTCCATCAACTAATCCTTTAGCGTCTTTTAATCCAAGTCCAGTTATTTCTCTTACAACTTTAATAACTTTAATTTTTGAATTTCCAGCGTTTGCAAGGATAACATCAAATTCTGTTTGCTCTTCTTCTGCTGCTCCACCTGCTGCTGCTCCGCCACCTGCTACCATTACTGGTGCTTGTGCACTTACATCAAACTCTTCTTCAAGAGCTTTAACTAAATCTGATAATTCTAATACAGTTAACTCTTTAACTTGATCTATTATGTTTGTGATTTTTTCACTCATTTATAATTCCTCCATTTTTTTATTGTTCGTCTGCGGATTCTTCTCCACTATTTTCTTTATCAACAATTGCTTGTATACCTCTAGCAAACTTACTAATTGGTGCATTTAATGCAATAACAACTTGAGTAAGTAAGTGTTCTTTAGAAGGTAAGTTAGCTATTTCAGTTATTTTATCAAGGCCTAATACATCACCTTCAACTATACCTGCTTTAAGTTCTAATTTCTTATGATCTTTAGCAAAGTCATTAGTTATCTTAGCAGCTATAACTGGATCTTCATTAGATATTGCTATTGCATTTGGTCCAGTTAAGTGATTAGTAAATTCTTCATAACCTTCTTCTTTAAAAGCAAATCTCATCATAGTGTTTTTATAAACTTTATATTCTACACCTGCTTCAGAGTACTTTCTTCTAAGCTCAGTCACTTCATCTACATTTAATCCTCTATAATCAACTAATACTACTGATTTAGCACCTGATATTTTATCTCTTATTTCTTGAACTAGTTGTTGCTTTTGCTCAACTATTTTTTTGTTCATTTTACTTCCACCTCCTCGAATAAGGAATAAATACTCATAAAATTAAAAGGTCTTCCATAGACAAGGAAGACCTTTTATATAATTATATATAAATTAATCATAATCGGTACAACCTAGGTAGGAAATTTAAACCATTTGGTCCCTACTTTCTACGGTTCTTTATTAAATTTTAATCTTTTAATATATTACCACGGTCTACCTATTATGTCAATAAAAATTTTAATTTATCTATCCATTAATTTTTGACCATTAAGTTTGATTCCTGGTCCCATTGTGCTTGAGATAACTACACTCTTAAGATATCTACCTTTAGCTGCTGATGGTTTCGCTTTTATTATAGCTCCCATTAAAGCATCAAAGTTTTCTTTTATTTTTTCTTCTCCAAAAGAAGCTTTACCGATCGGAACGTGAACTATACTAGTTTTATCTACTCTATATTCCACTTTACCTGCTTTAATATCATTCACAGCTTTTGCAACATCAAAAGTAACTGTACCTGATTTAGGATTAGGCATTAATCCTTTTGGTCCAAGAACTCTACCTAGTCTTCCAACTACACCCATCATATCTGGAGTAGCTACTACTACGTCAAAACCAAACCAGTTTTCTTTTTGAATCTTATCTAAATATTCATCAGCTCCAACAAAATCTGCTCCAGCTTCTTCAGCTTCTTTTGCTTTTTCACCTTTTGCAAATACTAAAACTTTTTTAGTTTTACCAGTACCATGTGGAAGTACTATAGCACCTCTTACTTGTTGGTCTGCATGTCTTGGATCAACACCAAGTTTAATTGATAATTCAATTGTTTCATCAAAATTAGCTTTAGCAGTTTTCTCAACTAATTCAATAGCTTCGTCAACATCATAAAGTTTTTCTCTATCAACTAATTTGATACTATTATCATATTTCTTTCCTCTTTTAGCCATTTATATCCTCCTTTGTGGTATTATCGATTTACATCTCCCACTTTTTTCTTTATTCTTCTACTACTATACCCATACTTCTTGCAGTACCTGCCACCATACTCATAGCAGCATCTATATCACTTGCATTTAAATCAGGCATTTTAGTTTCAGCAATTTCTTTAACTTGATCCTTAGAAATTGTTGCTACTTTATTTTTATTAGGTTCTCCAGATGCTGTGTCTAATCCTAAAGCTTTCTTTAGTAAAACAGCAACAGGAGGAGTCTTAGTTATAAATGTAAATGATCTATCTTGATATACTGTAAGAACAACTGGAATTACCATACCAGGTTGATCAGCAGTTTTAGCATTAAATTCTTTACAGAATCCCATTATATTAACACCATGTGGTCCTAAAGCAGTACCTACTGGTGGCGCTGGAGTTGCTTTACCAGCTGGAATTTGTAACTTAACTACAGCTTGAACTTTTTTAGCCATCCCTGTCACACCTCCTTATCTATTTGTGGTTAGTCGGGTTTCCCCTCCCACTTTAGACTTATAAAAGTCTATAAAAAAGAGTAATATACTCTTTATAAGCTTTGTACTTGATCAAAATCAAGTTCTACAAGTGTTTCTCTCCCAAACATAGAAATAAAAACTTTAAGTTTTCTTTTCTCAGTATTTATTTCTTTTACTGTACCCATGAAATTTTCAAATGGCCCAGATATTACTTTTATAGAATCATCTACTTTGATATCAATTTCAGGAAGTGCTTCCTTAACACCCATATTTTTAATTTCTTCAGGGGTTAGAGGTATAGGTTTAGAACCAGGACCTACAAATCCTGTTACACCTCTTGTATTTCTAACAAGATACCATGATTCATCAGTCATTACCATTTTAACAATAACATAGCTCGGGAATTTCTTTCTTTCTTTGACTTTTTTCTTGCCATCTTTCACTTCTACATACTCTTCAGTAGGTACAAGTATTTCATGTACAATGTCTTGCATAGATCTGTTTTCAACTAGTTTTTCTATGTTTGCTTTAACTTTGTTTTCATGACCAGAATAAGTATGAACGACATACCATTTGGCCTTATCCGACATATCTGTCATAGATTTCGGGACTCCAATAGAGTCCTTCCCTCCCTTGCTTTTTATTAGCCAATTATAAATGACAATAAGCCTTTTACTAAAGTATCAAATAACCATATAATAAGTGCTACTATAGTACATAAAGCTATTACTACAGCTGTATGATTTATCAATTCTTTTTTATTAGGCCAATTTACCTTTTTAACCTCTGCCTTCACACCTCTAAAATATGTTTTCATCTTTTTAAAAGCGCCTTTGTTTGAATCAGCTTGAGCTGCCATATAATTTCACATCCTTACTTTTATTAATATCGACTAATTCATTAAAGATTAATCAATTTAGTAAAAGAAATTATTTTGTTTCCTTGTGATTTGTATGAGTTTTACAGAACTTACAATATTTCTTCATTTCCACTCTATCAGGATGTAGTCTTTTGTTTTTAGTTGTTGTATAATTTCTATGCTTACATTCAGTGCAGGCTAAAATTATTTTATCTCTCATTAAAACACACCTCCTACGCCTTAATATCTATAGTATTATATATCTAGGCATAATAATCCAATAATAACTATCAGTACTTATATAAATTATCACAAAATTTATTTTATGTCAATATAAAACGTAAACAAAAAACTAGGCCATTTAAGACCTAGTTTTTAGCCTTTAATATCTAAACTATTCTATTATCTCACTAACTACTCCAGCTCCAACTGTTCTTCCACCTTCACGTATAGCAAATTTAAGTCCTTTTTCCATTGCTATTGGTGTAATAAGTTCAATTGTAAATTGTGCGTTATCTCCCGGCATTACCATTTCTACGCCTTCATCTAATTGAATTGAACCTGTAACATCTGTTGTTCTAAAGTAAAATTGTGGTCTGTATCCGTTAAAGAATGGTGTATGTCTTCCACCCTCTTCTTTGTTTAATACATATACTTCTGATTTGAATTTTGTATGTGGTGTTATTGAACCAGGCTTAGCTAATACTTGACCTCTTTCAATATCATCTCTTTGTACACCTCTTAATAGTGCTCCAATGTTATCTCCTGCTTGTGCTTGGTCTAGTAACTTTCTAAACATTTCTACTCCTGTTACTACCACTTGTCTTGCACTATCTGCTAATCCTACTAATTCTACTGTGTCTTGTACTTTTAGTACTCCTCTTTCTACTCTTCCTGTTGCCACTGTTCCTCTACCTGTAATTGAGAATACATCTTCTACTGGCATTAAGAAGTCTTTGTCTACTTCTCTTTCTGGTGATGGAATTGTTTCATCTACTGCTTCCATTAATTCCATGATCTTATCTCCCCACTCACCACTTGGGTCTTCTAATCCTTTTAGAGCTGATCCTATTATTACTGGAATGTCATCTCCATCAAATTCATATTCTGATAATAATTCTCTTACTTCCATTTCTACTAATTCTATTAATTCTTCATCATCTACCATATCTGCTTTGTTTAAGAATACTACTATTTGTGGTACTCCAACTTGTCTTGATAATAAGATGTGCTCTCTTGTTTGTGGCATTGGTCCATCTGCTGCTGATACTACTAGTATCGCTCCGTCCATTTGTGCTGCTCCTGTTATCATGTTCTTTACATAGTCAGCATGGCCTGGGCAGTCAACGTGTGCATAATGTCTGTTTTCTGTTTCATACTCAACGTGAGCTGATGATATTGTTATTCCTCTTTCTCTTTCTTCTGGAGCTTTATCTATGTTGTCAAATGCTGTTGATTCTCCAAATCCAAGTCTTTCATGTAATACTGCTGTTATTGCTGCTGTTAATGTTGTTTTACCATGATCAACGTGTCCTATTGTTCCAACGTTAACATGTGGTTTAGTTCTTTCATATTTTGCTTTTCCCATTATTAATCCTCCTCAATTTTTTAAATAACGTATCAATAAAAATGGAGCCCACGACCGGGATTGAACCGGTGACCTCTTGCTTACCATGCAAGTACTCTACCTACTGAGCTACATGGGCATTTAAAACTACTGTAAATAATTGTACTATGTTAAATTTTGAATGTCAATAGATTAAATAGGTAAATCTTTTTCTAATTTCCTTTTTACTCTTTGGAGAGCATTATCAATAGACTTTACATGTCTTTCTAAGTTAATTGCTATCTCTTGATAACTTTTACCTTGCAAATAAGATAGTAATACTTCAAGTTCTAACCCACTAAGTGTTTGTCCTATTTTCTCTTCTATTCTAGATAGTTCTTCTTTAGATATCATAAGTTCCTCAGGATCTGTCACTTTTGCCCCTGAAATCATATCCATTAACGTTCTATCTGACTCCTCGTCATATAAAGGCTTATTCAAAGAGACATATGAATTTAAAGGCATATGCTTTTGTCTTGTGGCTGTTTTTATTGCTGTTATAATCTGTCTTGTAATGCAAAGTTCAGCAAATGCTCTAAAAGAAGCTAGTTTAGTTGCATCATAATCTCTAACAGCTTTATACAGTCCTATCATGCCTTCTTGTATTATATCCTCTTTGTCTGCTCCTATTAAAAAATAACTTCTAGCTTTAGCCCGTACAAAATATTTGTACTTTTTAATTAAATATTCTAAAGCTATATTATCCCCCTTTTTTGCTTTTTTAACTATTTCCTCATCACCCATTAATGGGTAAATATCAGTGTATAATTCGTTGATCTTCTTTTGTGCTATGGATTCCACTAATATCTCCTCCAGATATTCCCTGAAATATCAAACTTATATGGTTATTATATATTAGTTACAGTTTGCCAGTCAAGCATTTTAGCTTTTTCTTCGTATTTTTTCGAATTTTTCTAAAATTTCTTTATTTAACCTTTCCCCTAATGAATCCTTTTTATATTTAACTTCTTTTTCCTTTTGCTTTTTTATAGAGCGTTTTACCCTATTTACTTCAATTTCTAATTCTCTTGCAGATATCCTTGTCCCACCTCTACCTAACACCACTTGTTGTTCTGTCCAATCAGAAGTTGCAACTCTAACAATTTTATTTCTTCCCATTTGATCTAGTTTTCTTTCTATATATCTATCTGCTGTTTCATGTTCCTTTGTATAGACAACAGAAAGACCATATATATTTTCTTCTTTAGTATTACTTCCCTTTACTAAATGAGCATCAAATACTATTATTACATTAATACCTGTAAAAGATTGATATTCTGACATTATTTCTATAAGTTCATTCCTTGCAGTATCTAAACTTAAGCGGCTTAATTCTTTAAGTTTAGTCCAACTGTTTATTATGTTATATGCATCTATAAAAAGATACTCTTTTTTATTCTTAGCCATCTCATTTTTTCAATCCTCTTTGTCTGTTTACATCATACATTATAATAGAAGCTGCAACAGAGGCATTTAAAGATGATACTTTTCCTTTTATAGGTATTTTTACTAGATCATCACATTTTTCTTTTACTAATCTTCCAATCCCGCTACCTTCACTACCTATAACTATTCCAATAGGACCTGTCAAGTTCATGTTATAATAATCAGCACTTCCATCCATGTCTGCTCCATATATCCAAACACCTTCTTGTTTTAAAACATCTATTGTATTAGCTATATTAGGCACTTTAACTACTGGCATATACTCTATTGCTCCTGCTGATGTTTTTGCAACTGTAGAAGTAAGTCCTACAGACCTCCTCTTAGGAATTATTATTCCATGAGCCCCTACACATTCTGCTGTTCTCATTATGGAACCTAAGTTATGAGGATCTTTAATTTCATCTAATATAATTATAAAAGGATCTTCATTTCTTCTTTTAGCAAGTGCAAATACATCTTCTATATTTTTATAAGTATGACTTGAAGAAATTGCTATGACCCCTTGATGAGAATTTGTGCTGCTAATTTGATTAAGTTTATTTTTATGAACATATTGAATTATAATCCCACGAGATTTAGCTAATTTCTTAATCTCATTTATGGAACCTGTTTTATTTCCATCTTCTATAAATATTTTCTCTATTTCTCTGCCAGATTTTAATGCTTCTATAACTGGATTTCTTCCTTCTATATAATCATTTGTATTCATATTTCTCACTCCTCATATTAATTTTCTATTATCATATGAAATAACTCTTTAATTCTATCTTGTCTATCTAATAAATATAAATATCCTACTAATGCTTCAAAACCAGTTGCATATCTATAATCTGATACATTGGCATTTTTAGGCACAGTTTGTGATTTAGTATTTCTACCTCTTTTAACAACTCTAATTTCTTCTTCTGTTAAAACGTTCATTAATTCATGCACTATGTCAGATTGTGCTTTTGCTTTTACAAACTCTATAGCTCGTTTATGAAGCTCATTTACGGAAAGTAATTTATCTTCCAATAAAAATCTTCTGATAAACACTTCATAAACTGCATCACCTATATAAGCAAGTTGTAAAGGAGAGAGCATATTAACGTCTCTCTCACTCCATATTTTTTCATATATATTATCTATATTTCCCTTTTCCATTTAGTACCTCTCTTTGTATCTTCTAATATTATACCCTTTTCTTTTAAATCATCTCTTATTTTATCTGCTAAAGCATAATCTTTATTTTTTCTTGCTTCCAGTCTTTTTTCAATTAATAAAGTTATCTCTTCATCTAGAATTTCATTTTCCTTATATAATAACCCTAATATATCACTTAACTGAGTTAGAGCATCATAGCTATATTTTAAAGTACCATAAGAAACATCACTATTTAAATTTGTATTAGTATATTTAATAAGTTCAAATACCTTTGATAAAGCATCAGAAGTATTTAAATCATCTTCCATACTATTGTTAAATTCAACTTTAAATCCATCTATTTTTTCTTTTATTTTACTATCAACATTTGTATCTTGTCTATCAGAAGTATCTAGAAGATCTTTCAATTTGTTTTTTCCATTATAAAGTCTATCGAGACCATTTTTTGATTGCTCAAGTATTTCTCTACTAAAGTTTATTGGACTTCTATAATGACTAGATAAAATAAAATACCTTACTATTTCTAGATCATATTCTTCACTTATGCCTCTCACTGTAAAAAAGTTTAATTTAGACTTACTCATTTTTATATCTTCTACATTTATCATTGCATTGTGAAGCCAATAGTTAGCAAATGGTTTGCCAGTAAGGCTTTCTGATTGAGCTATTTCATTTTCATGATGTGGGAATTCTAAATCATGCCCTCCAGCATGTATATCAATAGTATCTCCTAAATACTTTCTTGCCATGACAGAACATTCAATATGCCATCCTGGTCTTCCTTCGCCCCATGGACTTTTCCAAAAAGGTTCTCCTTCTTTTTTGCTTTTCCAAAGAGCAAAATCTACCGGATTTCTTTTTTCTGTATTTACACCTATTCTAGCCCCTGACTGTAATTCCTCTATATTTTTATTTGATAACTTTCCATAATTATGCCATTTGCTAATATCAAAATATACATCTCCATTTACATTATAAGCAAATCCTTTCTTTTCTAATTCTTCTATAAATTCTATTATCTCATCGATATTTTCTGTAGCTCTAGGATGTATTGTTTCACCTTCTAATATTTGAAGATTATTAGCATCTACAGTATATTCTTGTATAAACTTATCTGCAATTTCTTTTACTGTTTTTCCTTCTTCATTTGCTTTCTCAATCATTTTATCATCTATATCTGTAAAATTAACAAGATAGTCCACTTTATATCCTTTTGTCTTAAGAAACCTCCTTAAGACATCAAAAACTATAAGTGGCCTCGCATTACCTACATGGATATAATTATATACTGTCGGTCCACATACATACATTGTCACCTTATCCTTATTTAAAGGTATAAATTCTTCCTTTTTTCTAGTTAAACTATTATATAATTTCATTTTTATTCCTCCCTTATTAATTTTCTTTCTAATTCTTTTATTCTATTATCCATATCCTTAAATTTATCTGCTATAGGATCAGGAAATTTTGTTTGATCAAGATCTAAATCTGATATAGGTGTAACTTTCTTTCTAAGAACTACTTCACCAGGTATTCCCACTATTGTTGCATACTCTGGTACTTCTTTTAACACAACTGCACCAGCTCCAATTTTAGCAAAATCATTTACCTTAAAAGGACCTAATACCTTTGCTCCACTACTTATTACTACATTATTACCAATAGTAGGATGTCTTTTACCTTCCTCTTTTCCTGTACCACCTAAAGTTACTCCTTGATATATAACTACATCATTACCTATTTCAGTAGTTTCACCTATTACTACTCCCATACCATGATCTATAAATACTCTCTTACCTATTTTAGCACCGGGATGAATTTCTATCCCTGTAAAAGATCTTGATATTTGAGATATAATCCTAGCTAATAAATATATATTTTTATTATATAAATAGTGAGATACTCTATGAAGTATGACCGCATGTAATCCTGGATAACATAATAATATTTCTATGAAATTTTTAGCTGCTGGATCTCTTTTATATATTGCATTTATATCTTCTCTTATACTAGAAAACATAATATATTCCTACTTTCTAACACTAATTTTAATATTAAAAAACCGTCTCTATACATTTGTATAGAGACGGTTTTTCCGTGGTTCCACTCTAATTTAAGCATTTAGCTTATCTCTAATAGTTATAACGTAACAAACGTTTTGTTTTACTTTTTTCAAACAAAAAGTTCAAAGGTGCATTTTCAATCTATACATCCCTTAATCCTTTCAGCCTAGGGACTATTCTCTGTTAGGTAGTATAAATTTACTTTTCCTTATCATTACTTTTTAATTATTTAAAACATTATTTTCTACATATTCTATGCGATTAAGTATATTTTGTTTACCTAAAACTAAAATTATATTTACCATTTCAGGTCCATGAAGTTTCCCTGTAAGCATAGCTCTTATTGGCATAAACAAATTCTTTCCTTTAACTTTAGTTTTCTTTTGAATTTTTTTGATTATTGTTTTTGAAAACTCTTCATCTATTTCATCTATTTGGTCTAACTCTTCTCTAAAAGCATTTAAAAGTAATGGAACTTGTTCTCCTTTTAATGTTTCTAATACTTTTTCATCTTCTAAGTCAATTTCATAATTAAAATATATATTTGCTTTTTCTTTTATTTCAGAAAGATAAGAGAGATCTTCTTTTACAGTAGAAACTAGAGTTTTTATCCAATCATATCTATTTTCCACATCATTATTATCAATATATCCTGCTTCTTTTAAGAAAGGGATTGATAAATCTGTTATTCTTTCTAAACTTTCTTCTCTTATATATTGACCATTTATCCAGTTTAATTTATCTATATCAAATACTCCACCAGTTTTTGATACTCTATCAAATGAAAACTCTTTTTCTAGTTCATTCATTGAAAATATTTCTTTATTTGATTCTGGACTCCAGCCAACTAAAGCCAAATAGTTAACTAATGCTTCAGGAAGATATCCTTTTTCTTTGAAATCTGATACAGATACATCACCTTGTCTTTTAGATAATTTTTTCTTATCTTTATTTAAAACTGTGGGTAAATGCACATATGTTGGAGCTTTCCATCCAAAAGCTTGGAACATAAATACATGCTTAGGTGTTGATGGTAACCATTCTTCACCTCTAACTACATGTGATATATTCATTAAGTGATCATCCACTACTACTGCAAAATGATATGTTGGAAATCCATCTGACTTCATAAGAACTTGATCATCCATATCATTTGTATTAATAGTAACTTTCCCTCTTACTAAATCATCAAATACTATATTTTCATTTTCAGGTAATTTAAGTCGTACCACATAATCTTCGCCATTTGCGATTCTAATTTCAGCTTCTCTTTTATCTAAACTTCTACAATATCCATCATATTTTGGTATTTTACCATCTCTTTTTTGTTCTTCACGTACTTTATCTAATCTTTCTTTTGAACAAAAACAATAATAAGCATACCCTTTTTCTATTAATATATCTATATATTTCTTATAAATATCTAATCTTTTAGATTGAGTATATGGGCCATATTCACCTTTTTCTACGATTTCACCATTTTCTACAAATACACCTTCATCATGTGTTATTCCTGCCCATTCCATAGAATCTATTAAGTTTTCTAAAGCTCCTTCTACAAATCTAGTTCTATCTGTATCTTCTATTCTTAAAATATATTTTCCACCGTTATTTTTAGAAAATAAATAATTATATAGAGCCGTTCTAAGACTCCCTATGTGAACAAATCCTGTAGGACTTGGAGCAAATCTCACTCTAATATTACTCATAAAATACCTCCATAAGTTTAAATTTAAACCTTACTTCATTAATTATTGTTATTTATTATATAATATATACCCCTTAATAGCAAGTTACAACTTAAGTCCTTGCTCATTAAAGGCTTCTTGAACTTTTTCAAATATTTCATTTGAATTTATTTTTATCTTATCTTCTTTTCCTCTTACAGAAAATTCTACAACTGATTCTTTAGCATCTCTACCTACGGTTATTCTTATTGGAATACCTATAAGTTCTGCATCTGTAAACTTAACTCCAGCTCTTTCTTTTCTATCATCAATTAATACTTCTATACCTTTATCCATTAATTGATTATATAATTTTTCACCAAGCTCCATTTGGTCATCTTTTTTAGCATTTACCACTGTTATTATTACATGGTAAGGAGCCACAGATAATGGCCATATTATTCCTTTATCATCATGATATTGTTCTATTATTGCAGCCATTGTTCTAGTTATCCCAATACCATAGGAACCCATCCAGAACTTGGTTGATTTACCGTTCTCATCAAGGAAAGTAGCATCTAAACCATCGCTATACTTTGTGCCAAGTTGGAATATATTACCAACTTCTATTCCTCTCTCTATTAACAACTCGCTACCACATTTAGGACATTCATCATTTTCTTTAACTAATAACAAGTCTTCAACTTCTTCTGCTGAAATATCATCTATGTTTACATTTTTAATATGATAATCTGTTTTGTTTGCACCTATTATAAAGTTTTTCATCTTTTTAACTCTAGAATCCATTAATATTTTAATATCTTGCTTTAAGTCTATAGGTCCTGCAAATCCCACTTCAGCTCCAGTAACATTTCTTACGCCTTCTTCATCTAACATTTCTAATTCATGTTCAGGAACTTTAAAATAATTTACAAGTTTAGTATGGTTTAATTCTCTATCTCCAGGAATAAGTACTGCTATAACCTCATCAGATATACGAACTAAAAGAGTTTTTACAAAATTAGAAGCATCTATACCAAAAAACTCCACTAAATTTTCTATTGTTTTGATACCTGGTGTATGAACTTCCTCAATTTCTAGATTTTCTCCTTTATTATCTATGCTATATATTACTTTTGCTTTTTCATCTGTAGCTGCATAGTCACAATCTTTACAATAAGCTATCTCACTTTCACCTACACTACTCATAGCAGTAAATTCATGAGAATCGCCATCTCCCATAGCTCCAGAGTCACCTTCTACAACCCTAAAGTTCAGATTACATCTAGTAAATGCCTTTTCATATGCTCTCCACATATCCATATAACTTTCATTCATTCCATTTACATCTTTATCAAAACTATATGCATCTTTCATAATGAATTCTCTGGAACGCATGACACCAAAACGTGGTCTTTTTTCATCTCTATATTTAGTTTGTATCTGATAAATATTTAAAGGTAATTGCTTATATGATTTTAATTCATTTCTTATTAGGTCAGTAAATATCTCTTCATGTGTTGGTCCTAAACAAAATTCTCTTTCATTTCTATCTTTAAGTCTAAACATTTCTGGACCAAAATCAGCCCACCTTCCTGATTCTTCCCATAATTCTCTAGGTTGAATAGCAGACATTAACACTTCTTGAGAACCTGCTCTGTCCATCTCTTCTCTCACAATTTTTTCTATTTTCTCTATTACTCTAAAACCTAAAGGTAAATAAGAATATACTCCTGATACTAATTTTCTAATCATACCTGCTCTTAATAATAGTTTATGACTTGGTATTTCAGCATCTGCTGGCACTTCTCTAAGTGTTGGCATATATAACCTTGACATTTTCATATTTAAACCCTCCTATTTTAAAACAAAATAAAAACCGCCCCTAAAAAGGGACGGATATTCCGCGGTACCACCCTAGTTGACCATAAAAAGTCCACTCTAGACTATAACGATATAAAACCGTAAGCAAATATTGCTTAAGCTCGGGAACAGGTTCAATATTTAGCGGAATGAAAACTTTACAGCCTAGAGCTTTCTCTCTTTGAATCATAAATACTTACTATTTTCCTTCAATGCTTTTAAATTATTTAATTTTATTATATATATTACTAAAAAACTAATTTATTGTCAATAAAATATTATTTTTTTATAAGTAAACATACAGATTGAGCTGATATTCCTTCTTTTCTACCTTCAAATCCAAGTTCTTCTGTAGTAGTAGCTTTTATATTTATATTATCTATTGAAGTTTTTAGTGTATCTGATATTACTTTCCTCATATCAATAATATATGGTGCCATTTTAGGCCTCTGAGCTACAATAACAGCATCAATATTACCTATTATATAACCTTTGTCATACATACTATCATATACTTTTTTTAATAAACTTATACTACTTGCATCCTTAAATTCTGAATTAGTATCTGGAAAATGCTTACCAATATCTCCTAAAGATAATGCTCCTAATATACTGTCCATTATAGCATGAGTTAATACATCTGCATCAGAATGTCCTAAGAGCCCTTTTTCATGTTCTATTTTCACTCCCCCCACAATTAAATCTCTATTTTTTACTAACTTATGTACATCATAACCAATTCCTATTTTCATCTATTCGTCTCCTTTTATATTCTATCTAAAAAATTTTCACCCATAACTAAATCTTCTGGAGTGGTAATTTTTATATTCTTATAATTCCCCATTATCATTTTTACAGAATATCCAAAATGCTCTACTAACATAGAATCATCTGTTACATTTAACTCACTCTCTATACCTTTATTATAACAATCCATTATAACTTTATAAGAAAAACTTTGTGGTGTTTGAACTTTCCACAAATGACTTCTATTAGGTGTACTTTCAATTATATTATCATTATTAACAATCTTTATTGTATCCTTTACAGGAACACCTACAACTGTGGCTTTATTTAATATAACTTCTTTTATAGATGAATTTATAATTTCATCATCAACAAATGGTCTAGCTCCATCATGAATAAGTACAATATCACTTTTAGGATTTACCATCTTTAAGCCATTATATACTGAATCCCTACGCTCTTTTCCTCCAGCAACTATATCTTTTATTTTTTTAAATTTATATTTATTTACTATATTTTTATTACAATAATTTATTTCATCTTCTTTTGCTACAATTACTATGTCATCTACAAATTTATTTTTTTCAAACTTATCTAATGTATAAAAAAGTATAGGTTTGTCATTTAATAAAATATATTGTTTATTTATATTACTATTCATCCTTTTACCCATGCCTGCAGCAGCAATAATAACTGAAACTTTCTTATTTTTATAGCTCATTTTTTCACCTCAAGTTAATTATAAGAAAAATCCATAAAAAAAGCTACCTTTTGAAGGTAGCTTTTTAAAATTATGATGCTAAAATAATTTCTTCGTTTATATTAAACTTCTTAAAATTCTCTTTAAAGTTCTGTGCTAATTCATTTGCTTTCTCATAATATCTTTCTTTATCATCCCAAGTATTTATAGGGTTTAATATTTCTTCAGGTACTCCATTACATTTTACTGGCATAGATAAATTAAATATACTATCTTTAATATAATCGACCTTTTCTAATTCACCATTTAATGCAGCTCTAACCATATTTCTTGTATATTTTAAATTTATTCTATTTCCTACTCCATATTCTCCACCAGTCCATCCAGTGTTAACTAAAAATACATTTAAATTATATTTTTCAATTTTTTCTCCTAAAAGTTTAGCATATACTTGTGGCTCTAAAAGCATAAAAGGTTCACCAAAACATGCTGAAAATGTTGCCATAGGCTCCTTTATTCCTCTTTCAGTTCCAGCAAGCTTACTTGTATAACCACTCATAAAGTGATACATTGCTTGTTCCTTAGTAAGTTTTGAAATAGGAGGCAATACTCCTGTAGCATCTGCTGTTAAAAATATAATATTTTTTGGTATTTCTCCTTTTCCATCAAGTATAGCATCTTCAATATGAGTTATAGGGAATGCAGCTCTAGTATTTTCTGTATATCTATTATCTGAGTAACTTGGATCTTTTGTATTTTCATCTAAAACAACATTTTCAATTATTGAACCTTTTCTGATTGCATTATATATTTGTGGTTCTTTTTCTTCTGATAAATCTATACATTTTGCATAACAACCACCTTCAAAATTAAATACTCCATTTTCAGTAAAACCATGTTCATCATCACCAATTAATTTCCTATCATTATCTGCAGATAATGTTGTTTTTCCTGTGCCAGATAATCCAAAAAACAATGCAACATCTCCATTTTGTCCCCTATTTGCTGAACAATGCATAGGAAGTACATTTTCAAAAGGCAACAAATAATTCATCACAGTAAACATAGATTTTTTTATTTCTCCACTATATTTTGTTCCACCAATTAAAACTACTCTTTTTTCAAAACTAATAACTATAAAAGCTTCAGAATTCAAATTATAATGTTCAGGATCTATTTTTAAGTTTGGAACAGCTATAACAGTAAAATTATTTTTGAAATCGTTATCCTTATCCATATTTTCTATAAACATTTGTTTAGCAAATAAATTTTGACTTGAAAGTTCATTTATAACTCTCAAAGGCATTCTATATTTTTGATCAGAACCTACAAAACCTTCAAATACATATAATTCTTTATTTTCTATATAGTCTATAACTGTTTTTGATAGTTTATCAAAATCTTCTTTTGAAATAGGCTTATTTTGAGAATTCCAATTTATATTATTTTTAACTAAGTCTTCTTTTACAATAAATCTATCGTGAGGAGACCTACCAGTATATTTTCCAGTATTTATACTTAAAGCTCCATTAGAAGCTAACATAGCATTTTCTTTTTCTATTGCTATATTTATTAATTCATCCTCATTTAAATTAAATTTTACATTTTTAGATTCTAAAATATTTTCTATATTGCTATTAATGTTATACAAAATATTTACCCCCTTGGATATTTGTTTTAAAAGTTGTTATTATGCTATATATTATAGCATAAATATAATAATAGTATAACATATATAATGTAAAAAAATATATTATTTTTGTCATATTTAATTTTAATCCCAAATAAAAAACTCTGAAATAACTTCAGAGTTTTATCCTGCTTGTTCAATCATATATTTAGGTTTTGCAAATATCATTCTACCGGCAGCAGTTTGAAGTACACTTGTAACCATAACATCCAATGTTTCTCCAATATGCTTTCTACCACCATCTACTACTATCATAGTACCATCATCAAGATATGCAATACCTTGTCCTGATTCCTTACCATCTTTTATTACTTGAACAATCATCTCTTCACCAGGTAATACTACAGGTTTCACAGCATTTGCAAGTTCATTGATATTCAATACTTCTACTCCATGAAATTCTGCTACTTTGTTTAAATTATAATCATTGGTAACTACCATACCATTTAAAAATTGTCCTAATTTTAATAACTTACTATCTACTTCAGATATATCTTCAAAATCTTTATCATGAATTATAACTTCTATATCTATTTCCTTTTGTATTCTGTTTAAAATATCAAGTCCTCTTCTACCTCTATTTCTCTTTAAAGAATCAGATGAATCTGCTATATGTTGTAATTCTTCTAATACAAATTCTGGTATAACAAGAGGTCCTTCCATAAATTTTGTTTCACATATATCAGCAATTCTACCATCTATTATCACTGATGTATCCAATACCTTTGGTTTTACTCTTGATTTAGGATACTCTTTTTTTACAATTTCCTCTTTTGGTGCAGATTTCTTAAATAAATTTGTAAGTACTGCAAAATCTTCTCTTTTCTTTGTAGTAACATTGATACCTAGATAGCCAAATAATAAATATAATACCACAGCTGCTGGCACTGTTATATAAGGTATCTCCAAATTAAATATAGGTTGCGATATTAAATAAGCAATTATCAAACCTACTATCAATCCAACAGCACCTAATATAATATCTGTTGCTGGAATTCTCTGCAATTCACTTTCCACACTAGAACCTATAGAGTTACCTAAATTTATAATTTTTGGTGATAATATAAATACTATAATTCCAACTAAAGCACTAATAACAATATAACTTATCAATAAAAAAACGTCTCTTTCAATAAAATCTAGAACGCCTAAATTTTCTACTGTCAATGCAAGCCCAAATCCCAAAAGAAATCCAGTTAAAGTCAAAATTATTCTCAAAACTTTATTTACCAAACATGTCACCTCCTATAAATTAATTATGTCCAAAAAAAATATATATATAACTTATTTACCACGTTTATATTAAATTAAGCAAAATTAAATCAAATTCTACAAATTTTTAACAATATCAAATTAAAAATAAAGCGTCTAAACAGACGCTATTTTACTATATCTTCTATTAATTCATCCGCTTGAATTTCATCTATTCCTTTTGCTAAAACTATTTCACTTACTAACATTTGCTTTGCATTATTTAACATTTTTCTTTCTCCAGTAGAGAGACCTTTTTCTCTATCTCTAATTAAAAGATTTCTAACTACACTTGCTATCTCAAAAATATCTCCACTTTTGATTTTATCCATATTAGCTCTAAATCTTCTATTCCAGTTTTGTGGCATTTTTGTTTTATCATCACCTAGTACAGCTAAAACTTGTTCTAGTTCTTCTAAGCTTATAACTTCTCTAATCCCTATATCTTCTATGTTATCCATAGGAACCATTACCTTCATTTCTCCCATGGGCATCTTCATAATAAAATATTTTTTCTTTTCGCCTAATATTTCTTTTTCTTCTATACCTTCTATGATTCCAGCACCATGCATAGGGTAAACAATCTTATCTCCAATATCAAACATACAAAACCCTCCCACATTATAAACATACTCATAAAAATAGTATACAATATTATAGCTTTCTTGTCAAATTTAACATTTTACCACATAACTCAAACGTTTGTCAACTCAATATAGCAATGTTCGATAAAATTCTACAATTTACTTATTTTTAAAGAATACATGATTTATAACTTCTCGTAAAGTCTTTAACCTTATAACCTTTATATTTTTAAACTTCATATTATCTTTTAAAGAATCTGCTGCAACATATACTTGTTTAAATCCCATTCTCTCTATTTCATTTATTCTAGACTCAATAGAAGGTACTTTTTTAAGCTCTCCTGTTAATCCTACATCACCAATAAACACAGTATTACTTGGTATCCCTTTATTTTTTATGGAAGAAACTATACTCATTATAATAGCAAGATTAACAGAGGTTTCAGTTAATTTTAGTCCTCCTGTAGTCTTTATAACTACATTTTTATCATATAGAGAACTTCCTCCTCTTTGTTCAAGTATTGATATAAGTGTATTTAGTTGGTCTTTTCTTAGGCATTCTCCTATTCTAGATGGATATGGAGTAAATGATGCGGACACTAAAGATTCTATTTCTACAATAATAGATCTTGTTCCCTCTTTTATAACAGATATAGCAGAACCTGCAATTACTTCATCATCTTCTCTACGTGTCATAAAATACTCTGATGGATTTTCTATAGGAACCATACCATCTTCCTCCATAGAAAATATCCCAAGTTCTCCTGTTCTACCAAATCTATTCTTTTTAGGAGTAAGTATTCTAAGTTCTTCTTCATTATCTCCTTCTAAGAAAAGAACTGTATCCACTAAATGTTCTAATGTTCTAAGTCCAGCCATTTCATTGTTTTTAGTCATATGTCCTATCATAATAATAGCCCTTGGTCTATTTTTATTTTTAGCTACATTGACAGCAGCATTTGCACATTCCATAGTTTGAACTGGAGAACCTGGCTTTGAATTATGTTCTTCAAGTGAAAATGTTTGTATACTATCCATTATAACTATATCAGGATCAACTTCTTCAATAGATGTAAGTACATTATCCATACTGGTATCAGACAAAAGCCAAATATTATCCATTTTATCCTTTAAGATTCTATTTGCTCTATTTTTTATTTGACTTTCACTCTCTTCACCTGAAGCATAAAGTACTTTGTATCCTTTATTTGATAAATCTCCAGATACCTCAAGTAACAGTGTAGATTTACCAGCACCTGGTTTTGCTGTTAATATAATTACAGAATCTTTTACTATTCCACCACCTAAAACTCTATTAAACTCATTCATGCTTGTAACTATTCTATCACTATCTTTTGAATCTACTTCCTTTAGTTTCTTTGCTTTCTTCAATTCTCTTTTATTATTTGAATTTGTAGTATTTGTTTTATCTATAATCATCTCTTTAAATGTATTCCACTCATTACATGTAGGACATCTACCCATCCACTTTGCAGTTTCATATCCACATTCATCACATACAAATTTAGTCTTTGTCTTTGCCAATACTATCACCTCGCATAACTATTATATCAAAAAAACAATAACAAAACATATGTTTTGTTATTGTTTTTATAAGGGAGTATATATTATATTTACTTTACCATTTTCTGATTCGACTATTTTGCAATCAACGTCATAAATATTTTTAATTGTTTCTTTTGTTAGAACTTCTTTAGGAGTTCCATATTCAACTATGATTCCATCTTTTAAAGCATATATTTTATCACAAAATAATGAAGCTATATTTAAATCATGAATAGCTGATATCACTGTTATATCTAATTTCTTCACTATATCCATTAATTGAAGTTGATACTTTATATCTAAATGATTCGTTGGCTCATCCAATACTAAGCATTCAGCTTTTTGGGCAAGGGCTCTTGCAAGTATTACCCTTTGCTTTTCACCACCAGATAGAGTTGAAAAATTTCTTTTTGAATAATTAGTCATACCTACTTGTTCTAAAGATTCATAGGCTATTTTAAAATCTTCACTATTATCCTTTTCAAAAATTTTTTTATGTGGTGATCTGCCGAATAAAACCATATCAAGTACAGTAAAATCAAATTGAGTATCATTATATTGTGAAACTACAGATATAAGCTTAGCAGTTTCTTTTACATGATAATTATTTAAACTTTTATTTTGTATAAATATAGTTCCACTATTAGGTTTTAATACTCTATAAATACATTTTAAAAATGTACTTTTGCCACTTCCATTAGGACCTATTATTCCCACAAATTCTTTCTTTTCAACATTTATATTTATAGATTTTAGTATCTGATTATTCCCTAACAAAACATCTATATTTTTAGCTTTTAAATTCATTAATTCTTACCTCCAAAACCATAAGTTCTACTAACTATAAGATATACAAAGCTTGGGGCTCCAATTAATGATATTATTATTCCTACTGGTACTTCACTACCTTGTATTATTAATCTTGATATGACATCTGACCATATCAAAAGAATAGAACCTATCAAAGCTGACATTAAAAGGATTTTTTTATGATCTGTTCCAAAAATCAACCTTGCTATATGAGGAACTATTAAGCCTACAAATCCTATTATACCTGAATTAAATACTAAAAAACCTATAATAATTGAAGTTATTAATAAATAAAATTGCCTATATCTTTGTAAATCAGTGCCTAAGGTAATAGATGCTTCATCTCCTAATAACATTAAATTCAAAGTCCTATATTGTGTTATAAAAAATATAGTAGAAATAACTACTACAGGAATTGCGATTTTTAAATTATCCCAGTTTGCTCCACTGAAACTACCCATAAGCCAAAAAGCTACAGTTCTCATACCCTCTCTATTTTCAGAAGTATATATTATAAAACTTGAAAATGAAGAGCATAATGTACTGATAGCCATACCTGCTAGTAACAGCTTGGTAGAAGTTGGTCTTCCTCCTACATTGGCTAAAGCAACTACCATAATTGAAACTATAAAAGCCATTATAAAAGCACTTATACCAACATAGTTAGAACCTAATGTAGCTCCAATGCCAAGCATTATAGCAAGAGTAGCACCAAGTGAAGCTCCTGATGAAATCCCTAATATATATGGATCTGCTAAAGGGTTTTTTACCACTGCTTGCATAATAACTCCAGAAACTGAAAGACCCATACCAACAATTATAGCTAAAATTATCCTTGGTAATCTTACTAACCAAACAATATCAATAATTGCCCTTGATAAGTTATCTATAGAACCTATATTGAATATTTTATGTAATATTATTCTATATATATCTTTCACTGAAATATCTATTGAACCAAATGTTATTGAGTAAAAAAAAGAAAATACTAAAAATAAAACTAGAATAATAGAAACACCTATATAAGTAGGTGTTTCTATTAAATATTTTTTATTCTTAAGGTTATTTGAATCTTGCATTATCTATTCACCTTTCATATCTGGATAAATCCCTTCAATTATAGTATTTATACCATCCATAGTTCTAATACCACTTGCATAAACTTCACTTAATACAATAGGATTTACTCTATCATTTTTAACTGCAGAAATACTTCCAAGAGCAGGATTACTCATTATGCTATTAACAGCTTTTTCACTATCTATAGAATCGCCATAATATACTGTGAAAATAACATCAGGATTTAAATTTATCAAATCTTCCATCCCTATATTTATACTTTTCTTAGCAACTAAATCTGCTCCCACTTGAGTTGCTATATCTCCACCTATACTATCTTCTCCATATATTCTATATTGTCCTTCTTTTCCAACTTCTAAAATAATTGCTTTTACCTTTTCTTTATTCTGTACACTTTCTTTAGCTTTTTCAATTTGTTGTTTCATTTCTTTTACAATATTATTAGCTTTATCTTCTACATTAAATATTTTGCCTATATTAATTATATCTTGATATTCATTTTCTAAAGTATTAGGTGATTTAACACCACTGTTTTGCTGAATATAAGTATTTATATCTCTTTCATGCCAAAATGAAATATCACCATAAACCTTTTCTGCAAATAAAGAATACCAACTAGTAATAAAATCAGGTTCCAATGCTAATATCTCTTCTTTTGTTGGCAGTTGCTTATAATATTTTATTTTATCAAATGATTCCTGAAACTCTTCTTTAACTGGATCATCTAAATATGAAGCTGCTACTATTTTATCTCCTTGATCTAATGCTAGAAGTGTTTCTATTGCACTTTGATATATTGCAACTACTCTTTCAGGAGCTTCATTAAATGTTATTTCTACTGGCTCCTTAGCCCAATTATAAGTAGTAACAGTTACAGGATAATGAGAACTTTCATTTTCTTTATTTGATTCATTATTTTCAGCAACTGTTGGCTCAGTATTTGATTCTTTTGAACCACTATTATCATTACTACACCCTACTAAATTCACTAAAAAAATTATCAATACAAAAATACTTAATCTTTTAATTATTTTTTTCATTTACTTCACCTTTCTATTAATGAGTTCCCTCAATTACTTTTATTCCTTTAGATTGAAATATATTAATTATTTCTTCCTTTTTATCTGCTTTGCATTTTACTATACATACACCTATATGTACTTTAAATATATTATTTTTTACAAATCTATCTGCTAATTCATTTAACCAATCCTTTGACTCACTAGAACATATTTGACAAGTAAAAAAAGATGATAAATTTATTTCTTCATTTTTATAGGTTTTAAAATGTTTTTCTTTATTATTAAAAGCTTTAAAACATCCCATTGTTGTACAAATTCCATTTATTTTTTCACATACTCCTATTGCTATATTCATTAAATTCACTCCTAACATATGAATAGATTACTCTATATAGGATAGTTCTACTAAATACTTATAATTGACAATTTAGATCTTCTATTAATCCTATAACCTATAATGAATTTATTCTAAATTACTAATATTATAAGGTATTATATAGTAGTAATTGTAATCTAAACATAAAAAAATCAGCATATATTTGCTGACTTATTACTAATAAAAAAACCTTTCTAGACATAGAAAGGATGTTATCAAATAACACCTCCTCATCCTCGTGAGTAATAAATAGCGCTTATACTATTGGCAGGTCTCCTGACTTAAGAATAACAAATCTTATACCTTCCCATGTTCATCACAGTGGCATCCATAAGATTCTATCTATTACAGTGGCGGGACCGTGTCGGTATTTCACCGAACTTCCCTTTTAAACAATTTAATTTAAATTGTACCAATAGAACTATATTAAGTTTGTTTACAATATATCATTATTATTTACAGTTGTCAATTATATCGTTAAAAATAAAGTTTGATAATTAAAATTAGTGGTAAAACATATATTAGATATCTATTATATTTGAAAGGATGAGATTTATTGAATAAAACTATTGAGAGTCAATTAAATCACCGTACAATTAGGAAATTCAAAAATAAAAAAATAGATGAAAATACTTTAAACACAATATTTAAAGTAGCAAATCGTACTGCTTCTAGTATAGCTATGCAATCTTATAGCATAATTCGTATAACTGATGATAAAACAAAAGAAAAGATAAGTAAGATATGTAACCAAGACTATATAAAAAATTTTCCAGAGCTAGTTATATTTATAGTTGATGTCTATAGAAATGCTAGAATATCAGAAGAACTAGGAGAAAATTTACCTCATAAAAAAGATATGGATAGATTTTTTCAAGGATTTACAGATGGTGCAATAGCTGCTCAAAACATGATTACAGCTATTGAATCATTAGATATGGGTACTGTTTACCTAGGAAGCATTTTAAATGACCCTCAAGCTATCATAGATCTATTAGAACTTCCAAGACTTACATTCCCTATAGTAGGAGTGGGTTTTGGTTATCCAGATCAAAATCCTATGTTAAAACCTAGAATGGATATATCTCTTAAAGTATTTGAAAATAGATATAAAAAACAGGAAAGTTATCTAGAATCTATAAAAGAATATGATAAAGAAATGAAGAAATACTATGATTTAAGAAATGAAACAAAATCTCTTGATGAATTTAGTAAACAAGTAGTTGAAATTCTTAAGATGGAAAACGAAAAAAGAAGTAAACTTTTAAACGTAGTTAAAAATCAAGGGTTTAATTTAAGGATTGAAGATAAATAAAAAATGTTGTTTAGGAAATTTCCTAAACAACATTTTTATTTATAATAGGACTTTTCCTATTTTTATTTGCTTGTTCAAGACCATATGCAATTTCAAATAATACAGATTCATTCCATTTTCTAGTTAAAAATTCTATACCTACTGGAATACCAATCGGTGCTGTTTCTGTTGGATTTGTAAATCCAGCAGGTAATACGCAAGAAGGAAATCCAGTTATAGCTCCTAATACTCCATTCCTATCTACTTGAGATTCACCTACTTTTACAACTGGTCTTTTTTGATGAGGATATACAATTGCATCTAATTTATATTTTGCCATAAGTTCCATCACTAAATTTTGTAGTTCAATCCTATTAACTATTCTTTTATTATATTCATGCATACTTCTATCAATAGTTTCTGCAAATTTAATATTTGTTTCTATTCCCTTATGATATTTCTTAGATTCTATTATATCATTAAGTGAATTAACTTTGGATCTTGATCCCAACTCTTTCAAATATTCATTTAAGTCTTCTTTTAATTCATAAAGATGTACACTTGTTTGTTCTATTAACTTATCAGCATCTATGTTCTCATAAATATTTACTACCTCAGCACCATTGTCTTCCATAACTTTTAAATTACTATATATTATATCATTTACTTGTTTATGTATTTTTTCATTACCAAAAAGACTTTTTAATACTCCAATTCTTTTCCTATTCAACCCATCTTTGTTTAAGTGCTTTGTATAAGTTTTAGGAATATTTCCTATAGACCATGCTGTCATTGGATCCTTAACATCATATCCAACAATTGCATCTAATACCTTTGCCGTATCTTCTACATTACGCATAATTGGTCCAGCTGTATCTTGAGTCAATGAATAAGGTATAATTCCACTCCTACTTACTAAACCAACAGTTGGTCTAAATCCTACTAAATTACATGCTGAAGCAGGAGATCGTACAGAGTTTACTGTATCTGTTCCTATTCCTATTAAACCAAAATTCATAGCTACTGCTGCACCAGTTCCACCACTAGATCCACCAGGAGTTCTAGTTAAATCATAAGGGTTTAAAGTTTGACCTAATATGGAACTTACTGTTTCACCCCAGACTGCAAATTCATGCAAATTAACTTTTGCTATTATTATAGCACCTGCATCTTTTAACTTTTTAATAATAAAAGCATCCTTTTCAGATTTTACTTCCTTTAAGCTAATAGAACCTGCTGTAGTTTTAGTACCTTCTAAATTAATATTATCTTTTAACAATACAGGTATTCCATGCAAAGGTCCTGTTAATCCTGATTTCTTAAATTTTTCATCTAATTCATCCGCTATTTTAAATGCATTTTTATTTATCATAATTATAGAATTAATCATAGGACCTATTTTGTCATACTTTTCAATTCTATCTATGTATTTTTTTATAAGTTCTTTACAAGTTAAGCTACCATTTTTAAATGCAGTATGAATTGAGTCTATAGTTGCTTCTTCTAAACAAAATTTTTCTTTTTTCATCCTTATCTCCTTTATATGAAAAATATGTATAAAGTAATATTAAATATTATTTAAAATATTTTTTACTTTTAACTCTAATTCCTTTAAGTTATTTTCTAATTTATTAATATTTTGATTTAAATCTGAAATTATAACCTCTATTTCTCTCATAGCTTCATTAACATTGTTTAATGAATCCTTTATTTTTGACTGCACAAACCAATCAGACAATATACCATCAAAGAAAAAATCTGCAAAAGATGCAAAAGAAGATAAATTAACCTGAATACTTGTAAATTCATTTACATCTGACAATTCTTTTTTAAACTTTTTAAGGTCAACTTGAGCAGTTTTTGCTATATTATTTGCTTCATTTATTGCTGAATGTTTAGCCATATTAGAAATTAGGCCACCACCAAGTATATCCCAAGTCCCCCAGTTCCTTGCACTATTAAGTTTTTCTTCTACAAGATTTAAAGACCTTAATGCATCTTTACCTGCATTTATAGCTTCTCTTAACTCTTTCATATCTACTTTAAGTTGATCTATATTTAAAATTTTATTTTTTAATTTATTCCCTAAATTCCCACCTTCTCTAATTAATAATTCTTCCTTTTCTTTTATTAAATCTTCATATCTTTTATCCACTTCTTCATAGTTTATCAATAATTGGTTAGTATCATCTAGTTGGGTTTCCAACTCATTAATCTGTTTAATACAATCTTCATATCTAAGTTTTGCTATAATATATTCTTCTTTTTCTTTATCAAGTTTTTCTTCTTTCTTTCCTGTTAATGATAGAAGTATTGAACTTAAACTTAAATCTTCAAGTTTTTCAAAGTCTTTTCTTTCTTTTTCTAATATTTTCTTTAATTCTTTTTGTTGAATTTTCTTTGTTCCAAGTTCTTCTTGTATTGTTTTTTTCAATGATTTAAGCTTTTTATTTTCTCTTAATTTTTCTTTAATTACCAGTATTTCTTCATTTATTTCTGTAATCATATAATATCTCCCCTAAAGTTTAAAATTCTAATAACAATAACCTTTTATTCAACTTAAGTTTTTTATATTTATATTATATCAGAAAAGGGTTATAGAATAATTATCTTATATCCTTTAACTTAGATTTCATTTATTTATTTTTTCTTTCTTTTCTTTATAACTATTACACCTAGTAATACTAAAACACCTAAAATTAATATATAAGGTAAGGCATATACTAGCCATATTATAAAGTTTTCTAATGCTATTTTAAAAGCAAATATTGAATCAGTGAATGCATTTTTCAATCTAGTAATAAGTGAATTATCTATATTATCAGTATTGGAAAAATTTCTTACTTCTATTAGCTGTAAGTTTAAAGTAGTATATTCAATTTTTTCATCTATAGATTTTAAACTTTTTTCTAATCTTTCTTTTTCGTAAATAGTATTAGTAAGTTCAGATTCAATAGCTATGATATCTTCTATTTTTTCTGCTTTTTCCAAAAGCTCCAATAATCTTTTTTCTTTTGCAGTTGCTAGCTTTAATCTAGATTCTGTATCTCTATAAAATTTTGTTACATCTTGATTATTTTTGCTTTCTTCAATTATATTCCCTATTTGATTTAAGTCAATTTTAAATTTTTCTAAACTTTCTTTGGGAATTCTTATTGAATAGTCTCCATATCTATAGTTTTTAGAATAACTAGAGCCTCTAAAATTCACATTAGAATTTTCTATAAAAGATTTATACTTTTCAATTAAATTTTCTAACTCTGATCTTGTCTTTTCAAAATCAAGTGTTTCTAGACTCATAAAATAATTTGAAATTATTTTTTCGCCATCTGCTATTTCAAATCCCTCTACTTCTGGTGTATTAAAATCAGCCTCTTCATCTGAAACTTCCTTTTCTAAAGTATTCATAGAAGACTCATCACTTAAATCATCCTGTCCACTACAAGCTGAAAATAAAGATATAGCCATTATTAAAGAAAATACTATTAAAAAATATTTTGTAATCTTTTTCATAATCATTCAGCTCCAATCATTTATTAATACTTTCGACCTTTATATCATCAAGAATTTTTCTCTCACTTCTTTTGGAACTAAGCTTCCTCCTGTACCCCAGCATAAATGTGTAATATTTTCTTCTTTATATTTAGAAGATGTGAATATTGGGCCTAAAAATCCAGCTAATGCTGAAGGCTCTAAAAATATATATTCTGATTTATATAATGCTTTTAAAAAGATATACAACTTTTTATCTTCTATAGTAAATGATCCCGTAAGAAGTTTATCCATAATCTCACTTGCAATAAGGGACGGTCTACCAACTGCCAATCCATCAGCTTCAGTTTTATTATCTAATCCAATATCTTTCACAGAAATTTTATCATGTTTTCCTGTTGCAAGTCCCAGTAACATTGCAGGAGAATGAGTTGGTTCTGCAAAAAAACATTTTACATTATCTCCATACACAAGTTTGAGTCCATAAGCAACTCCTCCAGGACCACCTCCTACTCCACAAGGTAAATATACAAATAAAGGATTTTCTTTATCTACTATAATTCCCATATCATCTAATTGTTTTTTAACTCTCATACCACCAACTGCATATCCCAAAAATAGATTTTTTGAATTTTCATCATCTATAAAATAACTTTTAGGATTTTTATTAGATAAATATCTTCCTTCTTCAACAGCTATAGAATAATCATCCTCATATTCTACTACTTTAACACCTTTAGATCTAAGCAAATCTTTTTTCCACTTCTTAGCATCAGATGACATATGTACTATCACCTTAAATCCAATCTTAGCACTCATAATTCCTATACTAAGTCCAAGATTACCTGTGCTTCCTACTTGTATGGTATACTTTGAAAAGAAATTCTTAAACTTTTCTTCTGTTAATATTCTATAATCATCATTTATGTTAAGTAATTCTTGTTTTAGCAAAAGTTCTTCTACATATTTTAAAACTTCATAAATTCCTCCTCGAGCCTTTATTGAACCAGCTATAGGAAGTAAATCATCTCTTTTTAAAAGAAGATTCCCATATATTTTAGTATCAAAAATATTCTCCATTTTATTTTTCATTTTATCTATTCTATTTATAGGGGATTCTATAATTCCATCTTTAGTCTCTGGAAAGACTTTTTCAATATAGGGTGCAAATCTCAAAAGTCTTGCTTCTGCTTTCTTTACTTCTTCTATATTAATCGAAAAATCATTCATATTAGGAGAAGCCATATAATTAGGATTATACCAAATTGTTTCATTTAATGATTTTAATCTATCAATAATGTCCATTTATAATCACATCCTTTTTTGTTATGAATTTTTACTTAAATATCTTTTTAAGAACTTTAAAAATATCAAATGAGGTTTTATTATATACCTTATTATATGCATATTTTTTAGGATTTCTTAACCAGCCGTATCCTTTAGGCATTTTAAGTCCTGAACGATGTACTATTTGTCTTTTTATACTAGTTTTTGCAGCTATTCTTTTCTTTAAACTAGGTTTTCTCATTCCAAATTTCATTATATTTCACCTTCCTATATTAAAACTCTATATACTAAATATTATTCTATAAAAATTATATAAATCCTTTTAAAAATAAAAAAAGGCTAGCAATATTAATATTACTAGCCCTTATTTTTTCTAATTACTCTTTACTAAATGTTAACTCTTCATTTTCATCTAAATCCACTAGGATATTATCACTTTTTTCTAAATCACCTTTTAGTATTTCTTCTGAAAGTTTATCTTCTATTTTCTTTCTTATGGTTCTTTCAAGTGGTCTTGCACCAAATTGAGGATCAAATCCTTCTTTGCCTATATATTCTTTTGCCTTATCTGTTAGTTTAATGTCTATATCCAACTTTTTAAGTCGTTTTTCTAAGTCTCTTACCATAAGCTCTACTATCTCATTTATATGAGTTTGATTTAATGAGTGGAATACTATTACTTCATCTATTCTATTTAAGAACTCTGGTCTAAAACTTCTTCTTAATTCATCCATAACATTATCACGCATTTTTTCATATTCTGCTTTTTCTTCATCTTGTGGTGCTGCAAATCCAAGTGTCTTTTGTTTTTTAATAGTAGATGCACCTACATTTGATGTCATAATAACAACTGTATTTTTAAAGTCTACTGTTCTTCCTTTTGAATCAGTAAGTCTACCATCATCTAATAATTGAAGAAGTATATTAAATACATCTGGATGTGCTTTTTCAATTTCATCAAATAATATTACTGAATATGGTTTTCTTCTTACTTTTTCAGTTAATTGACCACCTTCATCATAACCTACATATCCTGGTGGTGAACCTACAAGACGTGATACAGAATGTTTTTCCATGTATTCTGACATATCTATTCTAATCATTGCATCTTCTTCACCAAATAGTGCCTCTGCAAGTGCTCTAGATAACTCAGTTTTACCTACTCCTGTTGGTCCTAAAAATATAAATGAACCTATTGGCTTATCTGGATCTTTAAGTCCTACTCTTGCTCTTCTTACAGCACTTGCAACTGCTTTTACAGCTTGATCTTGACCTATTACCCTTTCATGAAGTAATCCTTCCAAGTTTAATAGCCTTTCTGATTCTTCAACTGTCATTTTCTTTACAGGAACTCCAGTCCATGAAGATACTATGTGAGCTATTTCCTCATATCCAACTTCATTAGCCTTTGATCTCTTATCTTTTTGCCATTCATTTCTTTCTTGTTCTAACTCTTCTTTTAGTTTCTTTTCTTCATCACGTAATTGTGCTGCTTTTTCATAGTTTTGAGTATTTACTGCTTCTTCTTTTTCTTGTGATAATTCTTCTAATCTTGATTCAATATCTTTAAGTTCTGGAGGTGCTGTTATTGTCTGAATTCTTACACGTGAAGCTGCTTCATCAATTAAATCTATAGCTTTATCTGGTAGATGTCTATCAGTAATATATCTTTCAGATAATTCTGCTGCAGCTTTTAAAGCTTCATCTGTGATTTTCACCCTATGATGTGCTTCATATCTATCTCTTAATCCTTCAAGTATTTTAACTGTATCTTTTATTGATGGAGCTTCTACCTGTATTGGTTGGAACCTTCTCTCAAGTGCAGCATCTTTTTCTATATGCTTTTTATATTCATCTAAAGTTGTAGCACCTATTGCTTGAAGTTCACCTCTTGCAAGTGCTGGCTTTAATATATTAGATGCATCAATTGCACCTTCTGCTGCACCTGCACCTATTATGGTATGCATTTCATCAATGAAAAGTATTACATCTCCTGCATTTCTTATCTCTTCCATTATTTTTTTAAGTCTATCTTCAAATTCACCTCTATACTTTGCTCCAGCTACCATTGAAGCTAAATCTAAAGTAACTACTCTTTTGTCTTTTAATATTTCTGGAATTTTACCTTCATTAATTTCTTGTGCAAGACCTTCTGCAACTGCTGTTTTTCCTACTCCTGGTTCCCCTATTAACACAGGATTATTTTTTGTTCTCCTGCTTAACACTTGAACTACTCTCTCAATTTCTTTTTGTCTTCCTATAACTGGATCTAATTTACCTTCATTGGCATACTCTGTTAAATCTCTTCCGTATTTATCTAATGTAGGTGTTTTTGTATTACTTCTATTACCTCCTGTGGTATTCATTCCAGAAGATCCACTACTAGAATTTGTGCTACCAAGCATCTTTATAATTTCATTTCTTAGCATATTTAAATCAATACCCATAGCTTTTAATAGATTAGGAGCTACACCTTCTCCTTCTTTTATAAGTCCAAGCAATATATGTTCTGTTCCTACATAATTCTGACCAATATTTCTTGCTTCCATAAAACTTAGTTCAAATACCTTTTTAGTTCTAGGAGTAAAGCCTAAGACTTCTGTAGCTTCTTTTCCTTTTCCAAGTCTCTTTTCTATTTCTGCCTTTATTTTATCAGTAGTTGCTCCTAATTTGTTTAATACTTGTGCTGCAATTCCTTCTCCTTCTTTTGATACTCCTAATAGTAAATGTTCTGTTCCTACATAATTATGATTTAAAGATTTTGCTTCTTCTTGTGACAATATAATTGCCTTTTGTGCTCTTTCTGAAAATCTTCCAAACATTGCCATTATTTAATTGCCTCCTTTTCTAACGATTCTCTTACAATTTTTGCTCTTAATATATCTCTGTCATTTGCATCTAAATCTTTATCTGCGCTATTTAAAATATGTGCAGGCTGTATTTTTATCATAAGTTTATTTATTATTACTCTATCAATATTATCTATTATGTTCATTTCTATACCTAATTTTACATCAGATAATAAACTCATCGCTTCATCAGTAGATAATATTCTTGCATTTTTTAATGTGCCAAGTGATCTACACACTTTATCTTCCATTCTGATTTTATTATTAGTATAAATAGTATTTCTTGCATTTCGTTCATTTTTAACAAGTTGATTTACTATGTTTTTTAATTTTTGAATTATATCCTCTTCAGACTCACCTATTGTAGTTTGATTAGATATTTGAAATAAATTCCCCATTGCATTGCTACCTTCTCCATATACACCTCTGACAGTAAGACCAATTTGGTTTACTGCTTGAATTATTCCATTTATTTGATTTGTTATAACAAGTGAAGGTAGATGCAACATCACTGATGCTCTCATGCCAGTACCTATATTAGTAGGACATGAAGTTAAATAGCCTATCTTTTCATCAAATGCATATTTAATTTTACTTTCTAAAATATCATCAATTCTATTAGATTCACTAAAGCATTTTTCTAACTCAAATCCTGGATACAAAACTTGCATTCTTATATGATCTTCTTCATTTATCATAATTGTAGATTTTTCATCTTCACTCAGTAAGAAACCACCAATCTGACTATGCTCAAGTAATCCAGGAGATATCAAATGGTCTTCCACATATTTTCTACTTTCAACTATATTTAAATTTTTCATATCATAATATCTATAATTTTTACCTATTTCATTATTTTCTGTTACAGCTTTTTTTATTTGCTCTTTTATGTTATCAGAATCATCTTTATTTATCTTTTGAGGAAATTTTATATTTTCTATATTTCTTGCAAGTCTTATTCTACTACTTACAACTATATCTTGATCGCAACCATCACAATCTAACCATTTCATTTAAATCACCTCTTACTCTTTTATATCTTCTCTAAGATCTCTTATTTCATCTCTCAATTCTGCAGCTTTTTCAAACTCTTCATTTTCTATAGCCTGATTTAATTTTTCAGTTAATTTTTTTATATCATTTTTAATTTTTATACCTTTACCTGCTCTATTTGGTATTTTTCCTCTATGAGTATCATGTCCATGAATTCTTTTAAATAAAGGGTTTAAATTATCATTAAATGTTTCATAGCATTTACTACATCCTAACTTTCCTGTTTGTTTAAATTTATTATAAGTCATACCACAATTTTCACACTTCTTAGGTTCCATATAATCAAATCCAACATTTTTATCAAATCCACTATCAATCAATCCTGCAAGTAACTGATTAATTGAAAATGGTGATGACATCTGTTTATTATGAGCACATTCATCACATAAATGCATTTCTTTCTTATTTCCATTTATTATTTCTTTGTAATGAACTGTTGCTTGATTTTCTCCACATCTATCACAAATCATTTTTTCACTCCTCACTTAATAATGAAATTAGCATATATTTAAATATTTTTGCTCTTAATTCATTTTTATATTCCATTACAAAAGATAATGCACTATTACTTATAGCATTTTTCATGATTAAGGACTCTCTATTTGTTATAAACTCTTTTTCTTTAAGATTATCTATAATATTATATGCTTTTTGAGTTGTAATACTATTACCTATACTATTTATTAATAACTTTCTAATATCTTTTTCTTCCTTTATATTAACCCTTATTATTTTTATATACCCGCCTCCACCTCTTTTACTCTCAATATAATATCCCTTCTCTGGAGTAAATCTAGTAGCTAAAACATAATTTATCTGAGATGGAGCACAGTTAAAATGTTCTGCTAATTCATTTCTTTGAATTTCTAAAATATCTTTTTCAGTATTTGTCATCATCGAAACTATAAATCTTTCTATAATATCACTAATTCGTGCCATAGTTATCCCACCAAATTCACTTTAATTTTACTTTGACTTTGTTTGACCTTTGTTTTCATTATACAATATCTTATGTATTATTCAACCCTAATAATAAATAAGAATTCTAGTTTAAAATAAATTATACCCAATTTATTTTATAATATATATGAATTCCTCAAATTTTCTTGTGTTTTCTATTATATTCTTTAAATAATAAAGCTCGCCAATTGGCGAGCTTTATTATGCTTCTTTACTTTTATATTCTTCAACTATTTTTTCACTTATATTTGATGGAACTTCTTCATATCTTGAAAATTCCATTAAAAACGTTCCTCGAGCTTGAGTCATAGACTTTAAATCTATAGTATATTTAAACATTTCAGCAGCAGGAGCTTCTGCTATTACTAATTGAGTTCCATCTTCTCTAGGCTCCATACCTAATATTCTTCCACGTCTTTTATTCATATCACCCATTATATCACCCATATACTCATCTGGTATGATTATTTCTACTCTCATAATAGGTTCTAAAAGTACTGGACCTGCTTTTTCTATTCCCTTTTTAAATGCCAATGAAGCAGCTATTTTAAAGGCCATTTCATTTGAATCTACAGGATGATATGAACCATCTAATAGTGTTGATTTTATATTCACTACAGGATACCCTGCAAGTGGACCTTTTAAAACTGATTCTCTAAGCCCCTTCTCTACAGCTGGTATATATTGTCTTGGTACTGCTCCACCAAATATTTCTTCTTCAAATATAAATTCTTCTGTTGAGGGTTCAAATTTTATTATAACATCTCCATATTGTCCTGCTCCACCAGATTGTTTTTTATGCTTACCTTGAACATTTGAAGTTCCTTTTATGGTTTCTCTATATGCAATTTTAGGATCCGATAATTCAATAGTAACTCCAAAATCATTTTTTAATTTATTTTTAATTACTTCTAATTGTGTATTTCCTTGTCCTCCAATTAAAAGTTCTTTAGTTTCATTATTTCTTTCTACACTAAAGGTCTTATCTTCTTCTAGTAATTTTTGAAGAGCTTGACCTATCTTTTCTTCGTCATTTTTATTTACTGGTCTAGCAGCCATAAACAATGTTGGTTTTGGAAAGTAAACATTTTCATAAATAATAGGATTTTCTTTATTACATATTGTATCACCAGTATGTGTATTGTTTAATTTTGAAACTGCTCCAATATCTCCAGCATGAACTTCATTTACTTCTATTTGCTCTTTACCTCTTAACATAAATATATTTCCTATTTTTTCTATTTCTTCAGTGTTTGAATTATATACTTCATCATCTTTTTTCAATACTCCACTTCTTACTTGAAATAGTGAAATTTTTCCTAAATATGGATCTGCAATAGTTTTAAATACTATAGCTGAAAATGGTTCTTCATCTTCTATATTTCTTTCTTCTTCTTTTTTATTCTTTGGATTTATTCCACTTGGTTTTTCTAAATCAGTTGGAGAAGGAAGATAATCCCACATCATATTTAAAAGTGTTTCTGTACCAACATTTAATGTAGCAGACCCTATAAGAACTGGTATAAGTTTACCTTCAATAACTCCTTTACGTAAACCAGTGTGTATTTCTTCTTCTGTAAATTCTTCACCTTCAAAATATTTTTCTAGTAACTCATCATCACTTTCTGCTACTGATTCAATGAGCATTTCTCTATAATCTCCCATTTTAACTTCTTTTTCTGGCCAAATTTCTGCATCTTCACATATTTTTTTATCTTTATTATAAATTCTTGCCTTCATATCAACTATATTCACGAAACCTTTAAATTCATTTTCTTTTCCTATGGGAATGTGAAATGGTATAATTGCTTTACCAAATTTTTCTCTTAATTGATTTACTAATTTATCATAGTTAATATTTTCTTTATCCATTTTATTTATATATAAAATAGTTGGAGTATTTGTTTTTCTAGTGAGTTTCCAAGCTTTTTCACAACCTACCTCTATTCCTGAACTAGCATCTAATACAATTACGGCTCCTTTTGATACTCTAAGAGCTGAATGAACTTCACCTATAAAATCAAAATATCCTGGAGTATCCAATACATTATATTTATGACTCTTCCATTCTAATGGTATAACAGAAGTGTAAATAGAAACTTCTCTTGATTTTTCTTCTTTATCAAAGTCTGATATTGTATTTCTATCTTCTACTCTACCTTTTCTCTTAATTGCTCCTGTAGTCATTAACATTGATTCAACTAAAGTTGTCTTACCACTACTATGGTGTCCTAAAAAAGCTATGTTTCTAATCTTATCAGCATTATAATTATACATACACTTTCCCCCTCAACTAGAGTTTATTATTCTGACTATTTATAATATTCTACATAAATTTGAAATCTCCTTCTTTATATTATTAAATTTAAAATTTATATAGAACTTTTAAGGTTAAATCATAGGATATATACCCCTTCGTTAGAATTTTAAAAATATTTTAACAAATCTTTTCTAGCTAGTGTGATATAATTAAATTAAAATTGTATTTCTATTAACAACTAGGGGGGCTATTAAATGATAAAATTTAGAGATGAAATTAAAGATTTAAAAGCTTATACGCCAGGCAAGCCTATAGAAGATGTAAAAAAAGAATATGGATTAACAGAAGTTATAAAGCTTGCATCCAATGAAAACCCTATGGGTACTTCAGAAAAAGTAAAAGAAAAATTAATCAAATCTATTGATAATTTAGCAATTTATCCTGATGGAAATACAACTATATTAAAGGATGAGCTTGCTAAAAAATTAGATTTAAAACCCGAACAGATACTTCCAAGTAGTGGGTCTGATGAAATGGTAGATATGATATCAAAAACCTTTATAAATAAAGGTGATGAAGTTATAATGGCAGATATAACTTTCCCAAGATATATTTCTACAGCCATTATGATGGGTGGAATTCCTAAAATAGTTCCGCTTAAAGATTGGACTTATGATTTAAATGGTATGATAAATGCCATAACAAAAAATACAAAATTAATTTGGCTCTGTAACCCAAATAATCCTACAGGTACTATGTTCAGTGAAAAAGAATTGTTGAACTTTCTAAAAAAAGTTCCTGAAAATATAATAGTAGTTTATGATGAAGCTTACAGAGAATATGTAACAAGAGATGATTATCCAAAAGATAATTTAAAGCTTTTAAAGAAATATTCTAATCTAATCATAATGAGAACCTTTTCTAAAATGTATGGTCTTGCTGCTTTAAGAGTAGGTTATACCATGGCAAATGAAAAAATAATTAAAAACATAAACAAAATTAGAGGACCTTTTAATGTAAATTCACTTGCACAAATTGCAGCAGTTGAAGCATTAAAAGATAATGAATTTGTAGAAAGTTGCTATAGAATAAATAAAGAAGGTAAAGAGTACTTATATAATGAATTTGACAAATTAAACTTAAAATATGCCCCTTCTGAAACTAATCATATCTTTGTTAATGTTAATAGAGTTTCAGAGGAAATATTTATAGAACTTCAAAAAAGAGGTGTCATAATAAGACCTATAACAGGAACATGGATAAGAGTTACCATAGGAACAAAGGAACAGAATAAAAAATTTATAACTTTACTTAAAGAAGTTTTAGCGAATTAAAAAATACCCCTAGGGGTATTTTTTAATTCGCTGATTCATTAGCTATATTTGGTTTTGATGTAAGTTTATTTCCATTGTAATTATTTTCACCATTGAATACAGTTTCATCAAATTCTCCTTCTTTTTTTGCTACTATAAGTGTACATACTGCATCACCAGTTATATTTACTGCAGTTCTAGTCATATCCAATAATCTATCTATTCCCATTATTAGTCCTATTCCTTCTACAGGTATATTAACTGCTTGAAGAACCATAGAAAGCATTATAAGACCTACTCCAGGAACTCCAGCTGTACCAATTGATGCTAAAGTAGCTGTAAATATTACAGTTAATATTTGAGCAAAAGTTAAATCAATATCATATACTTGTGCTATAAATATAGTTGCAACTCCTTGCATTATAGCAGTCCCATCCATGTTTATCGTTGCACCAAGTGGTAATGTAAATGCAGATATATTTTTTGATACTCCTAAGTTTTCTTCAGAAACATCTAATGTTACAGGTAAACTACCACTACTAGTAGCTGTAGAAAATGCTACTGATATTGCTGGGAAGAAATTTTTGAAAAATCTCACAGGACTAAGCCCTGTAAATAACTTTAATATTCCTCCATAAGTTAATGCTGCATGTAATAAAAGTACTACGATTACAGTACCAAAGTATTTTGCAAGTGGGAATATAGCAGTAAGTCCCTCATTTGCAAATGTCTTAGCTATAAGACCAAAAACTCCTATAGGAGCAAGTAGCATTATGAAAGATACCATTTTCATCATAAGTTCATTTAATTCACTAAATAACTGCGATACATTTTTTGCCTTTTCTCCAAGGGCGGAAAGTCCAATACCAATTAAAAGCGCAAATACTATGATCTGAAGCATATTAGTATTCACCATTGAAGATACCGGATTTGTAGGTACCATATCTAAGAATACATCTACTATTGGAACTGATTCATTTATTTCTACTTCTTGTGTTACTACTCTTGATAAATCAAGACCACCATCTGTGATACCTGGATTTACAATTGATGCTACAAGTAATGCAATTGATATAGCTATAGCTGTAGTAGTTATATAAAAAAGTACTGTTCTCCCTCCAATTCTACCAAGCTTTTTAATATCTCCAATACTTGATGCGCCATTCACTATTGAAATAAATACAAGTGGTACTACTAACATCTTTATTGCTCTTAAAAATACTTGACCAATAAAATATAAAACTCCATCAACTATTATAGTATCTCTTATCATTCCCGATGGTACAAAATAAAGAATTAATCCAGTTACAAGTCCTAAGAATAAACCTAATAAAATCTTGGATGTTAAACCTAACCCCTTTTTCTCCATACAAAATCCCCTTTCATTATAAATATTAATTATTAGTAACATTTATATTATAATGAATTTTTAAAGCTTTGTCAATTCATTTTTCTAAATTTATTGATAACTTTTAAATAAGCATATTATATTTTGACTTATGACAAAAAAAATTGTATAATATATATTAGTGATAATTATTTTCATTTAGTAAATGTTATCGAATGTATAGATATTATATTAGATTGGAGGTATTCTAATGTTACAAATGAATTTACAACTTTTTGCACATAAAAAAGCTGGTGGTAGTTCAAAAAATGGACGTGATAGTGAATCTAAAAGACTTGGCACTAAAAGAGCAGACGGACAGTTTGTGCTAAGTGGAAATATATTAGTAAGACAAAGAGGCACTAAAATTCATCCAGGCGTAAATGTAAAAAGAGCAAAAGATGATACTTTATTTGCAGTATCAGATGGTATAGTTAAATTTGAAAGACTAGGTAAGAAAAAGAAAAAAGTAAGTGTTTATCCAGAAGTTGTTTAATAAAAAATGGTCAATTTAACCGAAGTTAAATTGACCATTTTTTACTTTCCAGTACTTCCTATTCCACCAATTCTTTTATTTTTGGTGTTGTCATTATCTGTTAAAAGATAATTTATGAATAATCCTTGAGCTACTCTTTCATTTTCATTTATTTCTACTGTTTTTGTAGAAATATTAGTAATGGCAATTCCTATATTTCCATCATTAGATGGATTGGAATAATAGTCTTTATCTATTATTCCAGTACCATTTGCTAATACAAGTCCCTTTTTAATACCTATAGAACTTCTTATATATACTTGTAACACTTCATTATCTAACATATACGCCTTTATATCTGTCCATATTATTTTAGTCTCTTGAGGCTTAATAATAAACTTTTCAGGAGTATATATATCATATCCGGCAGAACCAGTACTAGCTCTTAAGGGAATATTTATTTCTTTTTCTTTATGAACTCTAAATTCATCATCTACTAATTCAAATCCTCTTACCTTCAATTGTATTCCTCCATTATCTTATTGGACATACTCCAGTATCACAACTTTCATCTCCAATATCAAATTCTGTTTGTTCTTTTTCATATTTGCTTAATAATGATGGAACAAATGGTTTCATTTCTGACATTCTTCTATTATATTCTTCTTCATCAATTGCTTCATATGGAAGTAATTCATAGAAATTATCATCTAATGATAAGAAGGATAAAGCTACTACATCATCCCAATTATTCCATACCCATTCTTCAACTTGATTCCATTCATGATCTCTTACATGAACAGTTATTGAACAGTTATGTTCTACATAATTTCCCATAAATAATTTATAATTTTCTAGTTGTTCTATTGCAGATACGTCATACTTAGTTTTTCCCTCAGGAGATTTAACAGGAAACTCTATAACCTTAGTAGTGCATGTATCATAATCTTGACCTACTTCTGGATGAATTGGATATTCTAATTCTTCACATACCTTAACAAGTGGATCATCTGCATTTATTCTTACACGTCTTATATAATATGGAGAGTGTGAGTAATGTACACCACTTGAAACAGTTGGTAATTGACTAAGTGTACCTTCAGGTTTTACTGTTGTAACAAGTAATGGAACATTTTCACCTATATCTTCAGCATATTCTGTTGAAGCTTCTTTAGCTGCATCTTTAAGTTCCCTTAATATTCTTGCTTGTTCATCAAGATCCATATTTGTAGCATTGACCATATCTTGCCATCCAGTTAAGGAACAACCTATAAGCTTATCTCTTTGTTGAACTCTATCCCATTTTGGAAGTTCTAATTCTACACAAGTCATTCTATAACCTGCTCTTGCAGATAACCTTTGAGCTTCTTTTAATCCTTCTACATCAAGATTTCCATTTTCATCTACAAATGAATATACATTAATAGTAGTTAAATTACATAATCCTCTAGAATCAAGTAATATTTCTCCACATGGATTAACTCCATTCATATTTGGTCTTCTCTTTGCACCAGCTACTTCATTTACCCAGCCTGGTTCTCCTGAATATCTCATTTTTTCTAATTGCCAATGTAATCGTTCACGACTTGGTTTTTCCTTATAATATATTGAGTTATTACTCATTTGTCTATGAATTATATCCTTGTCAACTATCCATTGACCATCAATTTGTTTATATAGATTTGTTTTTGCATCTATTGCTTCTTTATCTTCTGGATCTACTAATACTATTTCTGCTGTTCTTCTAACTCCTCCAACAACTACATTTTCTCCAATTATATTAGCTATATCTAAACAATCAATTGGTCTAAGTTTTATCTTTTTCTCTCCAAATATAATTCCTAATTTGTTTATAACTTTATCTATTTTAGAGAACATATTTTTAAGACTTTGATGTCCACTAGCAGTACCACCAAATGTTTTAAGTTTTTCTCCTTGTGGACGTACATTATCATAATTTACTACTATTGTAGTTATATTTCTATACTCATTGCTTGAAATAAGCTTAAAGTAATAATCTAAAGATTGAACCCATCCTTCTTTACTATCTCCTACAATTATTTTTGCAGTATCATTGTGGAAGAATTCAAGACTTGTACTATCTTCTCTTTCATGTTTAGGAATCGGTGTATAATCTTCGTTTATAAGTTCATAATTTGATCTTACTTTTGGTAAAAGCTTTACATCATCTTTTAATACTCTTACTCCTACTCCAGAACCTACCATTAGAAGATAAAATAAATCTCTAAACGATTCAAAGTCCTCTATTACTTGGAATGAACAATTATAATTAGCCATAGGATAATGTTTTGCAACTGGAGTATTACCTACCCAGAATGTTCTACCAGATAGAAATTGTCTCAAATTATATATATTATCATATAATTTTTCTGCTTCTTCTCTTGTAGTAGGTACAAGACTACAATTGTATTCTACAGCACGTCTTACAGTTTCCCACCAGTATTCACGTCTACTTTCTTCTGGAATCCATCTAGAATATGTTCTATAATATATAAATTCTCCTAATTGTTTCATAGGTGATGGTTTATGTTTATATTCACTTATAAAATCATCTGTGAGTAAACGTACCTCTTTTTTCTTTGATGATCTTCTTTTACCCTTTTCAAATCTATATATTATGTACCTTTTTGCTACATCTTTTCTAGGGCTATCCATAAGTTCATGCTCTACCATATCTTGTATATCTTCTACAAATACATTCATATCTTTTTGAAGTATTTTTTCTTCAATACTATCAGTAATTCTTTTACTTAAATCTTCATCTATACCTTTTTTTGTTTCTGCCATAGCATTTTCTATAGCCCTTTTAATTTTATTTGCATTAAAAGGTACTAAAGATTTATCTCTTTTCATTACACTAATCATGACAAGCCTCCTAAATCTTAATATACTATATTTTATCCTCTATATATGAGCAAAAACAAAATATACACAATATTTTGTGTATATTTTTATTTTCCTTACCATATATAGTATTTTATCATGACTTTATATTAATAGCAATACTTATTAATTAAATTAATTTATTCTTTTTCTAAAGCACCTTCTGTATATCTATTTGCAGCATTCCATAGTATCCATTCTTCAAGACCTGCATCATAAGTAGCTTTTATCTGAGCTCTTACCTGCTCAGGACCATATGTTATATAATTAGAACCATATGCACTTTTAAGCCAAGGGGCAGAAAAATCTTGTAGCCATGGTCTTATTTTAGCTCTTTCTTCTTTAGGTATAATTTCTAATCTTTCTACAGCTTGATCCATAGCTTTATTTACTATTTCATAAGGTTTAGTATCAGGATAGTCAACACCATAAAATCCTAATCCATAATGAGATGGATAAACCATAGGACTTAGAATATCAGTATTTGCACCTAACAACTCTAACTGTTGACCTATTGTAGAATCTCCTTTAACTGCTATTATATCTCCAAAAACATCTGCTGATACAACTACTCCCTTATCATGGAGTCTCTCTCTTGCATAATCTAAAAATTCTTTTATAGCATCAGCTTTAGATTTATCTTTTCCTGCTTGTCCATAATCTATATTTCCTCTATCTCCATCAGTGGGAAATCTTACATAGTCAAATTGTATTTCCTTAAATCCCATAAGTGCTGCTTCTTCTGCTAATTGAATTGGATATTCCCACGAATCTTTATTATAGGGATTTAACCATGCATTCCCTTTGTTATCTCTCCAAACTCCTCCTGATTTATTCTTTATAGCTAAATCAGGTCGAGCAGATCCAATAACTTTATCTTTAAAAGTAACTATTCTGGCTATTGGATATACGTCATTATCAATAATTTCTTTCATTCTTTTACTAAAAAAATCTCTATCATTCATTATAACAACTTCATTAGCTCCAGCTTCTATTGCAAGAGGTACATCAGATTTATATGAAAGCATTCCAGCATCATCTTTTACATCAATAACCATTGAATTTATCTCAGTTCTATTAGCTAAATCTAATAATTCATTATATTTAGTTGGATGTCCATATGAATGTCCTGTTACAAATATACCTTTTACTTTTTCATCTTGCTTATATAAACCCCAGTCTGTAGATGGTTGAGATATGTACCCATCTTCATTTACATTAGTAAATTTGTTTTCATCTGCAATAACTTTGTTTGGCATAAATGAGAAATTAAAAGCTGAAAATGATAAGCCCAGAATTAAACCACTTATTACTACCTTTTTTCTTATGTTATTCATATTATTCTCCTTTATACTATATTTAATATTATTTTATTATATCTAATATATCTTGTACTGTATCTAAAATATATTCACCTTTCCTATATTGCCTTTTTGCTACAATAATTTCAGGTTGTGTTCCTTCATTTTCTATCTTCTTTATAACTTTTGGTCTTTCTATAAATCTTCCTAATTCATTAAAATTATTATCATAAATTATAAAAGTAGGTATTTTAGAAAATTCATCTTCATACCCATCTTTTTCTATAATAGATATTTTTATATTTTCATTTAATTTATTAAATATTTGTACAGCTGGAACATTTAATATGCAATCAGGACACCAAAGTTCAGCACAAACTAATATATTTATTTCTCTATCTATATTTTTAATTTGTGAATTTAAATCTTCTCCTAATTCCATATTATTATAAAAATCTAATGTAGCGTCTTTATATTTTGGTTCTGAACTATTTAAAAATTCATCAAAAGATAATCCATTATTAAAAGTCTCAATCGTATTCATATTTACCCCCTAATATTAAGTTTACTCTAAAAAATCAGAGTTATAATATTACTTATAACTCTGATTATATTATATTTACTAAATAAACACAACAAAAAAACCAGCAACGTCCTACTCTCCCAAGGCGTTACCACCTAAGTACCATCAGCGCTGAAGGGCTTAACTTCTGTGTTCGAGATGGGAACAGGTGTGACCCCTTCGCTATCGTCACT